>NZ_PNCU01000055.1:0-50565 GCF_005886915.1 Pseudoalteromonas sp. S3776 | reverse complement strand
TAAATTGTCCCTAGGCAGAACTCTTCGGGCAGCGCCTGTTTGGCATTTATACGACGTTAGCGCCTATTCATGGGGAATAACCACACTACACAGGCTCTTCCTTGCCTAAATACCAAATAGACTGCTGCAAATTTAACCTCGAAAGATAAACAGGCTCTAGGACACATCATTGCGTGGTTAAAAATAGATCTTTTTTTTACTAAGCAGCCTAAAAAGGATCAGGTTTTTACTAAGCTGTTCGGATTTGGGATCATGGTTATACTTAGTCAAATAACTAACTAGCTGATCTATTGTATAAATAAAATACGATCTGATTAACTGAGCGCCAAAGTTAGCGTAAATCTATGCACTAGTTAGTAAATGAATGATCCAAAAACTGCGTGGTTAGTAAAACCGTGATCCCATTTTACTGTGTGGGTATAACAGTGATCCCGTGCTTTATGGTATAAAAAAACCAGCTAGATCACGCCAGCTGGTTTTTATTACACTATGACTTAGTCAAAGATCGTTATCTAATTTTTGGGTCTAGCTCACCGCTTAAGTATTTAAGGTGCATGTCGTCCAGTGAAATTGGCTTAATTTTACTCGCTTGCCCAGCAGTACCAAATGAATTGTAACGTGCTACACAAATCTCCGTCATCGCTTTGGTTGCTTCAGCTAGGTACTTACGCGGATCGAAGTTAGAAGGGTTAAGCGCTAAATGACGACGAATAGCACCGGTAGAGGCTAAACGTAAGTCAGTATCAATATTCACTTTACGTACACCGTATTTGATCCCTTCTACAATTTGCTCAACTGGCACACCGTAAGTTTCAGGAATTTCGCCACCGTATTGATTTATGATCTCTAACCACTCTTGTGGTACAGACGACGATCCGTGCATTACTAAATGCGTGTTGGGAATACGTGCGTGAATTTCTTTAATACGATCAATTGCTAAAATGTCATCTGTTGGCGGGCGTGTAAATTTATAAGCGCCATGCGATGTACCACACGCAATTGCCAGCGCATCAACATGGGTTTTATTTACAAAGTCAGCAGCTTCTTCTGGATCGGTAAGCATTTGGTCAGTAGTTAGTTTACCTTCTGCGCCTACACCATCTTCTTCGCCCGCTTCTCCGGTTTCAAGTGAGCCAAGTACACCTAACTCGCCTTCAACCGATACACCACAGGCATGCGCCATAGCGACGGTTTCGCGTGTTACATCTACATTGTATTCATAGCTTGATGGGGTTTTTCCGTCTGTCATTAGTGAGCCATCCATCATTACAGATGAAAAACCTAGTTGAATTGAGCGTTGGCAAACACCGGGTGAGGTGCCGTGATCTTGATGCATTACGACTGGAATGTGCGGCCATTCTTCAACGGCTGCTAAAATCATGTGGCGGATAAATGGAGCACCAGCGTAAGCACGTGCGCCTGCTGATCCTTGAACAATTACTGGGCTGTTTGTTTTGTCAGCCGCTTCCATTATTGCGCGCATTTGCTCTTGGTTATTCACGTTAAAGGCTGGAACGCCGTAACCGTGTTCAGCTGCATGATCTAAAAGTTGTCGCATACTGATTAAAGCCATTGGGTATTCTCCAATTTATCGACAGCAGTCTCCTGCCATCTAGTTTGAACGGATGTGTTAATTTGACGCAATCACTGCGTCACGAACCATCGCAACTAAAACTGCAAAGTTTCGTCTTAATTAACTATTAAATAAGGGTGAGAGGTATTTAATAATTAATCGTTGGTGAGGGTTTCCCCTCACCTAATGCGGCTAAATAATGAATTATTTAGCGCGCGACTCTAGCATCTCTACTGCTGGAAGTTTTTTGCCTTCTAAAAACTCTAAGAACGCACCACCACCGGTAGAAATGTAAGATACTTTATCGGCAATGCCGTATTTATCAATAGCAGCTAATGTGTCGCCACCGCCTGCAATCGAAAACGCATTAGAGTTAGCAATGGCTTGTGCAATAGCACGTGTACCATTACCAAACTGATCAAACTCAAATACGCCAACTGGGCCATTCCATACCACAGTGCCGGCGTTTGCTATAATTTTAGCTAGCTGGTTAGCTGTGTCTGGGCCAATATCAAAAACCATGTCTTCGCTGGTTACTTCGCTTACATCTTTAAGCGTAGCAACTGCAGAGTCTGAAAATTCATTACCTACAACAACATCAGTCGGTACCGGAATTTCGCCATCGTTTGCTTTAGCTGCTGCACACAAGCGGTTTGCTTCATCCATTAAATCAGCTTCATAAAGTGATTTACCAACCGGGTAACCCGCAGCTGCAATAAAGGTATTAGCAATGCCGCCACCAGTTACAAGCTGATCAACAATTGTAGAAAGCGATTCTAAAACGGTTAATTTAGTTGATACTTTAGAACCACCAACAATAGCAACTAATGGGCGAGCTGGGTTATCTAGTGCTTTGCCTAGTGCTTCAAGTTCTGCTGATAATAACGGACCAGCACAGGCTACATCGGCAAATAAACCAACGCCATGCGTAGAGGCTTGCGCACGGTGAGCGGTACCAAATGCATCCATCACATACACATCACACAGTGCAGCAAGTTGCTTTGATAAGGCTTCGTCGTTTTTCTTCTCGCCTTTATTAAATCGTACGTTTTCAAATACAACCACTTCGTTATCGGCAACTTCAACACCGTTTAAGTAGTCTTTTTCAAGGCGTACATTTTGCTCAAGTGCATCGTTTAAGTAATCGGCTACAGGGGCAAGTGAAAATTCGTCATCGTACTCGCCTTCAGTTGGACGGCCAAGATGTGACATAACCATTACTTTAGCGCCTTTTTCTAGGGCTAGCTTAATAGTAGGCAGTGCAGCACGAATACGCGCATCTGAGGTCACTTTACCTGCTTTAACTGGTACATTTAAATCTTCACGAATTAATACGCGCTTGCCGTTTAAATCTAAATCTGCCATTTTTATGACCGACATAACATCTCCTTAGTTAACGATACTTGAACCTGAAAAATAAATTTTTAAATTATTATAAAATGCTTACTTAGCCATCATCGCACGTGCTGTATCTAGCATGCGATTGGCAAAACCCCATTCATTATCACACCAGACAAGTAATTTTATCAGGCGTTTGTGACTAACACGTGTCTGCGTGCCATCAATAATACAAGAATGTGGGTCGTGATTAAAATCAACCGATACCAAAGGTTCTTCGGTGTAACTTAAAATACCTTCTAAGCGGTCTTTTGCTTGGGCTTTAAGAGCCGTATTTACCGCGTTTAAGTCTACATCGGCATTTACTGTAACACTTAAGTCCATTGCCGTTACGTTAATTGTCGGCACGCGAACCGCAATGGCTTCAAAGCGCCCTTCAAATTTGGGTAAAATGCGGTCTATTCCGCGTGCAAGCTTTGTATCTACCGGAATAATAGACTGACTCGCAGCGCGGGTACGGCGTAAATCATGATGGTACGCATCAATCACTTGTTGATCGTTCATCGACGCGTGAATAGTGGTAATAGCACCCGACTCAATGCCAAACGCATCATCTAGCACTTTAATAACAGGCACCACACAGTTTGTAGTACACGAGCCGTTAGATACAATAGTATGCTCGCGCTTGAGCTCATCGTCGTTAATGCCATACACAATGGTGGCATCTACATCGTTATCAGCTGGGTGCGAAAATAACACCTTTTTAGCACCCGCAGTAATGTGTAATTGTGCATGCTCGCGCGAGTGATAAACACCGGTACATTCAAGTACTACATCTACATCTAGGGTTTGCCAAGGTAATTCTACTGGGTTTTCTTCACAAAATAGTGCAATGGTATCACCTGCAACGCTAATGGTGTCTTCACCAAGTTTTACAGGAAAAGAAAAACGACCGTGGGACGTGTCGTATTTTAATAAATGAGCAATAGCTTCAGGGTCAGCAAGTTCGTTAATCGCAACAATTTTTATCTCGTCGCTCAAACCTGACTCGTACAACGCGCGGACAATATTTCGACCAATACGACCAAAACCATTTATTGCAAGTTTGATTGCCATGAAATATAAAATCCACTCTCTTTACGTGCAGACAAAGGCATCAATGCCTTTTAGATGGCTGTATTGTAATCGACCTTGAACATTTTTATAAGAGGGAGCGATTAGAAACTTTAAATTAATAAACCTTTTCATATCAATATTAATAATCAAAATTTGTTAACAGTATTTTTATCCCTCTAATTAACCAATAAAAGTCTTAGTCCTTTAGTCTAATTTGTAGAATTAACATTGAATTTTAATCTAATCGGGTTATGTTATAAATCTCAAAAAATTTACCTTTTATTAAAAGTAAATTATCAAATAAAAGATCATTTATCTAAACTTTAGGTTAGAAAATAAAATGACAACACACACTAAAATTATCATTGCAGATGATCACCCGCTGTTTAGGCAAGCATTATCACTTATGCTTACATCGAGCTTTAATGACTCTTCGCTCCTTGAGGCTCAAACCATAGCAGAACTAGAACAAGCACTTACTGATACACCCGACATCGATCTTATTTTATTAGATTTAGATATACCAGGTGCAGAGGGGTTTAATACACTTAATAATATTCGCTTAAAATACCCACATATCGCGGTAGTAGTTATCTCTGGATTTGAGGAGCCAGAAACTATTAATAAAGCAATAGAATATGGAGCTGCTGGTTTTATACCTAAATCGACCCCTGTTAAAGACATGGTTACAGCACTTAATAGCATTATTAATGGAGAGCTTTGGGTTCCTGCTTACGCATTAAAACAAGGGGCGCAGCAAGATAAAGAAGAAAGTAAAATTTCAACACTCACTAATCAACAGCGAAAAATATTGTTTATGCTGGCTGATGGACTACTCAATAAACAGATTGCGTACGACCTAAACCTGTCTGAGTCGACAATAAAAAGCCATGTGAGTACTATATTTTTAAAGCTGGGTGTTAAAAACCGTACTCAAGCCGTTATTTTGCTAAACCAGCATAAGCATGAGCATGACTTTTTTACGCATAACACACCTTAAAGAAACGTATCGGATATATAGTTTTTTTCTAACCGCTTAGTTAAAAGGGAGCTCATCAACGCTCTTAACGCAATAGGCTTAACTATTTTACGCAAATATCCGATATCAGCACTCTGCGCTTGTTTTTGAACTGATTCATCCATTGTCGCTGTAATGAGAATTGCAGGTAATGGATAAGGACTTACTTCACGTATAGCTTGAATCAGCTCAATACCGTTGTAATAACAAATGTTAGAAGGGCTATGTTTTTGTGCCCCGAGTAATCCCGTGCTCGTTTGTGAATCACATGCGGGTACTGCCTCGTCTGTTAGCTGATAATCAACTAGTAAAATATCAATATCTTCCTCGTGGCTTTTGTAAATTGACATAGCTTGTTGAGCACTTGAGGCTATTAGCACATTACACTTCCATGCAGATAGTAAATCACTCATACCCGCCGTCACACTTTCTTCGTTGTCTATGCATAGCACACACACGCCTTGTAAGTTGTTACTGGCCTGCATAGGTTCAGCTATTTCAGGCTTAGCTACTGACGCTAATGGCACTTCTACACTAAACGTACTGCCACAATTTACTTTTGAGAGCAACCCAAGCTTATGGTCAAGTATTTCAGCGAGGCTTTTTGCAATATTTAGGCCTAAACCAAGCCCTTTTGGCCCCACTAACTTGGTTGATAATTGTGTAAACTGCTCAAACACTTGTTGTTGTTTTTCGTGTGGGATCCCGGGGCCATTATCAATCACTTGTATGCACAAATTTTGCCCCTTTCTACGACAGCCTAATAATACTTTTCCATCGTGCGCATATCGAAAAGCATTACTCAAAAAGTTTTGCACAATTCGAGCAAGTAAAGTTAAGTCACTTTTTATATATAACTTACTCGACGTACACCTAAAATCTATCGCGTAATCGTGCGTTAAAGCTGAAAACTCAAGCGTTAACATAGAGAATAGTTTTTCAAGTGGAAATACGCTTATATCAGGAGATATATTACCGCTTTCAATACGTGCTATTTCGTTTAAATCGAGTAAAAGATTATTAGCAATCTCTAACGAGTTATCTATTTGCTTAATCTGCATACGCTCTTGTGGCGAAACTTTGGCGCTCAAACTCACCGCCGATGAAAACAAACGCGCAGCAGAAAGAGGCTGTAATAAATCGTGGCTACATGCTCTTAAGTATTGGCTTTTTTTAAGGTGGGCTTGCTCTGCTTTTAGTTGTGCTGCAACAAGTTCTTGATTCGCTTTTTCGAGCTCAACATTCGCTTGCTCTAACTCTTTTGTTCGTGCTAAAACGCGGCTTTCTAAATCTGTATTTTCTTCTTTTAAGTATTTCTCGGCTTTCCTAAACGCTGTTATATCCGTAAAAATCATCACAAAGCCCCCGCCTGGGATCGGGTTTCCTTCAATATTAATAATTTTATCGTTAAGCAAACGTCGTTCAGACTGGTGCCTACTACCTGCTTTTAAATACTCTAGCCGTTTATTTACTTGAGCTTCTATATCACATACATAACGCTTTTGATTAGTAAGATTGTATCTAATAAGTTCACTTATAGGGCAACCAATATAGATAAAGTCTTCAGGATAATTAAAAATATCTAGGTATTGCTTATTCCAAGCTACTAAATTTAAGTCGCCATCAATCACTGAAATACCTTCACTGGTATTCTCAATTGCCCCCTGTAAAACTGAGCGACTAAACTCGAGCTGCTGAGTAGAATTGTCTTCTACAATTTTTGCCACTTGGTCAAAAGCCATATCACGCCCCCCCAAGCCAAAAGACAATACTAGTTTGGCCGATGCGGCTCCTAGTACCGGCGCCAACGTATTTTCCGCATGAAACAACAACGCTTCATTGTAGGTTTTATGCTTTTTATCTTTATGCAGTAAATTAAATTGCGCAAAACACTCTTTTGACTTTTCTAAGCCAATAAAACGGGCCAACAATAATTCAAGCTCACTTATATCCACCTTAGGTTGCTTAGGAAAATGCCGGTGGTAGTTTTTACCTTTATCGTAAAAAAACTTGCTTTGCATTTCTTCGCGGATGTTTTGTCGCGTCAATAATGACACTATAAATAACACACTTATATTCAGACTTAGCCCTATTAAGGTCATTACGGTGGTTTTTGGCCAAGAGGTGCTACTAAATAAGTGCTCGTAAAAGCCAAGCTGAGGAAGTAAATTGCCAAACACCCAAATTAGAAAACCGCAACAGATCCCCCAAAACACGCCCTTTTGTGTGGCCCTAGGCCAGAAAAAAGCAGCAATCAATGCAGGTCCAATTTGCGCAATAGCGCCAAAAGCAATTTCACCCAACGATGATAACGCGCCTGGTGGTGAAATAAGCAACATTCCAAGGCTCAATGCAATTACAACAACCACTAACGCCTTTCGAATAAATAAAAGCCGTGCTTGAAAATGCAAATAATCATGGTTTTTTCTAGGTGAAAATTTAAATATAAGCGGAAAGACAATTTCATTGCTTAACATCGTACTTAAAGCAATGGTTGATACAATAACCATGGAACTGGCTGCAGAAACAGCCCCTAAAAATGCAAATAATGACAGCCACACGTGCCCATAATAGGCGGGTAAAAATAATACATAAGCATCAGCATTGAGTGAATCAGCATAATTTAAAGTACCCGCTAAACCAATTGGCCCTGCAAAAAATGCAAATACAAAAATATAAGTAGGTAGCAACCAACGTGCCATGCGGCTTGTTTTTCTATCTTTGATTTCAACAAACATAACTTGAAATTGGCGCGGTAAACATAAGCACGCTGACATCACAATAAATAGTAAACCAAACATCCCCACTAAGTTACTTGGCTCAAATTGCTGTGCTAAAGAAACATGCCCTTTTGACTTTTCTAAAATTTCTAAAGGTGAGTCATAAATTACAAACGATACAAACAGTCCAACAAGTAAAAATGCGATTAACTTAACTGTGGACTCAAAAGCAATGGCTATCATTACGCCTGGGTGGCGCTCTGTTACATCAATTGTTCTGATCCCAAAAATAATTGTAAAGCCAGTTAAAATAATACTCACAATCAAACCTAGCTGCCAAATAGGGAGGTCCTGGCTTTCTTGCAAAATAATATATGAGTCAATAATTGCTTTAAGCTGTAAGGCTATATAGGGCAAAGTGCCTATTAACGCGACTAGCGTAATAATAAGTGCCAAGCTTTGTGACTTACCAAAGCGGGCTGAGAGTAAATCTGCTATTGAGTTTGTTTTTAATTGCAGGCTCGTTTTTATAATTCGTTGTATAAAAGGCCAAGCAAAGACAAATAATAAAATTGGGGCTAAATAAACAGGGATATAATTGAAGGAGCCACCAGCAGCTTGTGCAGATGTGCCTAAGAAACCCCACGAGGTACAGTAAACTCCCAGCGATAGCGCATAAATAATGGCATGCTGCTTAGCAACTAGTTTGTGACGGTACTTGCCGCCTAAAAAAGCGATTAAAAACAGTAAACTTATATAGCCAATGCTTACACTTATTAGTAACCAATTAGAAAACATAATGAGCTTCTTTTGCGCGCTTTTAGCACGTTTTTTATTATTAGTAGAAGTGGGAGTTACCCTTTTTACATTCTGAATTTAACCATATAGCACCCAACTAAAGAACTAGACTAAAGGACTAAACGCTAGGTGCTAAGTCTTATTACTAATTGTTGCTTTGTTCGGTTTACTTACTATTAGCTGAACAACTAATACAAGGGAATAAGCTAGATGTTCGATTCAAAATATAAAAAACTACTCTTGGCATCTTCGTTACTAACTGCAAGTTCAACCGCTTTTGCCGGCTACGAAATCAAACTAACAGAAAACGATAAACTCACATTTGGTGGCTATATAAAAATAGACTCTCGGTATGTTGATGGAGATGTAGCTTATCGTGATTTTTGGATTGGGGATGGTGCAGCGCTTGAAGAAGACGCCTCTCAGTTTAAAATTTTTGCTAATGAAACCCGTTTCAACACCAAGTATGTCCATGGCGATGTTACCGGCTTTATTGAAATGGATTTTAACGGTGGTGGTGGTAACGAAATCATATCGAACTCTGCAAACCCACGTATACGTCACGCTTTTATAAACTATCAAGACCTTACTGTTGGCCAAACGTGGTCAACATTTATGAATACTAGTGCCATTCCAGAAGCAGCCGATTTTGCAGGTGCGACCACAGGCTTAGTTTTTATTCGTCAAGGGCAAGTGCGTTATAACATGGGTAATTTTCAACTGTCGCTAGAAAATCCAGAAACATGGGGCGGCGATACCTCTAACGACAAACTTCCCGATTTAGTCGCTCGCTATAACTTTAAAGATGATTGGGGCAACGTATCAGTATCTGCCCTTGCGCGTCAGCTTAACACCCTCTCAGGTGAACAAGAATCAGCTTTTGGTATGTCTGTGGCAGGCTTAGTTAAAACAACTGGCAAAGATGATTTACGCTTTCAATTTCACAAAGGTGAGCTTGGCCGCTATGTCGGCGCTGCCGCTGCAAAAGATGTATACGATAACGAAGTTGAAGATCTCACTTCGGTACTCATAGCATACCGCCATTTTTGGACAGATACACTTCGTTCAAGCGTACTCTACGGAAAAGTTGAAGGTGATGTGTCTGAGCGCGAACGTACTCAATGGGGCGTTAACGTATTTCAAAATTTAACCAAAGATTTAGTGGTGGGTTTTGAAGTAGGTAACTTCTGTATGGATGAACAAGATAAAGACTCTAACTACGTTCAAGCCACATTGAGGTTTGCACTTTAAGCCACTCTACCTCTAATGCTTAGCACCGCGTAACACTTCCAACCAATGTTGCGTTTGGGAGGAGAATACTCTCCTCCCCTTTTTTGCTTTAGAGATAGTCTACCCGAAAAATTTGGAGAGCAGCAATGACAGCTTCAATACTTAATGTAGAAAACATATCACTTGCTTTTGGTGGGGTTAAAGCCTTAACCGATGTGAGCTTTTCTGTAAAAGAAGGGTCTGTTTTTTCGATTATTGGCCCTAATGGGGCCGGTAAAACCTCAATGTTAAATTGTATTTCAGGACGCTACACCCCTAATAGCGGTAACATTTTTTTTAATAATAAAAACGTAACAAGTTTGCAGCCAAACGACCGCGCCGATTTAGGCATGGGACGAACATTTCAAAACCTCGCGTTATTCGGTCATATGTCGGTATTAGACAATATTATGGTTGGCCGTCACCACTTATTAAAAAACAATTGGCTAACGGGTCCATTATATTGGGCATCCGGTGCGCAAAAAGAGGAACTTGAACACAGACGAAAAGTTGAAGAAGTCATCGACTTTTTAGAAATATCACACATCCGCAAATCCATAGCAGGCACCCTGTCTTATGGTTTACGCAAACGCGTAGAGCTTGCAAGGGCAATGGCCCTCAATCCTAAACTTATTTTACTCGACGAGCCTATGGCAGGCATGAACCTAGAAGAAAAAGAAGATATGGCTAGGTACATTCTTGACCTTAATGAAGAGTTTGGGGTCACCGTCGTCATGATTGAACACGACATGGGCGTAGTGATGGATATTTCACATGAAGTAATGGTTTTAGATTTTGGCAAAAACTTAATTTGTGCCAAACCCGAGCAAGTAATGGCAGACCCATACGTAAAACGTGCCTATTTAGGACTCGAAGAAGCCGATAGCGAACCTGAAGAAGCTACCACATTAGAGGAAGTAAGCTAATGACTCACCATGATTCAATTAATGACTTTGAAATGGCCGAACTCAATACCTTTCCTAAAATATTACAGTTTAATGCCCAGCAATGGCCCCATGAAATAGCCATGCGAGAAAAAGAGTTTGGTATATGGAATGAATTTACATGGGAAGACTATAACAACCGAGTTAAGTGGCTCACGCTTGCATTACTTGATAAAGATGTAAATAAAGGTGATGCAATTGCTTTGCTTGGCGATAATCGCCCAGAATGGGTATGGGGAGAAGTAGCTGCACACGCAATGCGATGCCACTCTTTAGGTATTTATCAAGATTCAATGCATGAGGAAGTGGCCTACTTACTCCAAAGTAGCCATTCCACGGTTGTAATAGCTGAAAATGAAGAACAGTGCGATAAATTACTCGAACTAGGCGATGAAATTTCACACGTAAAATTAATTGTTTACTGCGACCCTAGAGGCATGCGCAAATACAGCGATGAGCGCTTAATTGACGTAAATTCGCTGTATACACTTGGCCAAACCATAGATAACAGTGAACCCAATCGCTACCCACAACTAGTTGAAGCAACCTCCCCAGACGACATAGCAATTTACTGTACAACATCCGGCACTACTTCAAAGCCTAAAATAGCACTACTCAATGGTGGTAATTTTGTTAAACATTGCAGCGCTTACTTAAGAGCCGATCCACGCCAACCAGGCGATAACTACGTATCGGTATTACCTCTGCCTTGGATAATGGAGCAAGTTTATGCTGTTGGCCAAGCGCTTATTGCACGTCAAATAGTTAACTTTGTTGAAGAGCAACAAACATTAATGTCTGATCTTAGAGAAATAGGCCCAAGCTTTGTATTACTTGCCCCACGCGTTTGGGAAGGAATATTAGCGGATGTTCAAGCTCGGATGATGGACTCAACTCCATTAAAAAGAAAACTATTTTCTTTTGCCATGAGCATTGCCCAAAAGAGCCAGCTTAAAGGTAAAAAGTCGTGGCTTGCAGAGCTTATTTTAATGAGAGCGCTTAGAGACAGACTCGGCTTTTCATATTTAAAATCTGCAGCAACAGGTGGAGCCGCAATGGGACCTGACACATTTAGGTTTTTTCAAACCATTGGGGTACCGTTAAGACAACTTTATGGTCAAACAGAAATGTGCGGCGCTTATACAATTCATCATCAAAACGATGTTGATTACGATAGCGTTGGCTTTGCGTTTGATAATGCGCAAGTAAAGGTTATTAACGAAGATGAAGCAGGTGTTGGCGAAATTGTTGCAAAAACAGTGGGTATGTTTACCGGCTACCTTAATAATCAAGATGCATACAACGAAGATGTTAAAGATGGATGGATGCAAACAGGCGATGCTGGCTACTTTAAGCCTTCAGGGCATTTGGTTGTTATTGATCGGATAAAAGACTTAGCATGTACAAGTAACGGCGTTCAATACTCACCGCAATACATTGAGAATAAATTGAAGTTTTCGTCATTTATTGGCGAAGCCGTCATATTAGGTAAAAACAAACCTTATTTATCAGCCATCATTTGTATTCGTTTTAGTATCGTTGCTAAATGGGCAGAACAACACGGTTACTCATTCACAAATTACACTAACTTATCGACCCACCCTGAAGTTTATAAAAAGCTCAGTGAAGAAATACAACGTGTTAATGAATCGCTTCCTGACGCACAAAAAATACATAAGTTTTTACTGCTTTATAAAGAACTTGATGCGGATGATGGAGAGCTTACACGTACGCGTAAAGTAAGACGCAGCGTTATTGCCCAAAAGTATGGCGATATCATAGATGCGATATACCAAGATCAAAATATAGTTGATATTGATACCCTTGTTGTATTTCAAGATGGCACTAAAACACGCATTCAAACGCAACTTAAAATCCAATCTCTTATTAATACTCCCACAGTCACTCCCGTGGCAAACACTCACACTGAAGCACAACGGAGAGCATCATGAACTTTGAATTACTCATTCAGTTAATCATTAATGGGCTTATTGTCGGCCTGCTGTATGGCGTCGTCGGTATGTGTTTTGTTTTAGTTTACAAGTCGACACAAATTGTAAACTTTGCACAGGGTGAATTTTTACTTGTAGGTGCCTGGGTGTGCTGGAGCGTGCTTATTTATTTAGAACTCCCCTTTATTGTTGGCTTTTTGCTCACAATGGCGTTTATGGCGGCCTTTGGTATTTTAATTCAAATGATTGTATTACGCCCTATGATTGGCGAGCCAATTATTTCAGTCATTATGGTCACAATTGGTTTATCTATCTTTTTCCAAGCATTGATGAAATGGAGCTTTGGTGTATCAGCGCAAAGTTACCCGCAGGTATTTGATGCGCAAAGCATTCAAATTTTTGGCCTAAATATTGAGTCAGCCTACTTAATGAGTACGGTTATCGCCTTAATTATTATGGTTGCATTTTACCTCTTTTTTAAACATTCAAAATATGGTCTCGCTATGCGAGCCACTGCATTTAATCAGCAAATTGCACAAAGCTTAGGTATTTCCGTTAAACAAGTGTTTGCTATGAGCTGGGGCATTGCGGCAACGGTATCAGCAACAGCCGGTATTGTAATAGGGATGGTTAACGGGGTTTCAAGTTCCCTATCAATGATGGGGATTAAAGTGTTCCCAGCCGTTATTTTAGGTGGCCTTGACTCGATTGTAGGTGCAATTGTGGGTGGTTTAACAATTGGAGTGTTGGAAAACTTAGCTGAGTTTTTTGATAGCCAATACCTTCATGTTGGCAACATGTACGACATAGCGCCATTTTACGTCCTTCTCATCATACTTTGGTTTAAACCTTACGGTTTATTTGGGACTAAAGATATTGAACGAATTTAAGAGCTTACATTTAGCGACGCGCTGAAAAAATACAGCGCAATGCGCTTACACATAAATTATAAAAATTAGGATTTTATTATGTCTAGCTTAACTATGCGCCCATGTGGCGACTTTAGAACCAGTTACAAACAAGACAATACCATTTACGAAACTAAAACTATTCGTAACGTAGCTATTATTGCCATTGCACTACTATGCTGCGCACCATTTTTGGTCGATGCATACTTTCTAACGCTTTTTATTCAAATTTCATATTTAGGCATTG
Organism: Pseudoalteromonas sp. S3776; assembly: GCF_005886915.1. Taxonomy (NCBI): domain Bacteria; kingdom Pseudomonadati; phylum Pseudomonadota; class Gammaproteobacteria; order Alteromonadales; family Pseudoalteromonadaceae; genus Pseudoalteromonas; species Pseudoalteromonas sp. S3776. The sequence goes on along the minus strand of NZ_PNCU01000055.1, from coordinate 36,682 downwards.
CAGCACTAGGCCTTAACATTTTAGTCGGTTATACGGGTCAAATATCATTAGGCCATGGCGCCTTTTTTGGCTTTGGTGCGTTTTCCTCAGCTTGGCTGAATATGTCCTTTGGCATCCCTGTTTTATTGTGTATCCCTATTGCAGGCTTTTTAACTATGTTGGTAGGCATGCTATTTGGCCTTCCCGCTTCGCGTATTAAAGGGCTTTATTTAGCAATTGCCACTTTAGCCGCCCAGTTTATTCTCGAAGACTTTTTTGCTCGCGCCCAATGGTTTACTGGTGGCTCAGCAGGCTCATCAGCCGACCCTGTCTCTATTTTTGGCTTTGTGTTTAATACCGACCAACGCTTTTTTTACATTGCGTTGTTTGCCCTTGTTTTTATGTATATCTGGGGATGTAACCTAATGCGCAGCCGAGAAGGTCGCGCCTTTATTGCAGTAAGAGATCACTACCTATCAGCAGAAATTATGGGAATAAAACTTAATAAGTACCGTTTGCTGTCATTTGGAGTTTCATCTTTCTATGCGGGTATTGGCGGTGCGTTATATGCGCATTACCTAGGCTACGTTTCAGCTGAAGGATTTACATTATTCATGTCGATTCAATTTCTAGCGATGATCATCATTGGTGGCTTAGGTTCTATTAAAGGCACTCTTATGGGTGTTGTATTTATGGTGTTTTTACCTGAAGTGTTAGAAAGCTGCGTTGGATTAATGAAAATGACTGATTGGGGCAATATTCCTATGGTGGTTGATGGCCTTGCTTACATTAAGGAAATGGCTATTGGCCTCGTCATTATTTTATTTTTAATTTTTGAACCTGAAGGCATGGCGCATCGCTGGGCACAAATTAAAAACTATTGGAAATTTTACCCGTTTTCTTACTAATAAATTACACGACAACAACAAGCTCATTGGCAACACAGCCAAAAATGAAAAAGGAAATTATCATGCACAATAAATTAAAACTTAGTTCTGTATTTGTATGTTGCTCATTAGCCATGAGTAACCATGTTATTGCTCAAGATTCAGTCTTTGTAGGCCACTTAGCTGATATGTCAGGGCCTACCTCATTTGTTGGTAAAAACTATGCTGACGGAGTACGAGACTCACTTGCTTACATTAATAAAAATGGCGGCATTAATGGCACTCGATTAGAGTCTGAAACTATTGATTACGCCTATAAGGTACCACAGGCCATTGCATCTTATAAAAAATGGTATTCGCGTAAAAAAATGGTCGCAATGCAAGGCTGGGGTACCGCAGATACAGAAGCGCTAATTTCGTTTGTAGCCAGAGACAAAGTCCCCGTATTCTCAGCGTCTTATTCTGGACATTTAACCGACCCGACAGGCAAAAACCCACACACTAAAAAACCAGCGCCTTATAACTTTTTTTATGGCGCTTCATACTCGGACTCTTGCCGTGGACTTGTTCAATGGGCAGCTGAAGATTGGAAGAATAAAGGCGGTAAAGGTAAACCTAAATTTACTCACCTCGGCGCAAATCATCCATTTCCTAATGCACCTAAAGAAGCCTGTGCAGAATACGCAACTGAGCTCGGTTTTGATGTACAACCTGCAATCGTGATTTCAATGAAACCAGGCGATTTTAAAGCGCAATGTTTAAGTTTAAAAAGTTCAGGTTCTAATTACGGCTACATTGGTAACTTAGGTGGCTCTGTACTTTCGTTGGTTAAATCATGTAATACCGTGGGAACCGATATTCAATTCATGTCGAATATTTGGGGAGGAGACAAAAAAATATTCAATGCAGCGGGTGAAGGCATTAAAGATTATATTTTCCCTACTATGACCCCTTTTTGGGAAGATGAAACACCTGGCATGAAGTTGGTGAGAGAAATATCAAAACAATCCGATCCATCAGGACAAGAACAGCGCGTTCACCATTATGTGCGCGGTGTTTGTTCAACGTTTTATATGAAAGAAGCCATGGAATGGGCAAAAGAAAATGGCGGCATAACTGGCGAAAACATTAAAAAAGGCATGTACGTTAAAAAGAACTGGGTGCCTAAAGGGCTTGAGGGTGTGTGCTTAGCTGCCAACTGGAGTAAAGACGATCACCGCGGCGTAAACCAAGTAAACATATATAAAGGTAATTATAACAAAGGCAATGTAACAGCTGAGAAAGTGTCGGTAGTAACGCTTGAACGCCGTGACGATTGGTTAGGTTACTAATAAATACAAAAATTGGTTGCAAAGACCCCAAAGGTTTTTTGCAACCAATCTACAAGACTAAATAATTCCGGAGTATGTATGTCATCAGCAGCAAAAAAATTAGAGCCCGCCTCACCCATCTTAACCGTCAATAATATAGAGGTTGTGTACGATGAAGTTATTCAGGTACTCAGAGGTGTTAGCTTAGATGTTCCAGAGGGAGAAATTGTTACTTTATTAGGCCCAAATGGAGCCGGTAAATCAACGACACTTAAAGCTATTTCTGGATTACTTAAAACCGAGAACGGTGAAGTAACGAAAGGTGACATTACTTTTATGGGCGAGCGCATAGATTCTAAAAATGCAGAAGATGTAGTGCGCAGTGGTTTATTTCAGGTAATGGAGGGGCGTCGCATTATCGAAGATATGACGTCTTTAGAAAACTTAAAGCTCGGTGCATTTACTAGAAGAGACTCGCAAATAAACCAAGATATTGACATGGTTTATCACTACTTTCCGCGTTTGAAAGAGCGCACAGGTTTAGCCGGCTATTTATCTGGCGGTGAACAACAAATGTTAGCAATAGGCCGGGCATTAATGGCGAGGCCAAAGATGATTTGCCTAGATGAGCCATCAATGGGCCTATCGCCACTACTTGTAAAAGAAGTATTCGCGATAATAAAAAAAATAAATGAAGAGCAAGGCATCACTATGTTTTTAGTAGAGCAAAACGCTAATTACGCGCTGCGTGCTGCTAATTATGGCTACATTATGGAGTCTGGAAAAGTGGTATTAGACGGAACGCAAGAGCAGCTCATGAATAACGAGGATGTTAAAGAGTTTTACTTAGGCGGTGGTAACGAAGACCGTAAAAGCTTTAAAGATTTAAAGTCTTATAAACGCAGAAAGCGCTGGCTGTAATAAAAACAGTTTAAATAAATTTACTTTTTAGCATGACTTCGGAGCCCCTTATGACTAACTTATTTAGCTCAAAAGAAAGCCAATCGCATCTAAGCCGAGAAAACGATTTATTTGCAAAATTACCTGGCTTTATTTCGTACGCAAAGCAAAACAGTCCCTATTACAAAAATATATTAGCCAACATTACTGCGGATAATATAACTAATCGGGAACAATTGGCCACACTGCCCATTACCAGAAAATCATCACTCATTAGCTTACAAAAAACAGAATCGCCGTTAGCGGGGTTAAACTCAAAACAAGGACATATTAGTCGGCTATTTCAATCGCCCGGCCCTATTAACGACCCAGAAAACTGTGAAAATGACTGGTGGAGAATGGGTCAAGCATTTTACGCAGCTGGTTTTAGAAAGCACGATAAAGTGCAAAACTGCTTATCGTACCATTTAACGCCTGGTGGGTTCATACTTGATTCGGGAGCTCGCGCCTGTGGCTGTATTGTAATACCCGCAGGACCTGGTCAAACCGAACAACAGCTCGACACCATTGAAGGGTTGAAACCTCAAGGCTATTGCGGCACTCCCTCTTTTTTAAAAATTTTATTAAACAAAGCTCAGCAACAAAAGCGCGATATAAGCAGTATTACTAAAGCATTAGTCACCGGTGAGGCTTTACCTAAAGCACTGCGTGATGAGTTTACAACAGCAGGCATTAATACATTACAAGCCTATGCCAGCGCAGATGTAGGTTTAATTGCTTATGAGAGCATTGCAGATGACGGTTTAGTTATTGCTGAAGACCTTATCGTAGAAATTGTTCGCCCTGGCAGTTTAGAGCCGGTAGCCGATGGCGAGGTGGGTGAGGTAGTTGTAACCAGCTTCAACCATGACTACCCTTTAATTCGCTTCGCTACAGGTGACTTATCTGCTATTAAATCAGGGCAAAGTACCTGTGGGCGTACAAATTTACGCATAAAAGGCTGGATGGGCCGAGCAGATCAGACAACCAAAATTAAAGGTATGTTTGTCCATCCCGAGCAAGTGGAGCGCGTTAGGTTAAGTGTTAGCGGCATTGCTAAAGTCAGGCTTAATGTTACAAGTGAAAGCTATAACGATCAAATGCACCTTTTATGTGAGCTAAGTACAAACGCCAATGATATAGACACAACCACACTGCAAAACACACTAACAGAAAGCCTAAAGCTATATACAAAGTTAAATGGCAGTGTTGAGCTTGTGAGCCCCGGCACTTTAAACGATGACGGCAAAGTGATCGACGACCTAAGAGCTACTTGTTAGTTTTACTTTCAACAAGGCTTTGAGTTTGCTAATAAAATACCTACCTCAGCAATTTAAAGCCTTTATCTCTAAAAGAGCAATATATGAGTAAAATCGCTTTTCAAGACTACTATATACAAAGCTTAAGCCATTGTTATGGATGCGGTAAAAACAACCCCGAAGGGCATCAGCTTAAAAGCTACTGGTTAGATAACTTTGAGGGAAGTAAAACAATAGCTCACTTTACGCCTAAGCCTTACCACACCGCTATTCCTGGGTTTGTGTATGGTGGCTTATTGGCCTCTCTTATTGATTGTCATGGCACAGGGAGCGCAGCAGCCGTTGTCCACTATAAAGATAACTTAACTATTGGCAGCGACCCTACAATTCGTTTTGTTACAGCGGCCTTAAATATTAATTATTTAGCGCCAACACCTATAGATAAACAACTAGAGCTCGTAGGCGAGTTTAGCCAAGTAAAAGATAATAAAGTAATTGTTGATATTACTTTATCTACACATAACGTTATTTGCGTAAAAGGTGAAGTAGTCGCTGTTAAAATGCCAGCCACGTTTAAATAAGCAGTATTTAAAACTTTTAAATGAACCCAAAAGTAGCTTAATTACTCTGCTACTTTTGGGCGTTCACCATAGTATAAACTGATTATTTACTACAATGCTTTTAAAGCATTAATGATATCTTCTGGCTCTGAGCGTGTACGGTAATCAACATCAACATAACGCCACGTCACTTTACCTTCGCTATTTAAAACAAAGGTGGCAGGGATAGGTAAAATGCTGCTATTGCCGTTATTAAGTGACTCTAAATCAAGGCCGCGGTCTACACGCATATGCTCTAGTAAAAATGCAGGAACTTTCCACGCAACGCCATAGCTTGCTGCAACATCCGCATTTTGGTCACTCAGTACTACAAAGTCCATGTTACTTATTTCGTTTTCGCTCATTGAGCCATCGGGCACTTGTGGGCTAATAGCCACCAGCTGCGCGCCTAATGCATGAATTTCAGGTAAGCGCGCTTGAAGCGCTTTTAGCTGTAAATTACAGTATGGACACCAACTACCACGATAAAAAGTAATAACCACGGGGCCTTTAGCAAGTAACTCGGCTAACTGCACCGATTCACCTTGTTGATTTGGTAACTCAAAGCTTGGCGCGTTTTGGTTTAGAGCAAGTGCATTAGCACCCTCTTGAAAAGATTTTGCTTGAGCAATACTCTCATCAACACCTTTCATAAAAGCAGGATTGCCCTTTCGCCCTGCTGCTACTTTTGCCTCGGTTTGTGCTTTTAATGTGTTGCTTTCATCGTTCATAGTATGGCTACCTTCAAATTTATCAAAAACGTAAAGCTAGCTTACAGTACGAAAATGTATTTGGAATGAAAATATTAGCTTAATCATCTACCTCTAAATCAAACACCACGTTTATAGATGATTTAAAGCTTATTGTTGCCTGTAAATCGTTACTACGTATTTGAGGAAAAGAATTATTGCCTTGCTGCGCCCTGTGCATTTTGGATATGGCTGTACTAAAACCACTGTCATAGTTGTTTTTAGTTGAGCGAATAGTGCGTACTTCACCTACTTTTGCATTGAATGAATCAGCAAGGGAACCCGCTTTTATTTTTGCATCTTTAATTGCTAGCTGAGTGGCTTGCGCTTGCAGTTGCTCATATTTAGAAGATAAAAACTCAATGTTTTGAATGGCATTTACTTTTTGGTTCAATAAAAAATCTGTTAAATCGCTCACTCGCTCAATACTGTTTAGCGTTACTTCAAACGTTCTTATCGCTGAGTAATCGCTAAGGGCCTGATGCCCTGTTTCAATATAATCCATCCCTGTTTTTTCAATTTTAACGTTTGAGGCAACTACGTCATCGGCGCTTATTTCAAATTGATTGAGCCCATCTATTAATAACTTCACTTTATTCTCAAGCGCGTTATTGGCGGCTTTCGGCTCATTTTTAACACTATTCACCTTAAATAGTATTTTAGCCATGTCAGGCTCAACTAATACCTCAGCAGTGCCTTGCACTGAGATATGACGATTGGCTGGTAAGCTCGAATTAGCAAAAGCGATAACAGGGAGTAAGGTTAGAAAAATAGTGGTAATGAGTTTCATAATTTGCCCTGAATAAAGTGCCATGCTGAGCTATGCGTCCATACTAATAAATAGCAGCAATCGTGTTTTAGCGAATGTTTAATCACTGTGTGTTTGAGCAGCTTTTGACTTTGGCTTAATCGTTTTTTCTTTGTGTGGGTTAGGTATTAATGCTGAAATATTTTCTTGTGAAATAATAAGTAACTTATCTTGTTTATTATCATAAACAAATAAATTCCCCATTGTTGAGGCTACTATTTGAACATTTTTAATTTGAGTTATTTTACTCTTAGCAATTGGATAATTTAATGACAAGTGATAATTCATTGTTCTTTCATTTATTATATCTTTACTGTGTGAATGCGCCAACATAGTAGGGTATGTAGATATTATAAGTGCTAAAAGTAACATGAATGAGTAACTAGGTTTTAATAAATAGAACGGGTAACCAAAACCATAATAAAGTTTTTTTAAAACGGTTGTTTTACTAGGATCTGGCATATGTCCTGAGCGCCAATTTAAATAAATTGCTGTTAAAACGATGATCGCAGTATAAAGAGTAATAAGTAAAGGATTTGAAATCAGTGCCAGTAAAAAGTCACTTATTTCAATGAAGTTGAATACATCAACCGAGAAGTCATTAAGTAAAACGTAAAGATACACAACACCTGATAAACTACCCAGTAAGTAAAGAATAGTAAGAAACACACCAAAATTATTGTGAATGTACTTTTTAACTGCTTTGAGGTCATTGTTTAACTGGTTGTAATACTTACTGGCGGCTTCAATTACCATAATAAATCCTTTTAAAGTTATTATCTTAACAAAATAATTAGTAAATGCTGTAGTTTTGTTAAATTATTGACCTCAACTGCAACTCTTTGCCACGGTTTATTTGATAGCACTGAGCTAGCAATAATTCGGCGGTGGCTTGTGCATCTGTCAGTGCGTTATGACAGTGATAACGTGGTAACTCATAACGTTTGCGACACGCACTTAGGGTTAAATCATCTTGTTTTATTTCTGCACCTTGGCAAATAAGGCGTTTTTTTTCTATGTGTAGAGTGTCGAGTATTAGCTTTGGTTGCGTACTAATGTTGGCGTTTTTAAGGGCTGCTTTTAAAAAGCCCCAATCGAGTATCGCGTTATGAAACACCAAAATGCTGTCGTTAAAATGCGCTTTTAACTGCATTAATATACTTTCTAAGCTCTGCCCTTTAGCCACTGTGTCGTCAATAATGCCGTGAAAAATAGGGCTTTGATCTAGGCTTTTTACATCCTTGTTTATTAAATGCTGCGACTCGCTCATTTTTATACATTGGTTGTCTATTTTAACCCAAGCCACCGATACAATTTCATGCTGGTTTACATCAAGCCCAGTAAGCTCTAAATCAATCACTAAATAGCGTTGCGTTAACGCGTTTTGACTTAATAAATTTCGCCTTTTTATACACTTACTGAGCCATTTTTTTACCACAGCGCTTACCTCCTGTTACAAACTGCCACGGGCAAATTTAAATGCGGCGGCTTGCTGGGCTTGTTTTACTAAGTAAAAGGCTTCTTTTAATTGGTGGCGTTCAAGTGAGGTAAGTTTATCAGGGTTTATGCAGTTACTTGGTAAACCCTCTTCGTTTATTTGCGTGCTAAAGCGTAGCTGAGTTAAAAATCGCCAGCAATCTTTTAAGTTATATATGTCGTCTTTATTTAGTAGTTTATGTTTAAGTAGGGCATCTAGGCGCTCTTGTGTGTTAGCCCGTTTTATACCGGCTTTTAACGCATATAAACGCACTATGTCGTTAATAATAACCACGCCACGTTTTTTTAAATCTATGTACTTATGATTGTTGTCGCTTTTTTGCGTTTTAAGCTTATTAAATAAACCTATAGGCACTGAGCTGGCTCTTATATCGGTTGCCATAGCAGCATAAAATAACTCATCGCGCGATATTCTATTTAGCTGCTCGCAAAAACCACTATACAAAGCGTTTGAGCCTTCAATAAAGCGCAAATCAAAAAATATTTTACAGTTAAGCATGGCACTTGGAGTTGGGCTTTTTATCCATTTAAAAAAGCGCTCACACCACTGGCTTACACTCATTCTGCACTCATCACTGCTGGCCATTATATTACCTGGGCAACGTCTAATTCCGCACTCTACTAGCTGTTCACAAACAAACTCCCCCATGTGTTTAAAGTAAGCTTGATGCTCGTCGCTTAAGTCATCGGGCAGTAGTAAGCCGTTGTCTTGATCTGAGTGTAGGGTTTGCTCCTCCCTTGCTTGTGAGCCAAAGCAAATAAAACAAAAACTGGTGGGGGCTGCGCCGTTTTCTTCTTGAAATAAGTGAATAAGGCGCGAGGTTAACGCATCGGTTAAGCCACTGAGTAATTTACCAATTAACGATATGTCTTCTATGTTGTATGAAAAGCTGCGCAGTAACTCAGGAATTTCGCCCGCATAACGTTTTAAGTCGGCAATACTATGCGCTTTATAAATGCGGCCAATAAGCTGCACAGGGTCGCTTTTTTGCTGCCGTAGTAAGTCGGTGCTAGTAAGCATACCCAACGGTTTATGATTTTCGTCGAGCACGGGTAAATGATGAATATTATATTTAAGCATTAAATGTAATGCCGAAAACACGCGATTGTTTTCAAATATAAATTTAGGTTTGGCACTCATTATGGTGCTTACTGCATCTTGCGGGTCTACTTCGTCGGCCAGTACGCGGTTACGTAAATCGCGGTCGGTAACAACACCCACTAATATTGCGTGTTCGGTGATCATAATTGACGATACACCGTGTTTTTTCATTTTTTTAGCGGTTTGCCTAATGCTTGCATCGGGCGCGAGGGTAATTGCAGTGCGGGTCATTAGCTCAGATATTCTTCGCTCAGACCAACTATCGTTTTTACTTTTATAATGCGATGAAAGCAAACGGTTAGCGTGTGCTCGCACAAAGTATTGCTCAAACGGTTTATATTGGCGGCGTAAAAAGTCAAAGTGCTCTTGGGAGAGCATATACACTATACCTTCTTTTTGTACCTGCAACCTATTTTGAATCGCTTCCCCTGTTAACAAAGAGGGGTAACCAAAATAATCACCTTGGGCTAAGCGTTTTACTACATCGCCTTTTGCATCGACAAGGTCGTATAAGCCTGAGCGAATTAAAAATAGCTTTGGACTTTGCGTTTGCAGCCATTGCGCTTGATTTTCTCGGGTTAAATACACACTGTCTATATGCCCTACAAAATACTCACACGCACTGTCGTGCAGCATGCTAAACGGCGCCTGCATACACACAAACTGGGCAACTTCCTGCTGCTCTACACTCATTGTTGTACTCATTAAAAAGTATACACAAAACCTAATGTACTCATTATTTAAACAAATAAAAAGCCCGACTAAAGTCGGGCTTTTGGTGCTTTATTTTTAAGTAGGCTTAACACATTAATGTGCGTGTGCTTCACCTGACCCTTTTGGATTACGAATCCCCTCCACCATTTGCTGTATTTCAAGCGGAGTCGATTTTGTTAATTTAAGCACTATTGCGGCAACCACAAAGTTGATGACCATACCCACTAAACCGATTCCTTCGGGTGAAATACCTAAGAACCAATTTTCTGGGCTATTGAGCTCAGGGCTTACAAATTTAAAGAAGATAATATACGCAGCGGTAAAGCCTATACCGGTTATCATGCCGGCAATGGCGCCTTCTTTGTTCATTGTTTTAGAGAATATCCCCATAATAATTGCAGGGAAGAAACTCGCTGCCGCTAAACCAAAGGCAAATGCCACTACCGATGCCACAAACCCAGGCGGGTTAATTCCAAAGTAAGCTGATATTACAATAGCAATCATCGCAGCTAATCGAGCGGCCAATAGCTCTTGTTTATCGCTAATATCAGGCTTAAGGGTTCGCTTGAGTAAATCGTGCGACACGGAGGTCGAAATAACCAGCAGTAAACCGGCGGTGGTAGATAGTGCTGCTGCAATACCACCGGCCGCAACGAGTGCAATTACCCATGCTGGTAAATCAGCAATTTCAGGGTTAGCCAGTACCATAATATCGCGGTCTACTTTTACTTCGTTTGCGCTAGTCGGATCTTCTACTTTACCGGCGGTGTAAAACATTTTGCCATCGCCGTTTTTATCATTAAAGGTAATTAAGCCTGTGCGTTCCCAGTTTTTGATCCACGCAGGCGCTTGAGCGTACTCTGTACCGCTACCATCTTTACCGTTAATGGTGTCAATCATGTTTACGCGTGCAAACGAAGCAACTGCAGGTGCCGTAGTATAAACAATGGCAATAAATACCAGTGTCCAAGCTGCAGAAATACGGGTATCTTTAACGCGAGGTACAGTGAAAAAACGTACAATTACATGCGGTAAACCGGCAGTACCAACCATTAAAGCACCAGTAATAGCGAATACGTCAATCATGCTTTTAGAGCCTTCGGTGTACTGTGCAAAGCCCAGCTCTGCGCTTAAACCGTCTAGCTTATCAAGTACATACATGCCTGAGCCATCACTTAATGTGGCACCAAAACCGGTTTGTGGGAAGAAGTGGCCTGTCATCATCATTGAAATAAAGATAGCGGGTACAAGGTAGGCAAATACAAGCACACAGTACTGCGCCACTTGCGTGTAGGTAATGCCTTTCATGCCGCCAAGTACCGCATAAAAGAATACAATCACCATTCCAATATAAACACCAGTTTCAATTTCTACTTCTAAAAAGCGCGAAAATACCACGCCTACACCACGCATTTGCCCAGCAATGTAAGTAAAACAAATAAAGATAGCACACAAAATAGCAACAACACGTGCTGTTTGTGAGTAGTAACGGTCGCCTATAAAGTCAGGTACAGTGAATTTGCCAAATTTACGTAAGTAAGGCGCTAAACACATAGCGAGTAATACATAGCCGCCAGTCCACCCCATTAAGTAAACACCGCCATCGTAACCTGCAAACGAAATAATACCCGCCATTGAAATAAACGACGCTGCGCTCATCCAATCGGCTGCGGTTGCCATACCATTAGCCAGCGGAGGTACGCCGCCCCCTGCCACGTAAAACTCATTTGTAGAGCCTGCGCGCGCCCAAATTGCAATACCGATATAAAGCGCAAAACTTAAACCAACAATTATAAATGTGAGTGTTTGAACATCCATTACCTAGCTCCTATTCGTCTACGCCGTATTTTTTATCTAACGTGTTCATTTTGAAAACGTAAACAAAAATCAAAGCTACAAAGGTGTAAATAGCGCCCTGTTGTGAAAACCAGAAGCCAAGTTTAAACCCAAAAAAACGTACTTCATTGAGTACATCTACCAGTAATATGCCAAAGCCAAATGAGACCACAAACCACACTGCTAGTAACTTAAACAGTAGTGAAATGTTTTCTGCCCAATAAGCTTTTGCCTGTTCTTCATCTTTAAAAGCCATTTTTATTTTCCCCTTTAAGCATTGCATAATTGCAATGAGTGGTTTTTTTATAGTCGGTTATTAATTTAGCAACGCGGCGTAAAGAGTGAAGTGAGACCATAGTCGTAACAGCTTGTTAACGTTTACGTAAACTGCAGATTGAGCTATATTTAAAAACCAAATAATAACTATTTTTCAATAACTTAATTTTTAAAAAAGGATGTTCATCACAAAACTTAAGTGTATTTGTGTAAAAATGCGACATTAGTCTAATAAATCAACAAAACTATAAATAGCCATTTAAAATCAATTAGATAAAATCAGCATTGAAATTTTGAACAAAATTGTGCACGCACACTTAAAGTTATCTCTGGTATTGTGTATGGGTATAAATAATAAGGTTTAATAACAACATGACTGCTGTACTGATTTTTGTAGCACTGGGCTATATTGGCGTGCTGTTTTGGCTTGCTAATTGGGGAGATAAAACAACACCACTGGCTAAACGGATTAGCCATCATCCTTTTGTGTATTCGTTATCGTTAGGGATTTATTGTACCTCGTGGACGTACTATGGGTCGGTTGGTACAGCTGCCACCAGCAGTTGGAGCTATTTGCCTATTTTACTGGGGCCCTCATTGTTGTTCGTTTTTGGCCAAGGTTTTTTACGCAAACTGGTATTAGTAAGCAAAAAACAAAACATTACCACCATTGCCGACTTTATTTCTGCGCGTTACGGTAAGCGCCAAACCAGTGCAATACTGGTCACTGTTATTGCTCTACTTGCTACCATTCCCTATATTGCACTGCAGTTAAAAGCACTTAGTACCAGCTTTTTGCTTTTGCAAAACAGCAATCAAATCTCTGGCGAAATGCTTACTCTCACCGCCACGTTAATTATGGCGCTGTTTGCAATATTTTTTGGTACCCGTAAGGTAGATGTTACCGAATACCGCTCTGGGCTCATGCTAGCAGTTGCCTTTGAGTCCATGATCAAACTCATCGCGCTTGTTGCCGTTGCTGGATTAGCTCTGTACACCTTATTTAATTTACCTAACCTTACGGGCGATAAAGTCACAGAGTCGATGTGGCATCATTGGGGCGACTTTAACTTTTTTAGTTTTAACTTTATTGGCCAGTCACTTATGGCTGCCGCGGCCATAATATGTTTACCACGGCAATTTCATGTCACCGTGGTAGATAACCAAGACAAACGCCATTTATTTACCGCTCGCTGGGCTTTTCCGCTGTATTTATTACTCACCGCCGCAATGATAATTCCTATTGCTACTGCCGCAATTCACCCCAGCATTGGTAGTAGCTTTTCACCCGACAGCTTTGTATTAGCGCTTCCACTTATTCACGACCAAGCTTTTTTAAGCACCTTTGTGTTTATTGGCGGGCTAAGCGCAGCCACTGCTATGATAGTCGTAGCTACACTTACCCTCAGCACCATGATCTCTAACGATGTAGTGCTGTCGCTTATGCTACGCCGTAAATTTAAGCGCAACTTAATTACCAGCAGTTATAAATCGCAAATTTTATTAGTCAGGCGCTTTACCATAGCTGGCATTTTAATATTGGCTTACTTTTATCAGCAATGGTTTGGGCACGGCAGCGCGCTTGCAAGTATGGGGCTGGTGGCGTTTTCATTAGTAACGCAGCTGCTCCCAGCTATTGTAGGCGGACTTTACTGGCGTAAAGGGCATGCTTATGGTGTATATGCGGGTTTACTTGCAGGGTTTATTTGTTGGGTACTATTTTTAATGATGCCAATTTTAGACGCCGGCAACGCCCTTAATAGCGAGCTTCAGCAAACACTTATTACACGCGGCACGCTCATTGCCTTATTTGCTAACATTGGTTGTTATATTAGCTTTTCGTTAGGGGCAGAGGAGCGCTTGATAGACAAAATTCAAGCAGCTGCGTTTGTTAACCCTAAAGATCAGGCTATTTTATCGCGCCGTTTAAACAAAAATGTTAAAGCCACGGTTTACGACTTTAAAATACTGCTGCAAACCTTTTTAGGTATTCAACGCAGCCAACAAGTACTGGCGCACTTTTCACTTTCGCACCAGCTAAGTGACAATAATGCCCACCCCGAACCCGAATTTATAGCCTACTGCGAACGTGCGCTAACTGGGGTGTTAGGGGCATCTTCGGCGCAGGCACTAATCCGTACGGTTTCATCGGGTAAGCGTATGGCCTTTGAAGAGGTGGTTAACTTTTTTGACGAAACCACACAAGCATTGCAGTTTAACCAAAACCTGTTGTATACCTCGCTCGAAAATTTAAGCCATGGTATTTCGGTGGTCGATAAAGACTTAAAACTCGTAGCATGGAATAAACGCTACAGCCAAATGTTTTGCTACCCAGATGGCTTTTTAGAAGTGGGGCAACCCATTGAAGATATAATTAGATACAACGCAGTACGCGGTGAATGTGGCCCTGGCGAAATAGAGCGCCAAGTAGAAAAACGCGTTCAGCATTTAAAAAATGGCAGCTCGCATCACTTTATTCGCCACCGCCGTAACGGCCAAGTATACGAAATGATAGGCAACCCTCTACCCGATGGCGGTTTTGTAACAAGCTTTTCTGATATTACAAACCATATAAGTACGCAAAATGCGCTTGAAGAAATTAATATGGATCTTGAAAACCGCATTGAAGCGCGAACTCAAGAAGTTCAAACTATCAATAAAGACTTACAAGCTCAAATAGATAGCCGAGTAAAAACAGAGCAAGCACTTACTTTAGCTAAGCGCGAAGCAGAGCAAGCTAACGATAGTAAAACACGATTTTTAGCATTAGCAAGTCATGATATTTTACAGCCCCTTAACGCGGCGCGTTTGTACCTTGCAGCCATTGATGAAACACAACTTGATACCACTAACCAAAATAGTTTTAATAAGCTTGGCCACAGTTTAGACTCAACCGTGCATTTAATGTCGGCTTTACTAGAAATAGCCAAGTTAGAGCAAGGCGCAATGACCCCTACCCCACGCCACTTTTGTATAAACGATATACTTATGCCACTGCAAAGCGAGTACGCTATTTTATCAAGCGATAAAGGCTTAAAGCTTACGGTGCGTTCAAATGCACAAATTGTGCATAGCGACATTACCTATTTGCGCCGAATTATACAAAACTTGGTATCTAATGCGGTTAAATACACCGAAAAAGGGCGAGTTTTAATAGCGTGCAGAAACCGTAAACATAATTTACGTATAGAAGTATGGGACACGGGCCCTGGCATTAGCGAAATAGAACAAGCTAAAATATTTAACGACTTTTACCGTATAGAAGCCGGTGATAACAAAGGCGTAGGTTTAGGGCTAGGCGTTGTAAAACGTATGGCCGATTTACTGAGCTTAGAGCTAGATGTGCACTCTGAGCCTGGTAAAGGCAGCCGCTTTAGTATTGAAGTGCCTTATGGTGATACGCAGTTTGTACAACAAAAAGTTAAGGCCAACAGCTTGGTAGAGAACCGCGCTGCAATTAATATTATAGCCGTTGACGATGACCCCGAAAACCTAGCTGCAATGGCTAGCCTACTTAAAAAGTGGCAAGCCAATTACACCTTATTTGACGATGTAGATAAAGTGCTTGAGCACGCCAAACAGCACACGGCTCCCGATGTAATTTTAATGGATTATCAACTAGGTAATGAGTGCGATGGCATATCTTTGATAAAAACACTTCGCAAAACATGGCAAAGCGAAGTCCCTGCCATACTGATTACCGCAGTACGCGACACAGAGCTTAAACAAGAAACCAAAGCCGCTAATATTCATTATTTAAGTAAGCCTATTAAGCCAGGTAAGCTAAAAGCACTGCTTAATCACAGTACTTAGGCTGAGCTCAAAAGTGTAAAACAAAAGCCCAACAAATTGCTGGGCTTTTGTTTATAGCTTATAGCTACAATTATGCTTGTTTTACGCGGCTTCTGAGTTTTTGAAATAACCAGCTCAGCCCCACTAACGAAAGCCCTAAGCCAATAAACGAGAGCGCCTTTAACAGCCCTGTTAAATTTGCCATATCAATTAAAAACACTTTAACAATAACAGCCGCGAGTAACCCTAAACCTATTTTTTGAATGAGTAATTTGTTTTTAAGGTGCCCTAATATAACTGTACCTGCGCCCAGGGTTAGCCAAATAACAGAGTAGCTATATAGCTCTGCATTACTTGCCCCTTTTGAGAGGTAAATATAAGGCCCTTGCCAGTATTGGCGAATAAAACTGTTAATAGCGATTAAGCCAAGTATGCCAGCGGCTGCAAGTATAAATGGCGCTACCTTAACGTTAATAGGTTTAATAAGCGTATATAGCCAAATCGTTAAACCCGCAGGAACTAACCAAAGTAAAAATAGCCAATTAAATACAATAATTTCACCAATATAAATAGCACTTAAAAATGGGTTGGCGTTTACTAAGGTGCTCAGTGCCGTAATACCCGCAGCGCCAGCTAATGCCATGCCTGCCACTTGGTATAATTTAGCTAAGCTACCAGCAATACGAGCTCGGTGTAAATATACACAACCCAGTGCAAGCCAATTACAGGTGAGTAAAGCTTGTTCGTAAAAGCTTAAAGAGCCAAACTGCGGATAATGCCCCACCAGTTGATAGCTGGTTTCGGTGGTAATAAATAACGCTAAGCAATGCAGCGCTGCGCCTTCTAGCCAAACTTTTAACTGGGATGCGCTAAAGCATTTGGCTGCCGCGTAAAATAACATCACGCACAAAGGATAAACGACTAAACTCCAGTGCACACCCAATACACTAAGCGCCTCGTAACTTGGGGTCCACGGTGACAATGTAAGGCGAAGTAATAATGCAGCCACCAGCGCTTTAATTGGCCAATGTGGCATAGGCACGCGATAGCGGTTTATTAACACGCTAATAAGTAAAACCTGAATCGCCAATGCAATGGTTAACCCGCTGTCATTTAATAACATAGTGATAGCAAGTGTGATGTTGGCATTTGCTCCCACCCAATATGTAAAGCGCTGAAAAAGCGTCGCGCCACCCATTGCGCACTTAATTAAAATGGCGCTACTTGTAAGTAGTATCACTGCCCACAACGGATAGGCTGCGGCCAAGGCATGGTTTGGGATGATAGCGTATAAGGTGGCAATCATTATAAATACACTAAACGAAGCAGTAATATGAAAAGCCAAGCGTTTAGGCGTCCACTTTATACCAAAATAAAGTCCATATGCGCTCAGTGCTAAACCTAAAAATAAAGCGCTCCCATATGGGTGTTTAAAAATAAATAAAGAGTCTGAAAAATCAATATAATATGACGGCGTGCTTAGTAGTATTAGTGCAGCAATAATTAACGCTGCCCCCTGCCATAAATCCCAGCGGCTATTTTTAATTACTAAAAACAGTAAGGTTAATATGCCCAATGCATTTATTATTTGCCATTGAAGGTAGTTATCACTATCAAAAAGCATAGCTATTAGCAAAGGGACAATACAGGCAAGCATTAGAGGGTGACTAGGGAGTGCGTTTATCAGGCGTTTTAAACTATGTGGGCGCGTTTCAACCACCGCTAGTTTTAACCCTAAGCGCGGTACGGCAATTAAACCAATAACACTTAATAGCCCATACGTGCCCATAAGCCAAATGGTGCTGCTGTTAGCTATGGTAAAGCCAACAATATACCAGCCTAAATGCCCCGCCCACAGCAGATACCACAACCATGCTCGCTGTACTTTATGTGCCACCAACGCCGCTGATAAGCTAATAAAACCAATATACATATACAGCGCAAATAAATTATTGCTGCCAGTATTGACCAGTACGGGAACACAATAAGCACCAATAATGCCTAGTACGGCTAATACCGG
The DNA here is from genome assembly GCF_005886915.1 of Pseudoalteromonas sp. S3776. Taxonomy (NCBI): domain Bacteria; kingdom Pseudomonadati; phylum Pseudomonadota; class Gammaproteobacteria; order Alteromonadales; family Pseudoalteromonadaceae; genus Pseudoalteromonas; species Pseudoalteromonas sp. S3776. Next base: position 18,915 of record NZ_PNCU01000055.1, on the reverse strand, counting down.
GCCAAGCATTATTGCCATAGCGCTCGCACTTATGGCAATAACCCCTAGTACAACAAAGGCTGACAAGGGGCTGATGAGACTATAGCTACTATACGCTAATAAGGTCAGTGCAAAGCACGTAATAAATCCCCCTGTGGCAAGTGCTGCAGGTATATAGTTATTAAACCCTTCGAATACACTATTTTTGTAATGCATATAAGCCGCGGCTGCAATTAAGCCACCACCAAATAGACCGCCCAAGGTTAAACGCATCGTAGGAGAGAGTAGCCCAGCTTCTAAACTGTACTTTGCTAAAAATATACCGCCTAACGCCAATGCTATTGCGCCTATCCAGGTCATCCAATTTTGTTCAAAGTCGCTACGCAATTTTTCAAAAAGAGAAGTAAAAAGTGAGGGAGTGAGATTTTTACTGCCTAGCTTATGGTTACTTTCAGAAACATTAGCGGGAGGCTTTATTGATGAAGCTGGTGTTTTTACCTGCTCACGAGGCTGATTTGACTGCTTAGGTTGATTAGGACTAACTTGATTAAAAGTCGGCTCATTGCTATTGGCTTGAGCCGTGTCCGCATGCTGGGCTGTGGAGAAATCGACGCTTTTATCTTCGCCTTCATTGTGGCTTAGCTTGTTATTAGCTAGTTCTAAACTGAGTACTTTTGCTTTTAATTGAGCAATTTCTTGCTTTAAGTTACTTAGTTGTGCAATTGCTATAATACCGCAAACTGCACCGGCCATTATTGCAAATGCAAATAAACCTACTATTCCTAAAAACTCATCCATGGCACGCTCTTTTTATTTATTTTGTAATGAGTGTACCTAAAACTCTTTAAGTTTACGTAAGTTTTTGTTCAAAAAAAGCCCTAAACAATAATGCTTAGGGCTTTTACTTTCTAGAACGTGTTACATGTTACTTAGTCTACACTGTCTGTAATTGTGCGCGTTACACTCATTTTAAAGCCAGAGCTTGTTGTCTCATCGTGCTCTAAAATTAAGATGTAGTTACCTTCTTCGGTAAAATCTATATCACTTTGTTGAATTAACACTATTTGTTGGCCGTTATCTTCATATACGGCATACACAGTGTAAGCTTCATCATCTACGTCAATTTCTTCTTGGTCGTATCTATCTAAGCCATCAATTACATTGGTGGCGTCATCAACGGTTTCGCCATTTAAGGTAAAGTACACGTCAACTTCACTTACGGTTTGCCCAGCGTAGCTTTCAATTAGGTTAATAACCGAAATTGTATGGCTGTAGCTACTCGGTGTTAGGTTTTCCTCAACGCTCATCATACGTAAACCATTATCGATGTCGTTGTAGAAAACGCCTACCGCACTTTGCTCGCGCTCTAAGGTCATTAAAAAGTTATCGGCAAGCTTGGTGCCTTCCTCATCATACATTGCAACGCTGTAACTATTCGGCGAAAGCTCAACGTAATCGGTGTAGGTATCACTTGCTACTGTATTTGTATTGTTGACTGTGGTGCCACGAGTTGTGCTAAAGCTAACTGGCGAGTAATCGTCAACGGTATTTATAAAGCGCAGCTGCCCAAGCGCTGATTGATGTTTTAGTGCTGTAACGTAGTTATTGTCAGTCACAATATCAAGCGTGATACCATTTTCTTCTGTTGCATAGCTTGGGCGGATCATGGCTACGTAGCTTTCTTCATCATAAAAATAAACCGACTCTGACTCGTACACTACATCTGTACTACCTGCCTCAGTGATATAAATTGTATAGTAGCCCTCATCAAGGGTTTGTAAATCTAGCTCACTTAAGTACTGTGTTGATGTAAATAGTTCAGCACTTTCAAATACACCGTCATCGGTTGCTAGGTAAACATCGTAACTGATATCTTCGCTGGTGATATTGTAAAAACCTAAATTAAACTCATCTGTATCGCTTGAAATGGGTACACTTAACTCTGTGAACGTCGGCTCATCAAAGTTACCACTCATAACAATAAGTTCGGTTTTATCACCTTTGATTGATACTTCTTGTTCGCTAATTGTAATGTAGCTATCGTTTGCATCTAAGTATTCAAAACTTAAATCGTAAGTACCGGTGCTGTAATTATGACGCGTGGTTACATCTGCAAAGTCGGTGCCCGAGCGCTCTGTTTCATCTACAAATAAACGCGTATATGGGCTGTTATATGAGCCGTTATATAATTGTACGTAGCCTGTATCACTTGAGCCGTCGCTGCCGCCACAACCAACTAAAATAGACATTAAACTTAGAGGTAAAGCAGCTTTCAACAGAGAGTTGGTCATTAAAGTTTCCTTATTATTAAAATCACTATTATGACGTCTTTGCTGCATTTTAATTTCATAGTTTACAAAGTATTACCCTCGCTGACAGTTCTTTACGAAAACGTTTAAAAGTGTAATAAATGTGCAAATAATAAGGATATTTGTGTAGAAAGCTTAAGGGGCTATTTTATATTGATCTCGGCCATTATTTTTAGCAACGTATAAAGCCATGTCTGCCCGCTTCATTACCTTGTCGTGGGGCTCGTTAGCGCTTTGCAGCGCCATACCAATACTTACGGTAAGCTGTTTGACCTGTTTAACTTTAATATTGTGTGCAATGTCTATTAGTTGCCCACAAAATTCAGCCGCTTGGCTTATATTACCGGTAGGCAAATAGCCGCCAAACTCCTCACCGCCTAAACGAGCAAATACTGCATTATTAACAAATGCACTATTATACTTAGTAGCTAACTGCTGTAGCACTAAGTCACCCTCATCATGGCCAAACTCATCATTAATAGCCTTAAAATGATCAATATCTATAATTAAAATAACGTAAGGCGTACTAGGGGCAGTTTTAACATGTCGATAAAAATAGCGTCTATTATGTACTTGTGTAAGATCGTCCGTTATCAACTCGTGCGCTAAACGGTTATGTATACTTTGTACAAAACGCATGGTCTTAAATAATCCATAGGCGGTAAAAAGCATTCCCATGGTTCTGCATAAGTCTTCAAAATAAACACTCATCCAATAAGGCTGCACAACTAATTCATCTATTACATCAGCCGTTGTACCCATACTCCATAGCAATAAACCTAAAGTAGAAAACACGTACGCTTGTTTTGAAAGCTCAGAGCATTGCACTATCCAAAATAAAAATACGAGCACGATGAGATTGCAAAAATCGGTAGTAAAACCATACACATTGTTTTGCACGTTTAAAGGGGGGAAAGTATTTAAAGCATAAAGCGAGAAGGTAATGATATAAAGCAATAATGCTATACTTACCGCTTTATTTACCCAACTCATTTTATAAAAGTTTGATAATCTAACAGTAAGTTTTACAGTTTCAATCATATGCTGTAGTTATTTGGTGCGTTATTAACAAACTATAGCATATAAGAAAAAACCGTTATGAAAGTGTACTTTAAAGTATTTGTTGCTTTGGTCCTTTAGCATAAAAATGACCTGAGACTTAAGCCAAGCAATGCAAAAAAATACACAGCTCAACTATAGAACTGCAGCTTTGGTATCAAGCCGCAGTTATGGCGTAGTGTAGTTAACTTTAAAGTTTAAAAGCTATATTAGGGTGCTTATACCCCACAATGCCAATACTAAAATAGTAATAGCAATCATCGCTTTAGTTTTATGTTTACTGATTATTTGCTCAGCTTTATTACCTGCGTAATAAACCACTATTGCTAATCCAAAATAGCGAATTGAACGAGCAATACCAGAAGCGAGTAAAAACAACCAGATGGAATATTTAGTAGCGCCTGCTGCAAGCATTGCTATTTGAAACGGTATGGGCACAATGCCCAGCGTCATTACAAACCAAAACCCTTGATTTTGCATTTGCTGCTTCACATTTTCAAACTGCTCCTGGCTCGAAAACATTTCAATAACCCAGTCACCTATCGCGTCAAATAAATAATAACCCAGTGCATAACCAAATAAAGCACCAATAATACAGCCTAATGTCGCCATAAGGGCGATTAACCACAGCTTCTCACGACGCGCTTGCATAAGCGGAACAAGCACAGCCTCAAGCGGGATAGGCACTATCGTGGACTCTAAAAACGACGCCACCGTAATGCCTGTAAGCATGTGCTTTGAGTCAATAAAGTGTCGTGTTTTTTCTTTTAGCTTTTTTTGAATAGCCATGTAAATCCCTTAATAAGTTGCCACTTTACTCAGAGTGTATAGTAAAGAATATTAAGGTAGGCTTAAGTATAAAAAAAGCCCGTTAAAGACGGGCTCTTCTTAAATAGCATAAGTTAATTAAATAGTTGAGTTGTAAACATCAAACTGCATTTGCATAACTCTAGACTGTTCACCTTCAACTAAGGCAATAACACGGGTTTCTCGACCTTGTAGCTCTGGCGGAATTTTTTTAGTTTCAATAAACGTTTGTTGTGAAATTTGATCTTCGTTCACATTAAGCGCAAGCAGTGCTGACTTGACTGTTTCAATACGTTTTAACGCTAACTTTCGGTTGTATTCTAGTGATCCCTTTTTACTCGTATCCCCAATCAAAATAACACTCAATAATGGTGAGTTTTCAATAGAGCGGGCAAACTCAGCTACTTTTTGCTTTGCATCAGTAGTAAGTACATGCTTATCAAATTCAAAGTTAATTACCACACCACGTGTTGTACTTATGTTTTTCTCAAGCGCACAACCGTCGTTATCGGTAACTGCTTTAAGGGGCGTATCTGCACATTTATCGCGCTCGTTAATAATCCCGTCTTGGTCTTGATCAAGCAAATCATTAGACTGTAACTTTTGCTCGTACGGCCCAGGCTCTGTCGCACAGGCAGTTAAAAGTAAAGCGGCACTTAATAAAGCTATTTTTTTCATTATTATCTATCTCCAAGCTGCCAAGCATCTGGCTTATCTACTTTTAAGGCACTCACTAAACGACCCGTTGCATTAATTAGTCTGTAACTTGCAATACGTTGATCATACGCTGATTCAATATAGTTTCTTCTTGCAGTAAACAACTCAATTTGCGAATCAAGAACATCTAATAGTGAACGCCGCCCTAAGCCAAATTGTCTTTCGTAACCTTGTTGTGCCACTTCAGCATAACCAACGTTTTCCTGATAAAACTTCTTTTGCTCGTCTAAAAACACATAAGCATTCCACGCAAAGCTAGTAGCCTCTTTGACCTGTCTGTGGGTTGAATCTTTTACTGCTACAGCTTCTTGATAGCGCCATTTTGCGGCATCTGTATTTGCATTTGTTTTACCGCCGCTGTACAAATCGTAACTCATAGTTAGCATTATACGACCATTGTCATCTCGCCCAGGTGATCCTGATATATTTCGGTTATCTGCAACATCAAGCTCTAAACTCACTTTAGGCCAGTAACCGCTTTTTTCACGTTGTATTTGCTTATTCGCCGCTTGAATATCATAAATAGCCGCAGCTATTTCAGGGTGAGAACTTTTTGCAATTCTCATCGCTTCCTCTAAAGAGCTAGGTATAAAATGCGCATCTGCTTTAGGAATAACAAGGTCTTCGGGGTACTTGCCGACTAGATCATAGTAATTTGCTTGTATATCTAATAAGTTGTTTTTAGCCGCTAAGTAGCCAGACTGTGATGTTGCCAAACGCGATTGCACTTGAGCTACATCGGCATCACTTGATAAACCACGCTGATGACGCTGCTCTATATCACTTAAAATCTTTTTATGTATTTCGATATTTTTTTCAGACAGCTCAATTAATTCAATTGCTTTAAGTAAATCTAAATACACTTGCACAACTTCAAGGCTGATGTTTTCTGCCTCAGAAATTAAACCAAGCTGATCGGCCCGCGCTTCATTATCTAAACGCGCTACCTCTGAAGAGGTGCTAAAACCATCGAACAGCATTTGTGTTATTTTTAAGCCCAGTTCACGGCGGTCAAGCTCAGTATCAAATTCGCTACCAGATTTATAATTAACGTGCTCATAACCATAGGCTGCATATAAACGTATTTGTGGTAAATATTCACTAAATGCACTACGTTTGTCACGATACTTAGCCTCAAAGCTCGCATATTTTTGCATTAAGCGAGGGTTTGTATTTAATGTTTCTGCTACCGATTGCTCTAACGTAAGAGCACTTGCATACCCCGGTGTCAAAGCTAAAACAGAGAGTAATCCTATAATTCGCATTTAATATTCCTATTATGGTTCACGCATGGCATTCGCCTTTGCTCTTAGCAAAGGTTTTAACCAGTAATCTAAAACAGTTTTTTTCCCAGTAATTATATCTACCTGAGTTTGCATACCCGGTATGATAGGCTGCTGAGCAATCTGACTTACGGTGGTTTTTATAAAAGCTTGGTAATAAGCGGTGCCATCTTCTAAATATTGCGCATCCGCACTAATGTATGTGACCTCACCTTCTAAACCTCCGTATATAACAAAATCATATGCAGTAAATTTTACCTTTGCAGGCATACCCACTCTTATAAAGCCAATGTCCTTAGGCTGTACTTTAGTGTCAATTAAGAGCTGATCATTTTGAGGGACAATCTCCATCATAACTTCACCAGGGTCGATGACACTGCCGATAGAACGCGAGACTATATTTTTAACCGTTCCTCTTACAGGCGCTCTTACCTGTGCTTTTAACAGCCTGTCCTCAAGCGCTTTACTACTTTGTGAAATTTTGGCCAGTTCATTACTCACTTCATCTAACTGATTTTGTGTATCAGCTAAATAATCAAATACAATCGCTTTGCGTTCTTCAAGTACCTGGCTTTTGGCTGCTCTAAGCTGCTGTAGCAGTGCCGTAGCTTGGTTTAGTTCACCTTTCATTGCAATTTCATCGCGTTGTAATTTAACCAGTTCCATTTCAGCAACGGCTCCGGCATCTACTGCGCTTTGCGTTAACTCTACCTCTCTGCTGGTAAGTTTTAAGCTTTGCTTTAACGCTGAAATATTAGCCAGTTGTTCATTACTTGCCTGCTCTTGTTGCAATAAGCTTTGCGTACGCTGCTGTAGTTGTGACTCGAGCTGAGTTAAACGAGATGTGTAAGTGTTATAGGCTTGCCTATATACCTCTGGCGACACGCCTTTTCGTGGTATTTCTAGGCGCTGAATTGTGGCTCCAAAACTACTTTTATCATCAAGTTCAACACTTTTAAGCTCTGTTAACAGGCGGTTACGCCTTGCGAGTAAAGACTCTCGCTCTTGGCTTGATTCTGCAAAAGCGGCCGCAAAGCGAGTTTCGTCAATTAAAAGCAATGGGTCGCCCACTTCAACTAACTGTCCCTCATGTACAAGTACTTCTTTTAATATGCCACCGTCGAGGTTTTCTATTGTTTGTACACGCTGAACAGGAATAACAGTGCCTTGTCCAATAATTACCTCTTCTAGCTTAGCAAACTTGGCCCACAAAACGACTGATAACAGCAAAATAAAAACAATAATAACCAACCGCTTAGCTTGCTTTGCAGCTTGCAGCTGCCCCATATATAAATCAGCCATTATTTAGACACGCTCCCACTATTGGCATTACTTACTCGCGTCACTTTTTTACTCACCAGTTTTACGCCGCCCGATACTTTTTCGCTAAATAATGATTTGGGGGTTTCTATACTCGTTAATCGACCATGGTCAATAACAAAAATCCTGTCACATATTGAGAGCATCTCTTTGCGGTGGCTAGAAATAACAAGCGTTTCTGTACGCTCTTTTAAAGTTTTAATTAATAGTTTTTCATGCCCTTCATCCATAGCTGAGGAAGGCTCATCTAATAGGAGTAATGAATTATCACTTTGTAATATTGCGCGAGCAATGCAAACAGCTTGTCGTTGTCCTCCAGATAAAAATCGGCCGAATTCGCCTACTTGCGTTTCAAGTCCCGACTCTAAGCGATCAATAAAGCGACTCACACCTGATTGCACAAGCGCTTTTGTCAGCTCCGTTGGGTTGATGTTTTGAGCGCCTAACGTGATATTCTCAAGCACAGTGCCATAAAATAGGCTTGGGCTTTGTGCTACCCAGCCGCTTTGTCTACGTAACGCACTTAAAGACCAGTGTTTTATGTCAATGTCATCTATTAATAATTGCCCAGACGTTGCTCTGTATTGACCTGCAATAATAGCCAGTAAGGTAGACTTACCGGACCCTGCTCGTCCATACAAACCAATTTTTTCACCTTTTTTGATATCAAAATTAATATTGTGAATAGCTTCAAGTTCTTGCTCATGGTACTGAAAACTTAAATAACGCGCTGTAATATTGCCATTTAAAGAAGCATCAATTGTACTTTCGCCACTTTGCTGCTCTTGCTCTAATGCCATTATATTTTTAACTGACTCAATAGCTGTTTGCGTTTGTTTGTACTTTAAAACAAGCCCAGCCAACGAAGATATAGACCCAGATGCTCGACCACTTAACATAACAATAGCAATCAGTGCGCCCATACTAATGTCACCATTACTTATTAAGTAAACACCAAATACAATTAAGCCTATGCTAGTAAATTGACTTAAGCTTGCCACGGTATGTGTAAGCGTTGTAGCACTATGGCGAGATTTGTTTTGCCAATCAACCATTTGAGCGAGTGTTTGCTCAAGCTTTTGCTGCGCATTTGCCTGGCCGTTCATCTGTTTTAATTCAACAAGTTGGTTTAAGTTTTCAATTAAATACGCTTGGCGCTGAGTTGATAACTTAGAGGCCTGCTCTACGCTTTCATTTAATTTAGCTTGTAATACAATACTTGTAATAATAACAATGCTGAGCACAGCAACAGGGATGAGTACAATCAATCCCCCAAGCCAAAATATCAATGCTAAAAACAATAAGGTGAAAGGTAAATCAATAACAGAAACCAATGTGGCAGAAGTAATAAATTCCCTTACACTGTCAAAGTCTTGCACTTGTTTGGCGTAGGCACCTGCAGAGGCTGGGCGTTGCTCAAGCCTCATACCCAACACCTTAGCGTACAACATACTACTGATACGTAAATCTATTTGTCTACCGGCGGCATCAGTTAAATGCCCTCTTGCTTGCTTTAACAACCAGTCAAAAATAATCGCTATTGTGGCACCCGTTGCTAATACCCATAAGGTATCTAACGCTGCATTGGGTACAACACGGTCATACACATTCATAGTAAATAGTGGCACTACTAATGCGAGTAAATTTACCGTTAGTGACGCCAATAATAATGAGTTATAAAATGGTTTTACCTGCTCCCAAGCAGGTCTTAGCCAACCGGGGATACGGGTATGGAGTTTTTCTGAACGCTCATCGGTTACATCTTCGTGAGAGAGATACCAAATTAACTCTTTATCAATATCAGTTAACTGCTTTGGTTCCGCTCCATCTTGCGAGCTAAATGTACTTTGTCCCTTACTCTCAAAAAACCAAAAATAGCCATCTTTATCGAGTACCAAAGCAGGATAAGCATAATGCTTAGGCGCAGTTTGCTGCTGAGCACTGACATTAATATTACTCAATGCTTGTTCTAAATGATGAGCCGAAAACTCATTGCTAGGCAAACCAAGTAACAAGTTATCGCTTTGATGGCGTAAATGCAGGGCATCAGCAATGTGCTTGCCAAGTAGCTGCATTTGTTCTCGTTTTAAATTTAACTTCATACGTTTTGATCGCCATCTAGGCTTTCATTCATACTTTGAGCGAAAGCAGTGTCGCTGCCACTTGAGCCCTCACTATATGATTGAGCTTGAGCGCCGCTTGAGCTTGAAGTGTTACTTGCTGAAGCTGAAATTGTCACATCCACCTCTTCGGTGGGAGCTTGTTGAGTCTCACCGTTAAGTGTAGAAAACGCATTAAGTGTTAGCGTGAAGCTATCACCAGCGTCGGCATCAATAATTTCTAAGGCTTCAATATCAGTAATATCAACAGTCCATGTATCACCGATTTTTTCACCAAAATTAAAGCTGTACCCATCTGGTAAACCTGTAATTTCAATATAGCCCGTTTCATCTGCCGCAGGGTTTTGCAAATCTACATCTAGGTTTAAGGCGATATTATTAGTTGAATTACTTGTAACATCATTTGCAGCAGTCCATACAGGCGCATCAGCTTGAGGTTCTAACTCAATAATAAATTCTGATGATTGTGTCTCACCCACACTTGTTACTGTTTCACCATTAATTTGTGCGGTATCAACAGTTGCAACATCAACACTCATGTTTAATGTTCCAAAGGCAAGGCCACCGGCATTAAAGTCAAAGTTTTCGATTGAGTTACTGTCACTGGTAATTGTTGCACTAAAGCCGCCATTACCATCGCTAGTAAAGAACACAGTTTCACTTCCTACTGTGATAAACGCTTCACCGTCTACAAACTGCAAGACTGAATCATCTGAATCTGCGGCTATATTCACCGTTAACTGAATTGTCTCCGTACCATCCGCTTCTTCACTAAAGGCCTCTAAGTCAATAGTTAGGGTGTCATCTTCTTGTCCATCGTAGCTTTCAAACGGCTTTTTAGAAAAATCCAATGCATCGGCTTCTGGGTTTACAACAACCATAAACGAGGCTGAAGTCTGTACTATTTCACCTGGTGATTCATCCTGAGTTAGCGCATTTAGGGTTAATTCAAATTCACCACTAAAATCAAGTGGCGGTACAATAATCAAACCAGCTAATTGCTCAGCAGTAACAGTCCAGCTTGTGGTGTCTTCACCATTAAAGGTGCCACCATCTTTACCATTATTAACAAGTAAATTACCATCAGCATCTTTTAGTACGGCATCTTTTGGTACGCCAGAGATAGTAATTGAAATAGTTTCTGAGCCGTCATTATCTTTTAGCAGTGCACTTAAGCCCGTTAATGCTATATCAGTATCTTCGCTACCTTGTGCATCTGCTACTGTTAATACTGCTTCGTCAGTCACTGCCTCCACTGCAATACTAATTGTATTAGTAACTTGCGTTGTATCTGTGGCAGTACCTGTACTTAATTGTGCAGTATCAACAATGGTTGCCGTTATTTGAATATCTATGTCAGTACCAGATTGATCTTCAATTGGCTCAACCCCAATACTTGCCAGTGCAGCAGCAAACTCTGCCTCTGTACCGTTATATGTGTACGTGTTATCGCCGTTATCGGTAAACTTGCTATCAGGGTCATACAATCCAACGCCATCCGGTAAGGTAATAATAATTGGCTGAGAAAAATCAACTTCTTCAACCCCGCCATTTTGCTCTGGGTTTGACTCATCATCTACTTGGTTTAAATCGGTTAAAGCTAATGTTAAGCCAAGTGCTGTGGTACGGTTATCTTCCTTAATTTTGCTAATAGCAGCACTGAACTCACCACCATCAGCGACTGGGGTCACATCTATTTCTAAAGATTGCGTGTCATCAATATATTCATCGCCACTATCATCATCTACCGCAATGATCGTTACCGGAATAATTAACTGCCCTGAATAGTCATCACCAGCACTGGTAAAGCTTAAATTACCAAGTGATCCTTCAGGAATAATATACTCAGCAACTTCACCGTCATCACCTGGAATTGCGATAACACCATCACCTTCAATAATAAGACCTTCAGGTAAGTTATCTGCACTTATGTAAACAGTAACGGTATCGTTTTCATCGTCAGTTAAACTGGTATTAATATGCCCTGTAAAATCAACTGCTTCATCTTCTACTGCATCTACCACCGAAATTTGTAACTGCCCTACTTCAGAAGCCTCTGACGTACTACCGTCTCCTTCAACAGTAAAGTTAACGGTAAAGTTGTCACTTAGTAATACCGCATGGCTGCCATCGGCTACGCGCGCTTTAACAGTAACCTCTATATCACCTGTAGAGTTTTGTGCTTCTAAGGTTACATCAGCAAGTAAGTCATTAATTACATCTGTTACTGTGTCACTTGTGCCTGCATCAATAGGTATAATCCACCGGCCAGAGCCATCTGGGTACGCACCATTTGGATGAAGCACCTCTATATTTACGCCATCAGGGAGTATTATCTCTATGTGAGTAATAACCTCAGAGCCATCAACATCTTCTTCAGTAAAGCTAACAGCCCCCGATAGGCTTAGTGTTCTGCTTGAGCTAGTTATTGTGTCATCCGTTGCTTCAAGACGGGTAACAGCACCACTGTTATCGCGCTCAGCACTACTTTGGGTATCAACCTGTCCATTAACAGTGACTGTAACTTGACTACTAATATCCTCGCTCACACTGCCTACATTAGAGGTATCGGTCACCGTGTAAAGTACATCAACAGTTAGCGTGCCAGAGAAATCCTCATCAGGCAGCAAACGCACTCTATCGCTGGCTAAAACATCCTCAAGCGTTGGGTATTCGTCATTAATTAAATCAGCTAAATCAAACCCACTACCTGCGCTCACTTCGCTGCCATCAACGTACAAGGTAGTGTTTGCTGGTATACCTGTAATTACAGCACCTGTTATTGTTTCTGACCCGTCGCTGTCGATTAAATCTGGGTTAAAGTTAAGCGCAATACGTGTATCTTCATTGCCTTCAGACGTTGTTGCTAGGCTTTGCGAATTATTGTCAATTGTTGGATTAAAGTTTGTAGTTACAGCAATGTTGTAATCAGCAGTATCACCATCAGCCTCTGTCGGGACTACTTTAATATTAAAGTTAACTTCACCACTAAAGTCATCAACAGGCGCTAAATAGTAATTTTCCATCTCTGCGGCCGTTAAGCTATACATTGGCTTGCCATTAGCATCAGTACCAACAATTGATAAATTAGCAGGGTCGCCGTTTACATCTACTAGCATTACCGAGTCTGGTAAGTCAGAAATAACTAAACTAATTGCTTCTGACTGATCCACATCAGAGGTCACAATTAAGAAATCTAAACGTAGATTAGTATCTTCTATGCCTTGAGTATTTTGCAGCGTAAAGTTGTTTTCATCTACTGTAGCAAAGGTCCAGTTATCATTGCTGTTTTCTTCATCAAGCTCTGGTGGGTCTATTTTACCTATAACCGTAAGTTGTAAAGTATCAGGCTGTGTACGTGCTTCTTCACCAGTGCTGGTTTCTGTTGCTATGGCTGTAACCGTAATATCAAATGTAGCATCGGTTGCACGGCTGGCATCTTCTTTTTGTTTTAAGAATATGTTCCCTGCTTGCAGCTCTACATCACTTACAAGCCAATTGCCATCTGCATCTTGAGTTAACACATCTCCATTTTCGTCTACCAGCTCAAAACCTTCTGGCAATATAACTTCAAAACTAAGCGTTTCGGAGCCGTCTTGGTCAACCAGTAAACCACTAAATAAGTCTATAGCAGGGGTGAGCGAATCTTCATCTACGGTTTGGTTACGCACAAATAAGCGAGGCTCATCAGCAACAGGGGTTATTTCAACCGTTACCGTTTGCGTACTTGATGATGCACTATCGTTGTTTTCAGCTTCTGTTGCTACAGCAGTAATATCAAAAGTAAACGTGCCCGCTACATGCTCTTCGCCAACTACAGTTAAGCTTTGTGCCTCTGCTGCGGTTATTTCATCACCGTTTGATAGCGTACGGCCATTGGCTGTAACAATTAGGCCCTCTTGTATATTATTGATTATATAAGTGAGTGTTTCTGAGCCATCTGTATCTTGCAGTGTAGCGCCAATATTAATAGCAGCTTCGGTATCTTCTGCAGTTGTGTAACTGTAATCGTTTGTGTTATCCCAATCAGGGGTGTCGGCCACTGATATAACACTTACTGCTTGAGTGGCGTTGTATTCACGATTGCCATTATCAGTCGTTACTGTTGCATCAATAGTCAGGTTTACCGTTTGAGTTTGGTTTGAGCTATCGGCAAGCGGTTCAAATATTAAAGCGCCGTTTATAGTTGCTACGCCATTAGCATCAATACTTAACTGGCTGCCACTTAGTACATAATAACCATCAGTAGCTGTTAGCTCACTGCCATTTAATAATAACTTTCCACCTTGTAAAGAACTTTCTTCAATACGTATTTGAGTAACCGTTTCATTTTGGTCAATATCGCCTGGGTTTACGGTAACAGTAATTGTAGAAGAGCCATCTTCATTGGCATCTGTTGCAGTGGTGGTCATCTCACCAATGTCATCACTTGTAGTCAGTGATAAATCTGCTGTCGCTGTATCACCGTCAGTATCTGTTACAACATAAGTGATTGTGTCAACAAAATCATTAGCTGATGAGCCAAATGTAGTGGTGGTAATTGTTACGCTACCATCTGAATTAATTGTAGCAGTACCGTAATCTTCATCACCATCATTTAAAGCGAATGTATCGCCCACATTTCTAACCACATCGTTATAAGTAATGCTTGTTACCGTCGCCCCATCAGCTCCCCCTTCAAGGTTAGCTAATAAATCGATTGTAACGGTTTCCCCTTCCGTCAATGCTTTACTTGCACCAGGTAAGCTTGGGATGTCATCAGTTACTGTGGCAACAACAACACTTTGTGAATTTGATATATCCCCGTCGGCATCTACCGCTACTAAATCGATTATTACATCAAGAGTGTTTTCTCCATTGCCCGCTTCGTGGTCTAAGGCTTTGAATTGCTCATACTCAAAGGTTCCATCAGCATTAAACCTAACGCGGAAAACTGTTTCAGCTGCCCCGCTTTCGCCTGTTGGTGCTGTTGCTAAATACCAGCCATTATCGTCAGCTGTATTTGATAGCGTAACGTCTTCACCTGAAGAGGTGTAACCAGAAAAACTAAAGTTGTCAGCTAGTTTCACTTCAACAACTTCATCTGAGCCTGACGTAACACTAATATTGCCCTCGGTTTTAATTGAGTCGTTATTACGCAAGCCTTCTTCGTCAACCACAGGAGCGCTGTCGCCTGAAGTTGTGACACTCGGTGACTGACCATCTTCTACGTTTACTGCTAATGCACTTTGTTCTCTAGTGCCATCGGCATCAGTTGAAATAATAGGTACGTTAATAGCAAGCGCTGTTTCTTGTGAATCTAAATGATCAATAGCCCCTACGATTTCAAAGACAATGTTGTAACTTTCAGAGGTGCCTGCAGCTACATCCACATCAGTTGGAAGAGTTACCGTAAATACAGTAACGCCATTAACTACACCGTTTGCGGTACCATCCTCATTAACTTGCCATGTAATCGGCTCACCGTTTTGGGTAAGAGCATTGCCATTGCTATCAAGTACCGCCTCACCTGAAGCTACATTCATACTAAGTGATTTAACAGCCTCACCGCCAGCCGTAATAGTAATGCTCTGTGTATCTGATTGACCAGTACTGCCTGTTTCTGGGCTTTCTGCGACATTGAACGTAGGTGAGGTTTGCGTTGCATTAGCACTATCTGTAACGTTTACAGTAATATTTTCCTCATCAATATCGCCATCTTGATCTTGCAATTCAATTGCAAGGTTAAAGCTACTATTGCCGTTATTATCAATAGGGCGAATAAGCTCAATGGTATATTGTAAGTTTTCTTGGCTGCTTGTGCTGTTTGTGATCTCAGGTAAAGTTGCAATAAATACAGGGTTATTTATATCACCTGTATGTGCTGTAAGCGTTAAGCCATCTTCACTTAAAGTATATTGAATATCCTCACCACCAGAGGTTAGTGCAGGTTGCGAGCCAGTTACAGCAAAGGTTAACGACGCAAAGCTATCACTGCCAATAACAGTATCTAATGTACCGTTAAATGTATCTGAGCCGGACGCTAAACCTGACTCATCAAGGTTTGCAGAGTCTATATTGGCAAGCTGTGGTCCTGTGCCATCTACAATGGTTATGGTTACATTGCCATTACCGCTAATTACCGTACCATCACTATCCTCACCATTAACAGAAAGCGCAAAGTCTATATTTTCTCCATCAGGATTATCAAGCGGTAAGCTTACTGTTGTTTGAACCCTAGCATCTAAATCTTTACCATTGGCATCTTGCGTTGCACTTACGCTAAAGCGGATAACTTCGTTACCATTTGCAGAACCCGTAATTGTTTTTCCGTCTTCGCTTAATGCAAAAGTAATAGCTACACCAGCACTTGTTAAGTTTAACGCATTTAAGTTTGCGATAGTGTCATCAAAGGTGATTGAATCAGCAACTAGTGCATCAGAGCCTGCCACAACAGCAAAGGATTTATTATTTGTTGTTGTAACGCCATAATCACTTTCTGTATAAGTAGCAGCTTGATTTGTAAAGCTGCCCGCACTGCCATCTTGTACTGTAAATGTGGCTGTACTTGATGAACTACCAACACCGTCGCGATCTTCTATTGTGTATTCAATCGTAAACTGTGGTGAAGGAGTTGAGTCTCGATTATCAAGCGCGTTAAAGCTCCATGTGCCATCGCTGTTAACCGTTAATGTACCTTCATCGGTTACTATCGTGGCTGGTGTACTTGTTGTTACACCATAATCAGTGCCATTAAATGTTACACTTGTAACGGTTGGTGCGCCTTCAACTACACTGTCGTTTGTGACTAAGCTACCTGTTGATACTCTACCCGCATCAGTGTCGGCTTCTGTAACTGTAAAGCTGTCGTCACTACTTTGTGGGGCAGAGTCGATAATAGTCACGGCTGTTGGTACAACGACTAGTTCGGTTGTGCCATCGGTATCTGTTTGTAGTGCATCTACAAAAATATCAGTAAGTAAACTATCACTTTCACTTTCGTGATCAATAGGTGCATGTAACGTAGTAGTAAGTTCTCCACCTTCAAGCGACACACTTAACACTAAGTTACCTTGCGAGTCTTTTACCTCTAAAGATAAACCATCGCTTGCTAAGGTAACCGAAACAGGGTTGCCGTCTACCGTTAAGCCTTCAAGACCTGATTGATTTGTACTTAATGTAAGCTCTGCGTTATCTATTTCTATTGAACTAGTCGCTGAGCTTGTGCCACCATTTGCAGTATTACTTTCATTTAATGATTGGCTATCAAGCGCATCGAGTATTGGCGTGCTGTCTTGCGCGGTATTACCTGCTGAGTCTGTAACAGAGGCAACAATAGTCCACTGTTGCTCATCATCAAGCGCAGACGCAGACACATCAATATCATTAACGTTCCAAGTTCCATCATTTGCGACTGCAGCAGTCACTACTTCACTGTTAATACCATCAAAAATAGTGAGCGTGACTGTAGAGCCAGGTTCTGCATCAGTTGTACCGTTTAGCGTGGTTACTTCACCCGCTTTAAAGGCTCTACTGTTAATGCCGTTTTCACCAGTATCAATATCAATATTAATGGTGGCGTCTTTGGCGAAGGTGGTTGAGTTTGTGGCTAAATTGCCCTCAACGTCTAATGCGCTAACACTTGCTGTAATTTCACCATCGGCAAGCGTTGTTATGTTTGCTGTATTAACTTGCCATTTTCCATCTGCGTCAATAGCGACGTTTTCAACCGTTACTTTTTTACCGTCTTTATCGGTAAATATTACGGTGGCTGTTTGGTTTTCATCGGCTTCATCAATTACACCGCTTACTACTACATTACTTTGCTCATCGCTATTAACTACGTCATAGCCCGCTGCCATTGTAATGGTAGTAGTTGCTGTTTTATCGTGTGTGGCTGTGTCTGTATTCGTGGCTGTGTTACCGGCTACATCACTGACTGTGGCTGTGGCAGTTAATGTGCCATCGTCAAGCGCTGATACGTCTGCACCTGTGATTGTGTAAGCATTATTAGTAACGGTGGCTTCAAAGCTGCGCTCATTACCGGCTGCATCTTTTACTACAACAGTGACCGTTTGATTGTCTTCAACACCCGTTGTGGTACCTGTAATTTCAACGCTTGTATTTTCACTATTGCCATTAATTACGTTGTCGTCTGTATCGTTTATATCGACTGTTATTGCAACTGTAGTGTCTTTAGTAAAGCTGGTTTCGTTTGTGGCTAAATTGCCCTCAACGTCTAATGCGCTAACGCTTGCTGTAATTACACCATCAGCAAGCGCTGTTATGTCTACTGCATCAACTTGCCATTTTCCATCTTCGTCAATAGCGACGTTTTCAACCGTGACTTCCTTACCGTTCTCATCGGTAAATACCACGGTCGCTTTTTCGTTAGCATCAGCCTCTTCTATTACGCCACTTACAACTACATTACCTTGCTCTGCGCTATTAATAACAGCGTCATCGCCTGTTGCAACATCAATGCTGGTTAGGGCTGTTTTATCATGTGTCACTGTATCTGTATCTGTTGCGTTATTTCCTGCTATATCACTTACCGTAGCTGTGGCGCTGAGCGTACCATCATCTAGGCTACTGGCATCAATCGGATCGGTAACGTATTCGCCGTTTTGCACAAGCGCCGTGGTTTCAACTTGGTTTGTGCCATCGCTGATGATCACCGTCACGGTTTGACCGTCTTCCACATCGCTCACCGTCCCACGCACGACCATGGCGGCGCTTTCGCCGCTGCCATTAATCACGCCATCGGCTGTTTTATCAATGCTGGTTGTAATCGCTGCGGTATTATCAAGTTCAACTGTATCCTCAGCTGTAACAGGGTTACCTGCCACATCGGATACGCTGGCTGTGGCGGAGAGCGTGCCGTCATTTAATGCGCTTGCGTCAATCGGATCGGTAACGTATTCGCCGTTTTGTACAAGCGCCGTGGTTTCAACTTGGTTTGTACCATCACTGATGATCACTGTCACAGTTTGACCGTCTTCCACATCGCTCACCGTGCCACGCACGACCATGGCGGCGCTTTCGCCGTTACCATTAATCACGCCGTCGGCGGTTTTATCAATGCTGGTTGTAATAACTGCGGTGTTATCAAGTTCTACGCTATCTTGCGCGTTTACAGGGTTACCTGCCACATCGGATACGCTGGCTGTGGCGGTGAGTGTGCCGTCATTTAATGCGCTTGCATCAATTGGATCGGTGACGTATTCGCCGTTTTGTACAAGTGCCGTGGTTTCAACTTGGTTTGTACCATCGCTGATAATAACAGTAACAGTTTGACCGTCTTCCACATCGCTCACAGTACCACGCACGACCATGGCGGCG
>NZ_PNCU01000054.1:0-595 GCF_005886915.1 Pseudoalteromonas sp. S3776 | reverse complement strand
CTGCGGTGTTATCAAGTTCGACTGCATCTTGTGCTGAAATCGGGTTGCCTGCCACATCTGACACGCTTGCTGTGGCGGTGAGCGTGCCGTCATTTAATGCGCTTGCGTCAATCGGATCGGTAACGTATTCGCCGTTTTGCACAAGCGCTGTGGTTTCAACTTGGTTTGTGCCATCACTGATAATAACAGTAACAGTTTGGCCGTCTTCCACATCGCTCACCGTGCCGCGCACGACCATAGCGGCGCTTTCGCCATTACCATTAACCACGCCGTCGGCGGTTTTATCAATGCTAGTTGTAATCGCGGCGGTGTTATCAAGTTCTACGCTATCTTGCGCGTTTACAGGGTTACCTGCCACATCGGATACGCTGGCTGTAGCGGTGAGTGTGCCGTCATTTAATGCGCTTGCATCAATCGGATCGGTAACGTATTCGCCGTTTTGCACAAGTGCCGTGGTTTCAACTTGGTTTGTGCCATCACTGATAATAACAGTAACAGTTTGACCATCTTCCACATCGCTCACCGTGCCACGCACGACCATGGCGGCGCTTTCGCCATTACCGTTAATAACTGAATCGGCTGTTTTATCAATGCT
>NZ_PNCU01000053.1:0-970 GCF_005886915.1 Pseudoalteromonas sp. S3776 | reverse complement strand
TAACACCGCAGCGATCACAACTAGCATTGATAAAACCGCCGACGGCGTGATTAATGGTAACGGTGAAAGCGCCGCCATGGTCGTGCGTGGTACTGTGACTGATGTGGAAGACGGTCAAACTGTGACGGTGATCATCAGTGATGGCACAAACCAAGTTGAAACCACGGCACTTGTACAAAACGGCGAATACGTTACCGATCCGATTGATGCAAGCGCATTAAACGACGGCACACTCACCGCTACCGCCAGCGTATCAGATGTAGCAGGTAACCCTGTTACAGCTGAGGATACAGTTGAACTTGATAACACCGCCGCGATCACAACCAGTATTGATAAAACAGTCGACGGCGTGATTAATGGTAACGGTGAAAGCGCCGCCATGGTCGTGCGTGGCACGGTGAGCGATGTGGAAGACGGTCAAACCGTGACGGTGATCATCAGTGATGGCACAAACCAAGTTGAAACCACGGCGCTTGTGCAAAACGGCGAATATGTTACCGATCCGATTGACGCAAGCGCATTAAACGACGGGACACTCACCGCCACAGCTAGCGTGTCTGATGTGGCAGGCAACCCGATTTCAGCACAAGATGCAGTCGAGCTTGATAACACCGCAGTTATTACAACCAGCATTGATAAAACAGCCGACGGCGTGATTAATGGTAATGGCGAAAGCGCCGCCATGGTTATTCGTGGCACAGTGACTGATGTTGAAGATGGTCAAATGGTTAGCATCACTTTGAGCGATGGAATAAACGCGCCAATTGAAGTTCAAGCAACCGTTCAAAATGGCGAGTATGTTACTGATCCGATTGATGCAAGCGCACTAAACGATGGGACACTCACTGCCACAGCCAGCGTATCCGATGTGGCAGGTAACCCTGTTACAGCTGAGGATACAGTTGAACTTGATAACACCGCAGCGATCACAACCAGCATTGATAAAACAGCCGATTCAGTTATTAACGGA
>NZ_PNCU01000052.1:0-447 GCF_005886915.1 Pseudoalteromonas sp. S3776 | reverse complement strand
AGTTGAAACAACGGCGCTTGTACAAAATGGCGAATATGTTACAGGCCCAATTGATGCAAGCGCATTAAACGACGGCACATTAACTGCTACAGCAAGCGTATCTGATTTAGCAGGCAACCCAGTTACGGCGCAAGATTCAGTTGAGCTCGATAACACCGCAGCGATCACAACCAGCATTGATAAAACAGCCGATTCAGTTATTAACGGTAATGGCGAAAGCGAAGCCTTAGTTGTGCGCGGAACAGTCACCGATGTTGAAGACGGCCAAACCGTGACGGTTATTATCAGCGATGGCGTAAACACACCAATTGAGGTGCAAGCCTTGGTAAGTAATGGCGAGTACGTCACAGATCCCATTGATGCAAGCGCATTAAATGACGGCACGTTAACCGCTACAGCAAGCGTATCAGATTTAGCAGGCAACCCTGTAAGCGCGCAAGATAGCGT
>NZ_PNCU01000051.1:0-643 GCF_005886915.1 Pseudoalteromonas sp. S3776 | reverse complement strand
GGTAACGTATTCGCCGTTTTGTACAAGCGCCGTGGTTTCAACTTGGTTTGTACCATCACTGATGATCACCGTCACGGTTTGACCGTCTTCCACATCGCTCACCGTGCCACGCACGACCATGGCGGCGCTTTCACCGTTACCATTAATCACGCCGTCGGCGGTTTTATCAATGCTAGTTGTGATCGCTGCGGTGTTATCAAGTTCTACGCTATCTTGCGCATTTACAGGGTTACCTGCCACATCTGACACGCTAGCCGTGGCGGTGAGTGTGCCGTCGTTTAATGCGCTTGCATCAATTGGATCTGTAACGTATTCGCCATTTTGTACAAGCGCCGTGGTTTCAACTTGGTTTGTGCCATCACTGATAATAACAGTAACAGTTTGACCGTCTTCCACATCGCTCACCGTGCCACGCACGACCATGGCGGCGCTTTCACCGTTACCATTTATGACGCCGTCGGCGGTTTTATCAATACTGGTTGTGATCGCTGCGGTGTTATCAAGTTCAACTGTATCCTCAGCTGTAACAGGGTTACCTGCCACATCGGATACGCTGGCTGTAGCAGTGAGTGTGCCGTCGTTTAGTGCGCTTGCATCAATCGGATCGGTAACGTACTCGCCATTTTGAACGGTTGCTTGAACT
>NZ_PNCU01000050.1:0-208 GCF_005886915.1 Pseudoalteromonas sp. S3776 | reverse complement strand
ATCGCTGATGATCACCGTCACAGTTTGACCGTCTTCCACATCGCTCACCGTGCCACGCACGACCATGGCGGCGCTTTCACCGTTACCATTTATGACGCCGTCGGCGGTTTTATCAATACTGGTTGTGATCGATGCGGTGTTATCAAGTTCTACGCTATCTTGCGCTGAAATTGGGTTGCCTGCCACATCGGACACGCTTGCTGTAGCG
>NZ_PNCU01000005.1:0-34914 GCF_005886915.1 Pseudoalteromonas sp. S3776 | reverse complement strand
GCTGAGCAAAGCGCTGAGCCACAAAGCGATGAAGCAATCGCTCCTACTGATGATAAAAAAGCAGCGGTAGCTGCGGCTATTGCCCGTGCTAAAGCTAAAAAAGCCGCTAAAGCGGCTGCGCAAACCCAGCAATTAGATGAACCCAGTGCAGCTGTGCAAACAAGTGATGCTGAGCCTGAAAACTCACAAGTAAGCCCTCCAGCTGATGACAAAAAAGCCGCCGTAGCTGCTGCTATTGCCCGCGCTAAAGCTAAAAAAGCCGCTAAAGAAGCTGAGCAATCAGCACCAAGTGAACACAGCGCACCTGAACAAAGCAATGAGCCACAAACCAGCAGCGGTTCAGACTCTGAGGAAACGTCCTCTGAGCAAACCGCAGCAGAGAAGAAAAAAGCCGCCGTGGCCGCCGCAATAGCACGCGCCAAAGCTAAAAAGTTACAAAAAGAAGGAAATGATCAGTCATGAAATTAACCATGGCCAGTTCGCCGCACAACCATAGCCATAAGTCGTTAACGCGCTTAATGCTAACCGTCATTGCTGCGTGTATTCCTGGACTAATAGCACAAGTGGTATTTTTTGGGACTGGCGTACTTATTCAGTTAGTACTGGCACTTGTTGCTGTAAGCGTATTTGAAGCAGCCATTATGTTAATGCGCAAACGCCCTATTTGGCCTGCATTGAGTGATGGTAGTGCATGGCTTACTGGTGTGCTGTTAGCACTGAGTATTCCGCCGCTGGCGCCTTGGTGGGTCATTATTATTGGCTGTTTATTTGCCATTGTGATTGTAAAGCAACTTTATGGTGGGCTTGGGTTTAACTTATTTAACCCTGCAATGGCCGCATACGTATTACTTTTAGTCTCGTTTCCGGTGCAAATGACCGCGTGGTTACCCGTTACCGATTTACTTAACGCCCAAATTGGTTTTATTGACCAATTACGTCTTATATTTACCGACTTTACGGCGCTGGGTTTTAGTGTTGATCAAGTCCGTGCCGGCGTTGATGGCCTCACCATGGCCACCCCGCTTGATACAGTTAAAACCGATGTAGCACATGGTCTAACGGTTAGCGAAAGCATGCAAAAACCAATTTTTTCTCAATGGGCTGGGCTTGGTTGGCTATGGGTTAACCTAGGCTTTTTAGCCGGTGGTTTATACCTTTTAAAAGCTAAAATTATAAACTGGCATATTCCAGTCAGCTTTATAGGCTCACTAGCGCTGTGCAGTGCCATTGGCTATATTGCTGCGCCAGGTACCGAGCCAGGTATGGTCTTTCACTTATTAAGTGGCGCGACCATGATGGGCGCATTTTTTATCGCCACCGATCCTGTTTCAGCTGCAACCACCAATAAAGGGCGCTTAATTTATGGCGCGTTAATTGGCTTGTTGGTGTATTTGATTCGCACCTTTGGTGGTTTCCCTGATGCGGTAGCCTTTAGCGTATTATTAATTAATATTGCTGTACCGCTGATTGATTACTACACCCAACCACGCACTTATGGCCACGGAGCAGTAAAATGATTATTTCATCAATGGCTAAAAATGGCGCGATATTAACGGCCTTTGCACTGATAACAACAGGCTTAGTTGCCTCAATTGATGCCTTTACCGCCGATAAAATTGCCGAGCAAGAACGCCTGCAATTAACCTCACAATTACAAGAGGTATTAAACCCACGCAGCTACGACAATCAGCTCAATACAAATTGCGTAATTATGAGTGACGAACAACTTGGCCCTTACCCCGAGCAAGTTATTTATCGCGCTTATAAAAATCAGCAACCTGTTGCACTTGTAATCAGGCACGTAACACCTAGTGGTTACAGTGGCGATATTAACTTATTAACCGCCGTACTTGCTGATGGCACCATTGCCGGCGTACGTACCACTAAGCACGAAGAAACACCCGGCCTAGGTGATAAAGTAGAGGTTAAAAAGTCGCTGTGGATCACTACATTTAACGATTTAACGGTTCAAAATAAAAACGATGCCCGTTGGGCGGTAAAAAAAGATGGCGGCCAGTTTGACCAATTCACCGGCGCAACAATTACGCCTCGCGCCGTGGTTGGCTCGGTAAAAAATGCCGTGTTATTTGCAAAAGCTAACTTTGACGCCATTTTTAAACAGCCTAATGCGTGCCAAGAGGTAACACCATGAGTGAGTTAAAAACCTTATACAAAGAAGGCGTATGGGCTAATAACCCAGCGCTCGTGCAGCTGCTCGGTTTATGCCCGCTTTTAGCTGTCACATCAACGGTAACCAACGCACTTGGCCTAGGGTTAGCCACTTTATTAGTCTTAATCGGCTCTAATGTTACCGTTTCTATTGTACGTAATTGGGTGCCTAAAGACATTCGTATTCCGGTATTTGTAATGATTATTGCAGGCTTTGTGACCATAGTTCAGCTACTTATGAATGCGTACACCTTTGGCTTGTATCAATCACTAGGCATATTTATTCCGCTTATCGTGACTAACTGCGCCATTATTGGCCGTGCAGAGGCGTATGCTTCTAAAAACCCTGTTCACCTGTCTGCGTTCGACGGCCTAATGATGGGCTTAGGCTTTATGGCCGTGCTGTTAGTGCTAGGTGCAATGCGTGAACTGATAGGCCAAGGTACATTATTTGATGGCGCCGATTTGCTCCTAGGGCCATGGGCACAAAGCCTACGCTTGGAAATATTTAGTTTCGATAGCCAGTTTTTACTCGCTATTTTGCCCCCAGGTGCCTTTTTAGGGCTTGGGCTGCTAATAGCAGCAAAAAATGTTATTGACGCACAAATAAAATCAAAACAGGTAACGCCGCCTGCTGCCGAAAAAGGCCCACGCGCACGTGTTACTAGCTTAACTTAAGGGGAAAACGCGTTAGCGCTATTAGCTAATGCGTTTTAAGTTGCATGAATAAAGAAAAACGTCACCAAATACTCTCGCGCTTGCGCGAGCAAAACCCACATCCAGAAACCGAGCTTGAATACTCAAGCCCATTTGAGCTACTTGTTGCCGTTACGCTCTCTGCACAAGCCACCGATGTAGGGGTAAATAAAGCCACCCGTAAATTATTTCCGGTTGCTAATACACCACAAGCCATTTTAGATATTGGCCACGATACGCTTCGCGATTATATAAAAACCATTGGCTTATTTAATTCAAAAGCCGCAAACGTGTATAAAATGTGCCAAATACTAGTTGTTCAACATAACGGCATTGTGCCCGAGAACCGCGAAGCCCTCGAAGCCCTCCCCGGTGTAGGCCGAAAAACCGCAAATGTCGTACTCAACACAGCTTTCGGCTGGCCGACCATTGCCGTAGACACGCATATTTTTCGTGTTTCAAACCGCACCAAATTTGCGATGGGTAAAGATGTAGTTGCTGTTGAGCAAAAACTTGAAAAGGTTGTCCCTAAAGAATTTAAAGTAGACGTACACCACTGGCTAATACTACACGGGCGCTATACTTGCGTTGCCCGTAAGCCTAAATGTGGCAGCTGTATTATTGAAGACTTGTGTGAGTTTAAAGACAAAACTGATTAACTAGCAATAGGTTATGAAGTTTGTTATTAATAGTTTAATTAAAAAAGTGAGAAATGTTGCAACAGAATCCTATGCAGTTGAGGAAAATACACAAAATAAGAATATGAAAGTGTCTGAAGTTGCAGATAAGATCGCAATTCAATACCAAGAAATGGGATGGTTTTCAGGAAATGTGCTGATAACGAAAGATGGTAAAGAGGTATTTTCATCTTCTTATGGTTTTCAGGATATTGAAAAAGAATTAAAGAACAGCACTCAAAGCCGCTTTAATCTTGGTTCAATAATGAAAGACTTCACCAAAGTCCTAATCTTGAAACAAGTAGAAGCTGGAAAGCTAAAGTTAAGTGACAAACTCATTACGTTTGAGTTAGGCTTTAAACAGCTTCATGCTGAGAAAATTACAATTGAACATTTACTAAATCATAGAGCTGGATTTGCTGATATCTTTGTAGCTGAATATCGTGAGAATCAACTCGCGTTTGATACTCTAGACAAAAAACTAAAACTGTTAATAGATACCCCCCTCTTATTCGAACCTGATAGCGATTATAAATATTCAAACTACGGTTATGTAGTGTTGGGTGTCATTCTTGAAAAAGTTACAGGCCAATCATTCGAAAAGTTACTTGCAAACACTATTTTCAATCTAGTTGACATGTCATCAACAACCTTCAAGCCTATGAACTATCATGAGCACCAGTCGATACGATATACCTATAAGTACAATAATACGTTGAAACGAGTTGGTGTTACAGAACATCCCAGCCCAGATGGCGGCATTGAGTCTACAGTTATAGATGTTCAACAGTTTTATCGTACGCTCTTTTATACCGATAAACTACTAAAGAACTCTGACCATACAAATCGTAAGTCATTTGCAATGGATAGCTCCCATTGGGCCGCATACGGTGGAGGGTTGGGAGTGAGTGCTGCTGTTGAGGTTGATTTGGAAAATGGTTATGAAATTTTCGTCTTGGCCAATACCGATCACCTAATTGCAGAGCGTATTTCTGGCCGAATTTTGTCTTTTATTCAAAATGGTAAATATGAACCGATAAAGCCATTGGAAAAAAACTTTGCTTTCGAGTATTACCAATCAAATGGCCCAAAAGGGTTTGTTAAACACTTTAAGAGGACATACCGCGAGAACGGTTATAAGCAGTTTATTGGTCGAACAATCAATGAATTAGGCATGGAGTTGCTTAAGTCAGAATCATGGACAGCAGCGTTTGATATGTTTAAGTATTTGATATCCCTTTTCCCTGATGCGCCGCAAGTATACGATAGCTTAGCATTTGCTTACTTATCAAAAGGAGACTTTGAAATGGCGAAAAGCACTTTCCGTAAGTCATTAGCGATTAAATCCGATTTTAAAAGTGATTATGTAAGTGACAATTATGGTCATAATAAGCAACTGTAAGTACGTTTATCGCACAAAAATGACCGTCAATATGGGTATGCTGCGAGGCCATAGTTTAAAATAAAATCTATTTTCCTTATCTTTAGGCTGGCCGACCATTGCCGTAGACACGCATTTTTTCGTGTTTCAAACCGCACCAAATTTGCAATGGGTAAAAATGTAGTTGCTGTTGAGCAAAAACTTGAAAAGGTTGTCCCTAAAGAATTTAAAGTAGACGTACACCACTGGTTAATACTACACGGGCGCTATACTTGCGTTGCCCGTAAGCCTAAATGCGGCAGCTGTGTATACCAATCGACTTAAATATTTAGTCATTCTAGCGAGCTAAATAAAGCGCTTACGGCGTTATGAACTTCTCAAGTAGAACAACTACATGTAAAAATTTATGCCTTGTAACCGCCCTATTTATCTGTCGCTATAAGTGACGAATAACTTAACACGATTGGTATTATTGAAGACGTGTGTGAGTTTAAAGACAAAACAGACTAACTTCGAATAACGATATTTTGGTTTTTGAAAGTAAGACAGCTAATTATTTAGCTGTCTGTTGATTCTATACTATTTATAAATTGCGCTATATTCACTAAACGCTCACCGACAATAAATGCAATGGTACATTTAACCCAAGGCGCTTTAATATTTGTGTAGTTTAGTTTAGTTAATACGCAGCCAGTGGCTATTAAAAGTAGAAGCGATGACACGCTATAAAACCAAACCATGTGTTGCTCTAGGTGTGCAAACAAGTCAATTTCAAATAACACATCAAACCCAATAAACACATAAGCCATATAAAAAGGAGCAGACATAAATAACAATTTAGTTAGTTGTAATTTGTGTGAGCAAAGGCGATAAATGTCTTTTTGAACTTGGCTAATTGGCTTTGCATAATCAACGTTAGCAATATGCACTATTTGGCCAATGTTACCTGCAAGTCCAACAATTGCAAATACAGCCAAGATTAAAGCAGATATTACAGGCGCTGAAACACTAACGTTTTTTGCAATATACTGCCCCAACAAAACAATAATAAAAAAGAATACTACGCTTTCAATAATACGTGCCCATTTCATATTATTAAGCTCTTTCATTTGTGTATTCAGTTTTGTTTCGCTCAGCAGTGATTGGTTTATTGTAATGGCCGATTCGTTAAGACTATTTTGCTGCTGCCATGTGTTTTTTAAATTATCTAAATTCATTTTAAGCCCCCTGTTTCTCAAATTGATTTTTTAGTGTTTCTTTAATCCGGCCTATTCGCGTAGCCACATTGGTTTTACTTATGCCTAAACTCGTCGCTATGCTTTGATGGGATTCACCTTCTAAATACAGCAATACTATGGCTTTATTTAACTTATCGAGCTTTGCTATAAATTCATAAAGCTGCTTAACCTCTTCGCTTTTATCATCGTGCGCTGATAGGTCGGCTATGTGCACAATGCACTGCTCACTCTCATTGGCTTTATCTTCTCGTTTACTGTCTTTGCGGTAATAGGAAATCGCCACATTCAGCGCGATTCGGTACATCCATGTAGAAAACTTATAGTCTTTGTTGTAATTCTCATAAGCCAGCCACATGGTGGTGAGTATTTCTTGCGCTAGGTCTTGCCTATCATCTTGATTTTGACAGTATGAATTCACAATTTTATAGATAATGCCTTTATGCTGCTCCATTGTTTGAGCAAAGCGTGCTTTTTTATTAGTGTTCATTTACGCATAAATCCATCATCTAAATTAATCTCATCACGTAGTTGGCTCATCACAGTTTCATTGTGTTTAATTTCTAATGCATCTGTTTTTAAAAGTAACAAAGTGCGGCGCTTTGGCTAATGCAACACAGCCTGTACATACTTAAATATAAAGACTTTAGCTGCACTGTAATACTCACATAATCGTCTTATCTAGTTATTCGCAGTATCGCTGCAATAATCACAATTATTTTCAAAAATAATTATTGGAGTGAATTAATTTTTTTCTTACGCATAAAAATGATCAAGTCTGTGTATATTATTTATAGTTGGCAACAACTAACAGTATTTGCTATTAATTAAAGTAATAGCCTTAAACTTAAGTAATATAAGCATTTTTATACAGAGCTATTATGCGCAGGGGTATGTTGTGAAGTGTCCAGAGTGTTCAAAGCAATTTAAGTTTAAAAATATTCCAATTGAAAATCGACAAATGAATAAGTGGTCTACCTCATTTTTTTGCCCAAGATGTAGAGTTTTATTGAAACCAAATAAAGTTTTTGAAGTGTTAAACATTTCTTCTTTATCAATGGTTACATTAGGCATTTTTAGCCTTTTACTTAAATTATGGCTTACGATTGAAATAAGCTTTTCTATATCATTAGCCTTGATTATTACCGGAGTTTTACTTTACTACTTCAGCTTCAAATACCTCAAATTGATTCGCTCTGATTTGAAGCGTTAAAATACGGCTAAGCAAATACAAAAGGTAAAGATTGTATAGCAGGCAAGAGTTCCCTATTTTTAAACCACGCCAATTAGTATACCTGCTTTAGTTTTTAACTAGCTGCGTACTTTTAAATACCACCAAATTAAAGGCGCCAGTATCACTATTTCAATACCCACATTTAGCCACTGTTTTGCTACCGAACCATCTAATATAATGCCAATAAGCCTTGCGATTAAAAGCCCTACAAGTAACGATGATAGTGTTGCGGCTATGGTAGCTTGCCAAGGTACTAGCTGATAATGAAATTGCAGTAATAAACCAAAACCAATAAATAACCCCCACCAAATTCTGCGCTCTACGGCCTTAAAAGTGTCGCTAGGGACGGGTTTATTGCTTATTAGCTCAGGGTTGGCAACTAACACTATGCCAAAAATAATTAGCAGCGCACCAACAACCTTAAAAATAACTATATTATCCATGATTAATCCCTCAGGCTGGTTGCTTGATTAATCGCTTGATCAACAAGCTCCCCAGGTAACTCTTTTGCTTGGCTCCACTGCTTTGGCGATTGCCCATACATACGCTTAAACTCTCTACTAAATTGTGATGAGCTCACATAGCCTACCGACATGGCCGCCGAACTTACGTTCATACCCGTTGCAATTTTCATCGCGGCGGTATTTAAGCGCATAGATTTAACAAATTGAATCGGCGACATACTGGTCGCATCTTTAAATTTTCGATGCAAAACGGCCCTACTTACGCCAATTTTTGCTGCCATATCGTCTATGGTTATGGTTTTATCTAATCGAGAGGCCAAATAATCAATTGAGCGTGCGATGTCGTTTCCGACGCCAAAGGCTTGGTGCACACTACTCCCTGCCTGTCCGTTTAATATGGCGAAATATAATTCTCGCAGTCGCCCTTCACCTAAAACTGCAATATCTACAGGGTTGCCTACAAGTTGCAGCAATCGTAGTAATGAATCGGTGAAGGAGTCATCCCACGCTGCGAGTGTAAGCCCTTGTGTTTTGGGGGCTGGTGCGTGTTTTTTTACGCCTTCTGCAGCCATGGTAATAGATAATTCGGTCATCACTTTTGTATCTAGCGATACAATAACGCCTAGCAAGGGGTTCTCAGGTGATGCCGTAGGTGTACCCGCTTCTACCGGCATAGACATAGGGCAGCACATATAATTATGTTCATCGTAAATAAAATGCTTACCATCGAGTATGGCTTCTTTAGCGCCACTGACTATGGCAACAATACACGGCTCGTAAACCGCAGGTGCACAGCGCATAGCGTGCGTTACTTTAAACAGCTGAACACCTTTAATACCCGTTTCTATTAGCCCTTGGGTATAATTTTCATCGCTGTTTACTTCGTTAAAAGACAGCTTGTTTTGTATAAGTTGTTTAATCTGGTGTTTGCTCATACACCCATACCCTTTAAACATAGAATAATTCTAATCTAGCACCACAAATACGCATTCTCAATGCAATGATACAAATAGGCATATTTTAAAGAGGATATCGCCTAGTTACACCTAGTAGCGAGAGTTATATTACCTAACAAGCAATGTAGAACAATGCGCATAGCCCTGTACTGCATATTTATACTTAACTATTGATAGGAATTTAACTAATGAGCGCAACTAACCCATTTGGCCCTTCTGGCTGGACTCCCGACCAACTCAGTTCTTTAGTCGGTAAATGCTATTTAATAACGGGAGCAAATACAGGCGCAGGTTTTGAAGCAACCCGACTATTACTCGCTAAAGGCGCAAAAGTAGTTATGCTCAATCGTAACCTTTTAAAAACAGATGAAGCTATTGCTAAGTTAAAACAGGAATTTGGGGATAGTACTGAGGTGAGTTTTATAAAAATGGACTTAGCAGAGCTTGCCTCAGTGCGCCATGCAGCCAACGAGGTATTACAAACTGTGCCACACATAGATGCACTTATTTGTAACGGTGCGATTGCGCAGGTCGCGACTCAGCAATTTACTAAAGACGGATTTGAAAGTCAGTTAGGGGTTAACCACTATGGACACTTTTTACTGTGTGGTTTACTTTTTAACAAAATAGAGCAATCAAACGGACGTATTGTTGTGGTTGCCAGTGAAGGTTACAAAATGGGGCTTAAAACGATTCAATTTGATGACATGAATTGGAATAAAAACTACCACCCAAACAAAACCTACTGCCACAGTAAACTTGCACAAATGATGTTTGCTTATGAGCTGCAAAATAAAATAGCCGCCGCCAATAAAAATGTGAAAGTGTTTGTGTGTCATCCAGGTGCCGCTAATACCTCTCTTATTGGCGATAATGTTAACTTTGCAACCCGATTTACCTGGTCATTAATAGTCAAAATGGGCTTAGCGCAATCGGCAGAGCAAGGTGCATACCCTGAGGTTATGTGTGCCACCGAGCATAACCTAAAACAGCGCGCTTATTATGGGCCATCAGGCAGGTGGAATTGGAGCGGCCCTGTAGGTGAATGCACCCTTGAATCATTTGCTTTAGAACCAAACGTACTGAGTAAACTATGGGCTGTTTCGCAAAAGCAAACTGGTTTTAACTGGGCTTTTTAAATTAAGTGTAAGTAAGCATTTAAAGGCACAAAGTGTAATGAAAACTAATTTTTTGAGCTGCTTAATACTATTACAACTGCTATTAATTACCGGCTGTAAAAGTAGAGCTAACGCGCCTATTTTATATAAGCCAAACGATGAGCTTGTCATACTTGCACATGGACTAGGCAGAAGCGATTGGGCAATGTGGCACTTTGCCCAGCAGCTTAAAAATGCAAATTATAAGGTATGCAGCCTAAATTATGATTCTATAGGGGAAAGCGTTGAAGATGTGTTAGCGCAAACAAGTACGCAAATTAATGCCTGTATTTCTAATGCCAGTAAAATACATTTTGTAGACCACTCCCTTGGAGGATTGGTTATTAGGGCATACTTACAAAGTAACATGACAGTATTAAATAATAATACCCTTGGTAATGTTGTTTTAATTGGTACTCCTAATAAAGGTAGTGAGCTTGCCAATCATCTAAAGGGCTCATGGTTAATGCACTTAGGGGGCGGTATAAGCCAATCACTTATTACAGGCAGTAATAATTTAGGCAATAAAATAAGTGAGTTAACTCTTAATTTAGGCGTTATAGCTGGTACTAAAGCATCCCCTCTTACACAAAGTTACTTTAACAGTGAAAACGATGGTTTGGTGTCTGTAGAATCAACCAAACTGAGGGCGTGTTGATTTATGCGGATTGAAATTTGTTCAACCTAGGGCAGCGCATGTTTGGCATTTATGCTGCGTTATCGCCTATTTATGGGGAATAACCACACTTCACAGGCTCTGCCTTGCCTAAAAGCCAAACATACTGCTGCAAATTCAACCATCAAAGATCAACACGCCCTACTAATATGCGTGATTTTATTACTCTTGATGTAAGCCACACGGGAATGCGCTACAACCAACAAGTCATACAGCACACACTCAATTTTTTGAAAACTGGTGTATTTTTATCCCCTACACAAAGAACCACCGCCCTTTTATAACCCCTAGCTTCGGCTAATTTAAGGTAAAAAAAAGCAAGCCAAATGGCTTGCTTTTGAGCGCCCGTTCAAAGGCTACACACTCTCAACATACTTTTTAAAAACGGTAACTTGCACCCAGTGTAATACGACGGTCAGTTAAACCTTGGAAACACAATAGTGCGCTTTCGTTTACACATGATTGGCTAATTTCAGATTCAGTAATATTTACTGCTTCTAAACCAATATTAAGTTGCTCGTTCACATCGTAGCTAATACTTGCGTTAAGCTGGCCACGGTCTTCTTGTACCACAGGGAAACCCCATGGGAAGCTAGACGTACTACCGAAGTCATTTGAACGATACCCTTCACGCCACGTATAACGCATACGAGCTGACAGGCCAAATTTTTCGTAGTAAAGGGTAATGTTGTACGCATTTTCAGAAAGGTTTAGTAAACCTTGAATTTCACTCACTTCAATACCGGGTGTACCTGTAGTTGCAGCAAATACACTACCCGCTCTTGATGTTGCGGTATTTTCGGTTTCACCACCTGAGAACTCTTGAATTGTGTAATTAGCTAGCACACCAAAACCAGAAGCCCATCCTAGGTCTTCTTCAAAGCCCGATAAGTCATATTGAAACGCAAACTCAATCCCTTTTTGGGTTGTTTCACCGCTATCATTTACTTTTGTTTCTGTACCAACACATACACCACGGCCATTCTCTGGGCCAAATACGTTTATATCTGCAATGGGGTTAAATATACCGCCGCCTTCACACGGATCTGTTAAATCACGGTAGCCTGTTACAGGGTCTTCAACTGGCGATGTTAACTGATTTACATGTAAATCTTTGCGGGTTTTATGGAATATACCCACACTTACAACACTCGCTTCATCAAAATACCATTCAGCAGATAAGTCATAAGAAAGCACTTCTTCAGGTTTAAGCGCAGGGTTACCAAATTCAACTTCGTCATTTGGGCTTGTGCTGTAAGTAATAGAGGTAGATAAATCGTTATAATCAGGGCGACGTATATCTTTACCCACACCAAAGCGCACGAGTACATCTTCTGATACATCAGCTACAAGGTTTAAGCGTGGTAAAATAAAGTCATAGTCAGATTTATTAGTAATTCGGGTTACAAGCTCATTGCCACTGCCATCTTGAGTAACCGAGTTACCCGTAGACTCGACATCTGTTTGAATATAACGCACACCAATATTACCGCGTACCATTTCGTACTCAAAGTTAGCTTGTGCATATAGCGCATGGGTGATTTCTTCTATATCAAAAAAACCAGATGAGCTAGATGTTGGTGCATTTAATGTTTTGCTTGACCCATGCACAGTCATGGCGTTTTGTAATGTTGCAAGTACCGCATCAGGGTCTGATGCAACAAGCTCTGGGTCAATTAATAAAAAGTCAGCAATGTATAACGAGCGACCATCAGCTTCGTTAAAGTTATCAGGACCTGCGACTAATAAGTCGGCAAATAAATCACCGGTTGGGCTATCTGCCATTGTTCTTAGGCCAACGCTTGATGTAATTTCGTTTTGTTTGCTTTGCGATTTACTGTAACGGTAACCAAAATCAATAGAGGTTACGATTGAATCAGTGTAATAGGTTGAATCAATACGGAACGCATCTTCAGAGTTTTCAACAGTATCTTGACCAATATTTACATCGCGTAGCACTACATTCGCAGGGTCTAGTAGTTGTTCAACCGTTGGCGCGTACTCTGCACCTTCTGCAATGCCAAACGCTAAAGCACCACCCGATAAGTCATATTCAAATGGCACACTATTATCATTACCGCCACCTGCATCTAACGGCACATTAGGGTTAATAAAGTTAAGCGTTGTATTAAAGCTAGGCGTAGTTGTATCTGAAGATGATGATGCAATTTCAGCACTTACAAACCACTTATCGCCTTGCCATTCGCCACCAAGTCTAAAAATATTACTGTCGGTAACACGCGAGTTAGTATCGCTTGAAAAACGAAGATTAGGATCGTCATCATCATTTTCTAAATTAACAGGAATAACACCACGTAAGGCCGCTTGAATTGTACCTAAGTTAGTTCCGCCCAACGAGCCTAAGTTTACGGTTTCAAATTCATCTGGCACAGAAATATCGTTCAGTGCACTTACACCCGATGCTTGTACACGAGAGCTTTCTTGGCGACGTTCTTGATCGTTAACCACCGCATCAAAGTAAAACTTTGTGTTATCGTTTGGCGCCCATTCAATAGTACCTACAAAGTTTTTAGTTTCGTATTCGTAGTTATCGTAATCTTGTACAAAAAATTGAATAGGTAAAAAATCAAAAGACTGTGCACTGGCTACACCGCTATCTGCAGTTATAATGTTATCTCTATCTGCACGCGGGCGAAACGCCGTTACATCTTGCTCTGCGTAGCTGCCGCTCACTAACACACCAAATTTACCGTAATCACCTTCCCAGTTATCAGCAAAGGTACCTGAAAAACGAGGTTGTAAGCCACTATCTGTGCTTAAACTGCTACTTTCACCTTGTACTCTTATTGTCGCCAGCTGCTCACCTAAATGTAAAGGGCGAATGGTTTTAAGGTTAATAGTACCACCAACAGAGCCCTCTATTGTTTTCGCTTCAGGCGATTTTATTACCTCTAAACTTGAAATAATTGACGCTGATACATCTTCAAAGCTAATACCACTTCGACCAGAGCCTGAGCCCACCGTTGATACACCGTTAATTTCGGTACGGTTAGCATCGGTACCACGTATTTGTACACCGGTACCTACACCCGCTTGGCGTGTAATTTGAATACCCGTTACGTTTTCTAATACTTCAGCGAGGTTTTGATCAGGTAGTTTACCAATATCTTCTGACTGAATAATTTCAACTAGGCTATCTGCAGAGCGTTTTTCCGCCAGTGCATTAGTAAGTGATTGACGAATGCCAGATACTTCGATGATCTCTACATCATCTTCTGCAATTGGCTTGGCTTCCTGTGCGTGTGTGGACATAGAAAGGTTTAATGCTGTGGCAGATATAACTGCTAGCGTAATTTTTGATAACTTGTGATTCATAGTTTTTCCTGTGTGTGTCAGTGCTATGTGTAACTCGCTATATATTTTTTATTAAACGCCTTACCATTTATCTAAATGGTTAACTTAATATTTACAGCAAAACACCAAAAGGTCAACCTATTGGTAAACCATTTTGCGTAAAAAAAGCAAAAACACTCATTACCAATAAAGCGAAGTTCGGCATGACAAAATCACAAAAAACACTGACCACAATATAACCACTTGTATTTAATATGCTTTTAAACATAAAAATAGTTTAAATTTGATACAAGCTCGGTTTAAAACTCATACAAATGGGCCAATATATTTTTTTAATATATGGTGGGTTGTTTTTAAATTTAGTAGGCTTTAAGGAGCTAATTGGTCAACCAGAATAAAGGTAGTAGACTTTAGGCTAATTTAAAGAGTGGGCGAAAGTGCGGTCTTAACGAAGCTAATTTAGTAACACAAGGCTTTAGTCAAAAGGTTTAAACTCGCTTTAGTTAAACCCGATGTAATACATTATAAGAATCAAAGGGTAATATTCGCCTTCTATATAAAAAAACCCAACCAGTGGGGTGCACTAATTGGGTTTTAAATTGGGGAGCTCTTTTATTTATTACAGTTTAAAGCTCATTCCTAAGAATAAACGTGGGCCGTAGTCGTTTACTTCACCTAGGTTATCTTCCACAAAGAAATCTTGTGATTTAGGTGCACTGAACAAGTTAATAGCCTCAGCTTTAATTCTGAAATGTTTATTAATTTTATACGATGCGCGCATTTCCCAAACGCCTACGGCATCAACATAACGTAAGCGGGTACCATTACTGGTATACGGTTGGAAGTATTCACTACGGTATTTGTAAATAATGGCCGTATCAAAGTCACCAATTTGGTAATACAGTTGGCTACTAAATACATGCTCTGAGAAGCCCGGTACCGAACCTGGTTCAATAATACCGGCAGTTAGTTGGGAGGTATTGCCATCTAGGTCGGTAACGTATGTATCGCCATATAAGCTATCTTCAAACTCAAAGTCAGTATCTGCAAAGTTATAGCCAAATTTTACACCAATACCATTATCCCAACGGTACGAGAACGAGGCTTCTAAACCCAGTATTTCGCTATCATTATCGGTTGTTACCGAGTTAGTCACTGGTAGTGATACTGTTTCACCGCCAACCACATAGTCTTCAATCACAGTTTGTTGCTGGAAGCCACCTTGGAACTGTTTGTAATATAGGCTTAGCGCTAAGATAGAATCTTCATTAGGGTACCATTCAAAGGCTAAGTCGTAGTTCCATGACATTAATGGTTGAGTATCAGGGTTACCAGAACCATCTACAGTTAATAAGTCAGAAAGCGATAACGCAACAGATTGATCGTCTGTTACAAAGTCGCGGTCATAGCCTAAATCAGATGGGTCAGCACGTGACATACCACGGTAAATACCCGCACGCAGTAAAATGTCTTCACTGTAATCAACTACTAAGTTAAAGCTTGGTAAGTATTTAGTATAACCACCGCCGCTTTCGGTTCTTTCTAGTGAATCCCCTTCCTCGAGGGTTACGGCGCCTGTCGTTTCATCTACATCTACAGTGTAATTTGTTCTAAAACCTACCGAGGTAACATCAGTATCAACAATACGCAGACCAAAGTTACCACGAATAAACTTACCAAATACTTCAGTGTCGTAGTTTGCCATTAAGTACACAGATGTGGTTTTTTCAGTAACATCTATGGTACCGGCATTTTCATACTCAACATCAGGGTAACCAAACTCACCTGTATAATCAGCGTCTGTAGCTGCTACAGCTTGAGAGAAACACACGTTATCGTACGTCGCCCACGAGGAACCTGTCCCTGAGCTTATTACATTACCGCTACTATCTATATTTGTTATTAAATCGCCATCAGATACGCTCGATAAAAAGCCAGATTCAGGGAAGTCAATTTGACAGCCTTGAAGTATCTCTAATGCTGAGTCATCACCTATGGTGTATTCATTACGAGAGCCATTACCTTGGCTACCACCAAACTGAATAAAGCTTAACTCTGACGCTCTTATGCCCCCTTCAATACTGGTAAACACATCACCTTCTAGTGCGTAGTTAAAATCTATACGCGCCGATTTAACTTCGTTCTCGCGTACATTTTCACGGTCTAAACGGGTACGTAAGCTATCGGTAAAATTAGAGATATCTGTTACGTCAAAGTCAGTTAGGGTAAAGTGAGGAATTTCATCGCCCATATCCCAGCTAAATAAATTACGGTCTGCGGTTCTACCACGGTTAGAAATTTGTAGCTCTTCACGCTCAGTTTTTGAATACGCTAAATCAAGATTTACAGTAAGGCGATCAGTAAATGTGTGCTCAATATTAATACCGTAGCCTTGGTAGTTTTCTTCACGTGAGAATTGCTCACCCGCAGATTCAATACGCTCTTCACCTTCCCAATGTAAAATTCCGCCAACGTCGTTAGTAACCAGTGTTGGGCCTGTTAAACCAGGCGTTGCGCGTTTTTGTAAAAAGATTAAATCGTGACGTGCTTCTTTTTGCGTTCTGTCAGAAATCTGTGCATCAAAGTTAATATCCCACTCAGATGACGGCTGGTATTGCATTGCAAAAAATATAGCGTCGCGCTCATCAGATGTTTCATTTTGGCGATAGCTGCGGCTACTGCCTGTCCACGCATAAGGAGTACCGTCGCTTTCAGCTTTACCAGTTTCTGGGTCTATTGCAGTTTGGTAACCTTGGTTATTGCTACCACTTACTTGGTCTTCACAGTCCCCTGCACTACCTCTGTAAAAGCCTTCATTGGTATTTGTTGGATCATTTAAACATGCCCAAAGTGAAGACCCTGATGGGCTTGAGCTTCTGTATTCGGCCTCTGGTTGGCTAATATCTTGTCGCTGTACACCAAAAGAAACACCCACGGCTTGGCCATCGGCAAACTCAAATTGATCAACATAGCTAAAC
Source organism: Pseudoalteromonas sp. S3776 (assembly GCF_005886915.1). NCBI lineage: Bacteria > Pseudomonadati > Pseudomonadota > Gammaproteobacteria > Alteromonadales > Pseudoalteromonadaceae > Pseudoalteromonas > Pseudoalteromonas sp. S3776. The sequence goes on along the minus strand of NZ_PNCU01000005.1, from coordinate 17,976 downwards.
GTACCACGGTAACCTGTATCACTTTGCAATGAGTTTTCTACATTACTTTCATCAGGATTGTAGTTTAATTTAACCTCACCCTGAACTCGCTGCTTACCGTAATCAAGTGGACTTACTGTTTCAAGGGCTATTACACCTGCTACACCACCTTCAATCATTGATGCATCTTGTGTTTTATAAATAGCGATTTTTTTTACAAGCTCTGATGGGAACTGTGAAAAGTTAACAGAGCGGTCACCACTACCATTGGTCGCTTCACGGCCGTTAATATGAGTTGCACTTAAAAATGGACCTAAACCACGAATAGTAATTTCGGTAGCGCCGCCGTTTTCACGGTGAGATGCAGCACCGGTGATAGACTCAAGCGCTTCACCAATTGAAAGCGCAGGTAAATCACCAATATCTTCGGCAGATAAACCATCAACAACGGTTGTTGCCTCACGTTTTATTGCAATTTGATCTTGTATGGTTCTACGAGTACCCGTAACGCTAATGATTTCTACATCTTGCTCTACTTCAGTCACTTTTTCTTGGGCTTCTTGCTGAGCAAAAGCATTAAATGACAATGAACCTGCCATACCTGCAAGTAAACTTGCTCTAATTAGCTTAGCAGCAGGTGAAAGTGCAAAATGATTACAAACAGAGCTGTTTGTAGAATGTTGATGCCTTCGATCCATTTTTAACGACATGCCGCGTTCTCCTTTATCATTGTGTGTGTTGTGCGTAGTTTGCTATTTTTATAAATATTAATAATATGCAGTATTGATTTATTCATCTTGTGCCACCCATGTAGAGCCTGCACCTACATCAGTGCTTTGGATGTAGTATAAGTTTCTTGCACCTGCTAAGGCTTGTGCACCATTTGCGTCAGTCTCAAGCAGCGTACTTGTACCGGTTACAAATTCAGGGACTTCTTTACCATTTGCTTCTGGGTCTTGGTCAATAGCGCCATCGGTGTCGTATTCACCATTGCCATTTACGTTTCTAATATCAACCCATAAATCACTCGCATCGCCCGACTCATAGCTGTCACTAAAGCCAAAGCTGTTTGAGAACAATGATTCAGTATGATTAATTAGGTCACAGTCGTACTCAAATGAATGATCGCTCGACAGCGTATTAGGGTAAAAGAAACCATAAACAAGCGCGCTATTTTGTATGGTGTCTTCATCAGTTTGATCGCCCACCCCATTGGCATTTAAATTACCGTTAAAGTTAATTTCGAATGCATTTTTTGTTAAACCGTACAATACAGGTGCGTTGTCTGCGGTAAGCTCATCACAATCACCTACCGGTGCTTTTGAACCTATTTCTGTACTAAATACAAATGGTTGCTGTGAGTTAAGTACGGTATTGTTAGTCACATTAAGGGTAAAGTCGCCTGCGCCATCAAGCACAGCTTGGTTACCTCCATTTGGCACTCCGCCATCAGCTTGTGAGAATGGATTCGCTGTAAATACAATACCACCTGCTTCTTTATTACCTGAGCGAATACCCGCAATGTAGTTATTGCTTACTGTGTGGCCTAAAGGCGTAATTAATACACCAGCTGGTCGATCGCTTGAGCTTGCAATATCTGTGGTACGAATAATAACGTTGTCTGATACCGTATTAAATCCACCATCTTCAAGCGAAATACCGCCATTAGGATTTAAAATGGTATTGCCTTTAATCGTCGCGCCAGAGGTTTGCACGCGCATTAAGCGACGACCTGTAACAAAGTTTTCTACACGGTTGTATTGAATAGTAAAGTTTGCATCTACAGCTGCGTCTGACCCTGTGGTACTGCCTGCGTTAATTAAGTGCAGGCTAGAGTTACCAAAATTTGGATTACTGCTTGAGCCTGTGAAAAGGTTATATTGAATAACGTGGTTAGTACTTGACGATGACATTTTAATCACCGAACCATTTTCTGCTTTATCGCGGTTTGCAAAGGTATTACGCTCAACCATTGCGCCATCGCCTTTAAGCATTAACCAGTGGTAAGTGGAGTTATTTAACGTCTGTGCTTCACCATCGATAGTATTTTGAGTAAATGTGAAGTTGTCACCCTCAGAATAAATAACGGCGTCTTCTTCGGTTTCACAAAAGCCGCCCGATTTAGTATCAATATTTTTAAAAGTAAGTCCTTTAATACCTGCGCCATCAACCCCACTGGCTACATGAATACAAAGTTCACCACTAATTACCGGGCTTTGCCCTTCAACTGCTTTAAGCGTTGCTGCACTAGTTAGCATAATGGCATCAAGATCGGCATATACGCCGGTATTTAAACCAATCACGTCGCCATCAGCAAGACCTGCATTTATAGCCCCTAATAGCGCGCCTGCATCGCTTATTACTTGCGTGTACACTACAGTATCGGCAGTCCCGGTAATTGTGCTTGAAAAGCCATCGTTATCTGTGTAACTCGCCGTCACCGATATAATCGCGCCAGCTTGATTAGTTGGCGTAAACGTTTTGCTGTTAGTGTCTGCTATTGCTACGCCATCAGCAAGCCAGGTATAGGTAACGTTTTGCTCATCTACACCGTTGTTATCGCTAATTTCAGCGGTTAATTCGCTAGTCACTAAATAAGGCGTAGCGCCTGAAATGGTAATGCTACCCGCTTCATCTACAGCTTCAGCTGAAACTGCAATGGTTGCCTCTGATAGGTTGTCTTCGGTAAAACCGTGATCGTCTGTGTAAGTAACCTGCACAGTGATAACTTGGCCAAGTAGTGATTCATCAACAACATAAGTACTTTGTGTTGCACCTTCAATAGCTACCGTATCTGCAAACCACTGATAAGTGATTGTGCCGCTTGCGCCATCTTCATCGGTAATTTCAGCCGTTAGTGTATTACCAATCGTAGGCGTACCAACAATAGCCACCGACCCTTCTGAATTCGCGCGTTCTACTGGCGCTGTCGCAGCTGATGTAGCTGACTCTGCAAAGCCTCTGCTATCTTCAAACACTGCATTTACAGTAATAACTTTACCTAATTGCGCTTCGGTAATTGTGAAGGTTGCTAAGGCTTCATCAGCAATTTCCTCATCATCTGCAAACCACGTATAAGTTACAAGCGCTGGATCGAAGCCATTTTCATCCGCCACACTAGCACTTAGCTCATTACCAATAATTGCATCACCGTTAATTTCTACTGTGGCCGCAAAAGGAATAGCTGTCACTTCATCGGTTGGCTCGCTTAAATGCGATTCATTAACGCCGCTGTCATCTGTATAAAGCGCTTGTGCAGTAATCGCAAAACCAATTTGCTCATCGGTTAATGTAAACGTTGCGTCATTAGCGCCACTAATAACTTGTCCATCGGCATACCAGTAGTAGCTTACTTCGCCAGAAATACCATCTGCATCATTTACACTGGTCGATAATGTTTCGCCGGTTAGCGCTGTGCCTGTAAGAGCAATAGAGCCCAATGTATTGTTATTATTATTTGAATCCGTGTCACAACCTATAATGGCAGCTGTAACAGCACATAATGCAAAATGTTTTAATTTCATCATGGCTCTATTCTCCTTAATTGTGTGGTTTAGTATTTAGCAGGTGTAATGTGTGATTTACCAAATACCCAGTGTGTTATTACCAAATTATTTTATTTTTACGCTTCATTGTTAACCAACCTGGTAATATAAGCATAATAAAAACACTTTTACCACTATATTCGTTCAAAATTCATCATATTCTATTAACTGAAAGTTAACTTACGTCTATACCTAATAACGCAGCGTTATTACCAATATTAATTTCACGAATAGATAAACAAGCAACCTTTATGAATAATTGGTTTTACCGAAAGAATTACTCTAAATTGTTACGTAGCGCGATAAGCACATAAAGAATGGGGGATGGAAAATACAGGCGTAAAGCTTTAGCTGTAATAGCCTATAGATATGAATTTTTGATGTGTATATAAAATAACGTAGCCACTGCGTTTAACTCACTATTAGTCAGCAGTGGCATACGTTTTATTTAAAAGGCGTTAGGGGACAATAACCGCCCTTTTGTACTGAGGCCTTAGTCAGGTTTAATAAACCGTAGAATTAAAATAAGTCACAGGTTCACTAGAGCCTAAAATAACAGGCACACGCTGATGCAGATCCTCTGGGTGAATATCTAAAATACGCATGCCTTTAGAGGTGGCTATACCACCTGCGTTTTCAGTTAACATCGCCAGTGGGTTGGCTTCGTAAAGTAACCGTATTTTACCATTTTCATTACCAGAACGCGTATCTTGTGGATACATAAATACCCCACCACGGCATAAAATTCGGTGTACATCGCCAACCATGGCTGCATTATAGCGAATTGAGCTTTTAGCAAATTCTTCTGATGTATACAGTAATTTATCAAAGTAAACTTGTGTTGCTTCATCCCAGTATCGGTAATTTGCCATATTAACCGAGAACTCACGGCTTTTACTCGACACCTTAAGTTCTGGCTTAGTAAGCAAAAAGCCGCCGTGGGTTAAATCATGCGTATAACAGCGGGTTGGCCCGCCTGTGCTCATTACTAGTAACGACGATGGCCCATACAGCACGTAGCCCGCACAAACCTGATTAGTACCGGGTTGATTAAATTGCTCATCACTATCGTAAGGTACATCTGCTTTTGCTGGGTAAATGGTAAAAATAGTACCTATTTGTCCATTAACATCAATATTTGATGAACCATCAAGCGGATCAAATGCCACAATATACTTACCATCAGGGTGTGCACCTACTGCGTTGTCTTCTTCTTCAGATGCCACTGTTTTTACAAGATCATCATCAATTAAAGTATCCTTTAAAAGCTGATTAGCAATAACATCTAGCTTTTTTTGAACTTCACCTTGTATATTTTCGTTAAGGGTAGAGCCCAATACACCCGCAAGCTCACCTTGGCTAACTCTAAACGCTATTTCTTTTGTGGTTGCTAACAGAGTACGGATTAACATGATTAGGTCGGTTTCAACACCATCTTCTTTTAAAACTTTATTCAGTCTTTTCATGTGCTATACCTGTTCACACAATTAAGGTCGTCAAAACATTGAATCAGGCGTGCCATCATATGCTGCTCCGACTGGCGTAACCACACACGTGGGTCATAGTATTTTTTATTGGGTTTATCTTCACCATCAGGGTTGCCTATTTGGCCCTGTAAGTAATCTTGCTTTTCTTGATAATAGTTTAATACCCCATTCCAACTCGCCCATTGTGTGTCGGTATCAATATTCATTTTTACCACCCCGTAGGTGAGCGACTCAGCAATTTTACTGTGCTCAGAGCCACTTCCACCGTGAAACACAAAATTAATAGCGTTATGCTCTAAATTAAATTTTTCAGCTACATAGGCTTGTGACTCGCGCAATATGCTTGGTGTTAACACTACATTACCCGATTTATAAACACCGTGAACATTACCAAACGAAGCTGCAATAATGAAATTAGGGCTTATTTTACTCAGACGCTCATAAGCATAAGCTACATCTTCAGGTTGAGTGTACAAAGCCGAGCTGTCGAGATGGGAGTTATCAACCCCATCTTCTTCTCCACCGGTGCACCCTAACTCTATTTCAAGTGTCATGCCTATTTTTGCCATACGCGCTAAATAACGCTCACAAACCTCTATATTTTCTTCCAGTGGCTCTTCTGAAAGATCGATCATGTGTGATGAGAAAAGGGGCTTGCCTGTTTGTGCAAAGTATTTTTCACCTTCATCTAGCAAACCATCAATCCAGGGCAGTAGTTTTTTTGCAGCATGATCTGTATGTAACATTACAGCAACACCATAGTGCTTAGCTACATTATGCACATAATGTGCAGCACTTATTGCGCCTACAACAGCAGACTGTTGCCCCTCAAGAGCTAAACCTTTACCACAAAAAAACTGTGCTCCCCCATTAGATAGCTGAATAATGACCGGCGACTTCACTTCTCTTGCGGCTTCTAAAGTCGCGTTAATAGATGATGTACTCACTACATTTACTGCGGGCAATGCATATTGATGTGCTCGTGCGTGTTTGTACACCTCGCTTACTTCATCGCCAACAACAACACCGGGTGCAATCGTTGGGGCTAAATAATTCATTTTTTGCTCCTTGCTATTTTAAAGCCTCGATACAAGAGTCTGTGATCGCTTGCCAATTACCCTGTGCTACCCACTCTTTTTTTGCAACCCAGGTACCACCTACTGCAAATACATTTTTTAACGACAGGTAATCCATTTTATTTTTTTCACTTACACCGCCGGTAGGGCAAAAACTCACTGCACGAAATACAGATGAAACGGCCGATACAAACGGCGCGCCACCAGCCAAAGAAGCAGGGAAAAGTTTTTGCTCTTCAAAACCATACTCAAGTGCCATTAAAATATCACCTGTATTTGATACACCAGGCAATACAGGTACGTTACACTTTACCAGCTCATTTAATAGTGTAGGCGATACAGCAGGTGTGACTATAAAATCTGAGCCTGCTTCTAGCGCTTGCTTTAAAATTGTCTCGTTAATAACCGTGCCTGCGCCCACTTTTAACTGAGGAACTTGCTCTTTAATGGCCTTAAGCGCATCAATTGATGCATCTGTTCTTAGAACAACCTCTACCAATGTTAGGCCTGCTTCTGCCATTGCTTTAGCAATGTTAACACCTTGCTCTGGCGTATCTGCTTGAATTATAGGTAGCAGAGTTTGCCCTGCCATTAGTTCAGAAAAGCGAGTCATGCGTTGTTTCCCTTATTTTAGATAATCGTGCTACTTAGTGTTATATATTGAGTACATTAGCCAGTTACAGGCCTGATTTAGCCATGGCTTGTTGAAATACATCTTTTGGTGCAATGGCACCGGGTTGCTGAATAACGGCGCCAGCGGCTTGCGCGGCAAGTTCAACAGCCTTATCAATAGGGAGCCCATCTAAACGCGCGCCTAAATACACACCATTAAAGGCATCACCAGCGGAGGTTGTATCAATCACGTTTTTAACCGGTGTAATTTTGTGGCTTTGCACTGTGTCAGCCTCTTTTGTAATAACCGAGTCAGGGCCGTTTTTGACTACAATTTCATTGATGTTATACGGTGCTAAATAATCAATAACGGCCTCTACGCTCTTGACGTCGTAAAGTGTTTCTAAGTCTTCAACACCTGGCAAGGTAATATCGGCTAAGCTAAACGCGCTATGATACTGCGCTTTAGTTTGCTCAACGTTATCCCATAGTCTTGCGCGGTAATTAGGATCAAATACTATTTTTACACCCGCGGCTTTAAGCTGTTTAACTATGTCCCAAAACTGCTGCCGTGCTTGTGCTTCTATTACAGCTAACGAAATCCCGGAAAAGAAAAACATATCGCCCGATGACAGCTGTTTAACTAGCTCAGGGCTAATAAATTCAACCACCTTTTTTGCTGCTGAATCATCGCGCCAATAAATAAAACTGCGCTCGCCTTGCTCGTCCGTTTCTATGTAATACATACCAGGGACTTTACTGTTGTGAGCAAATACGTAGTCTGTATTTAATTGTTCACTTACAAAACGCTCACGCATTTTTTTACTTAAGTTATCTTTCCCTAAAGCGGTTATCACTGAGGTTGTGACCTTAGGAAAGCAACGCTTTAAGTAAACTGCCGAATTATATACATCACCTGCAAATGACTGGTGCAATGTAGAGGGAACGGTCGCTCTTAACTCAATCATGCATTCGCCAATAAAGTAAATATTTTTCATTATTATCACTTACCTTAGGTAGTAAATGGCTGTAAAAAAACAGCCATTGCCAACAAATTAGTTAGGCTTTTTTAATGGTTCAATTTTTGGAATTAAAATCCATACAGCCGCCATTGCAATAATCGCTAAAGATGCCCCTATTACAAACGCCGGTGTATAATTACCATCAGCGGTTAAAATCGGAACCAGTGACGTAAGCCCTACAGCACCTAATTTAGCGGCCATACCAGAAAAGCCCGACAGCGTTCCTACCGCTTTTTTACCAAGTAAGTCGCTTGGTAAGGTTTGCACGTTACCAATAGCGGTTTGAAAACCAAATAAAATAACAGCCATAATAAGTACCGCAATTACCGGCTCGCCTGGGTTTGCCATTGCAAGCAGCGCCGGCAACATAATTAAACACCCTAATGTGATGGTCAGCTTACGTGTTTTATCGGTATTCCAACCTGCTTTTAGGCGGTTTTGCGCGAGTAATCCGCCAAACCAAGCGCCAAACATAGCGCCAACATAAGGAACCCAGCCATAAATACCTATAGATTTAACATCCATGCCGTACACTTCGTTTAGGTAAATTGGTATCCAAAATACAAACAACCACCAAATAGGATCAATAGCTGCAGAGGCTATAATTACACCCCAGCTTTGCTTACGAGAAAGTAACTCACCTGTAGAGGGGTTATACTCTTCTTCGTCATCGTTTGTTACATCGCCGTTATCATCAACGCGTCGTTGTCCGGTAAGAATGTATTCGCGCTCTTCTTCACTTATCCAAGGGTGAGAGCCTGGTGGCGCTTTTACTAAAATAATCCACGGTACTAACCATAAAAAACCTAACGCACCAACAAAAATAAACACCATTTGCCAGCTAAAATACACAGTTAAATATGCAATAAGCGGAATAGCAATAATGCCACCAATAGCTGCACCAGAATTAAATATACCTTGCGCTAAAGCACGCTCTTTAGTTGGAAACCATTCGGCATTACCTTTAGCTGCTCCGGGCCAGTTACCCGCTTCAGCTACACCTAAAATTGCGCGGAAAATACTTAAACTAAGCACACCTTGTGCAAATGCATGGGCAATCGTGGCTAAAGACCACACACCTATTGAAAGTACAAAACCAAAACGTGTCCCCACCCAGTCAAAAATTTTGCCAAAAATAGCTTGGCCAAATGCATAAGCAAACACGAAAACAATAGAAATATTTGCGTAAATTTGTTTACGCTCTAAAGCAGATTCATCAGGGAACATCTCTTCCACAATGTCTGGCCATAAAACGCTGAGCGCTTGACGGTCGATGTAATTAATAATGGTAGCCAGTGCAATCAACACAATGACCCACCAGCGTAAGCCTTTAATTTTCATAGGTTATTCCTCAAGAAAGTCTTCGCGAGCTGGGCTAAAGGTATCAATCAAAATACCGCCAGTTGGGCATGTTGCACCGTGATCAGCAAAAGGAGGAATAAAACAGCTATCGCCTGCTTTTAAGATTTTAGTGACGCCATCAATATTAAAGTGAAATTCACCCTCAACAACATACGTTACTTGCGAATGTCTGTGCGCATGGTTATAACCAATCGCCCCCTCGGAGAACCAAATTTTTACAGCCATTAGCTCTTCGTTATAGCCAAGCATTTGGCGTTTTAAACCATTACCTAAATCTTCAATCTCGGTTTCGTTACCAAATGAAAAGTGTGGACTTTGCTTTTGCATCCTGTTTACTCCTGATTATTTTTCATCGCATAAACGCCAAGACGGCCATTTAAGGTGAATGCTTTATTTTGATATGTGAATGTGTGTTTAGCTGCTTTCTCAGCTTTATTAATAGCAACCAAGTAGGTGTTATTTTTTACTTTAACTTCAACTAGGTCCAAATCTGCTTGTACGTCATACTTAAGTGAAGATACACGGCTAATCGCTTCTAAGGTATATTCTTTACTTGGGTTGTATTCACCATGAGGCTCGAGTACAGAAATAAATTTATGCTGCTTTTTATCTTCTACTCGGCGAATGTAGCCATTTTCATTACGAAGATTAAAATGCGGATCGTTAGCGCCTATTTGCGTAAATAAGAAAGACTCATCCCCTTTCACTAGGCTTGTTTGAGTATAAAAACGGCCATTGTCATTTAACCATGTTACCTTTGCTAAACCTTTTTCAGGCTGTGCCTTTGCTTTAAGCCATAAGTGTTGGTAACCATTTTTATCACCCAGCGCAGCTAAGCTTTTGGTTTTAGCAAGTAACTCAAAGCTGGTATCAATTAATTGACCTTTATAATGCAGCGGTAAATCAATTTTATGGGAGGCATCTGCATTAACATTAAAAATGTCGATTGCAAGCGTGCTTTCAAGTTCAGGCAGATTAATTAATGCCAAGGTGCGTTCAAGCTCAACGCCTTTATAAACAGTGCTTATTTGCCCACTTGCAACTGTTCCGTATTGGTTTGTCTCAAAGAAATTAAGCTTAGGGTGATTGTTATTACCTACTTTAACATTAGCGTTAAAATGCGAGGTTTCATCAATCACAACCGTATTGTGTGCCACAGAGTGTTTTGCGTAAGTCTCGTTCTCTGGTAAGTAACGACCGCCGTATTTAGCTTCAACATTTAAAAAACGTGCAGCGCCATAATCAGATACAATTTCATTACCATGGTCGTAAAATTGCCAAGTTAATTTATCAAAATGGCCATGCCCTAAGCCTTGTGCAGCAGGTTTAAATAAAAGTGCTTGGTCGCCACCAGTTTGCGTACGCATTACTACCAATGCACCTTGCTTGCCATCGTTACCATCGCCAAACGCTACTGATTTAAACACATAAGGCGTCTGCTTATTTTTATCCAACGCTTGAGCAACTTTTAAACCATCACCTGTTAGAACCACTTGATCTTGATACTGTGCAATATCTAGATAACCCGTATCGTTAGTTAGGCTATACGCAGCCGTTACACCTTGAACTAACTCAATCGTATCAATACCTTTACTTTTTATGGCATCGTTTATTGGAAAAAATAGACCGTTGTAGCTTAGCTGAATAGTGGTATCAATTGCTTTGAGCAATATGCCGTCACGATATTCAAAAATATCCCGTTGCGGTTCATTGTTTTCAATTGCTTTTGCAAAGGTTACGAACGGAAGTAATGCAAAGCGTTGATAATAAGGTCCTTCGTTGTAATAACCTTGTGGTGAAAACAGCATGTCGAGCTGCTTAATAAAACCACCTTTACCTGATTTATTTAAATCGTAAAGAGATTTTTCAACCCACTCAGATTCATCTAACACATACCCTGCCATGCCTACACCTGCTGTAGCCCAGGTGCCATGGTTATGCACTTTATTAAAGGTTGATGGCTGGCCTTGTGATAAAAATAACGCGACTGGGCGCAATAAGTCATTTTCAATGGTTTTGATATTCGTATCGCTTAGTGCGTCGTGAACTAAATCATATGCTTGGATGGTATAAACAAGCCACATAGCTTCGTTAAGGCTTTGCCAAAATAGCTTACCTGGGTTTTGCGACTTAACTTTGCGCTTAGGATGTTCATCGAGCGTTGGGTATAATTTGGCATAAGCAAGCAACATATCACGTACGTAATGTGCGTATTTTTCATCTTGGCTTAGCTGATAAATAACACCCGCGTTATACATAAGTTGATAATTTTTTTTATGTTGCTCGTGGGTATAGCCTCCCCCACCATCTTTAGGCACAGGTACCGAAATAGGGCCTTTAATTTGTTCATCTACCTGTGCTTTGAGCGCTTCAAATGCGTTAGCAAATTTGCCCTGCTCATTACTGCTAATTGCTTGACGCATTTGCTGTACATCATCGTTGGTTATTACCAAATTAGGATGCGCTGCGTAGGCGTTTAACGATAAAACTAAGGCACTTACAGTCACGCCCACCGTTTTAAATAATGACTTACTTTGCGTTAAATTAATCATTGTTAGTTCACCTTATTTAAAACGTTATTATTTTTAATGGTTGCCGTGTGAGGGCCCTCTACACGTAGTTCTTTTACGCTTGGTGCTTTTGTTGCATCAAAGGTGTTATCTGTAATGGCTGTTATTGGCTCACCTACCGTGTGCTCAATTTTAACCTGTGCAGATTTTCTAAATTTGTTATTTGTAATGTTTGTAACTTGAACACCGTGTGCATACACACTTGCATTCGCCTTGTTTCGCTTACCTAAACCTACTTTAGTTAGGGTGTTATTAGTCATTAATAAATGCGGACCAAAGGTGCTCTCATCGCTCCCCCCTCGGTATAACTTAACAACAGCACCGGCCACCTTATCAAAAGTGTTATTTTTAAGGGTTACATACTCAGCGTTATAAATACCTAAATCTTCTATTTCGGTATTGAGGCGTAATATATCGCCAGTTACATTTTTAAAGGTGTTATTTACTAACGTGATTTCATCTGCCATCGCACCCTTGCCCGTTACAAAAAAGTGAAATGAATGATTAATATCAAGATTAGTTAGTTGTGAGTTGTGTATTTCAAAGCGGTAGTTATCAATCATGCCCCACTTTTTAGTGCGTACCACACTATTGTTAATGGCATCGGGCGCGTTTTCACCCGAGATAACTAAACCATCTAGCTTTAAGCTACCGCCATCATGAATTTCGAATAAGGTGGAGCGTTGGTAAGTCAACTTAGCCTTGCCAGTATGTTTAGCTTTAAGGGTAAGCACTTTTGTTATTTTAACGAGTTTAGATACATCGTATTGACCATCAGATAGCTCTAATATATCACCCGTTTGTGCAGTATTAATTGCGTTTAGTAATGCATCTACTGTCGCTTTAACTGGGTGAGTTTTGCCCGTATCAAATGCCACAACTTGTTCTGTTTTTGGATACCAACTAACGCCGGTGTCGGCCTTTTTTAGCACCTTTAAACCGCGTTTAGCACCTGCACTAATTTTGCTTGCTTCAGGATACAGTAAACCGTTACTAGCTCTGGTTAGTGTTACATTTTGCTGTTTAACACCATAATTTAACTCTTTTAATACCTGGGTATTAGCTACATTTTTGCTAAATTTAATACCGCTTACATCATCAAAGGTTGTAAAAGGCTGCTCGCCATCTTGATTAATAATAAGATTATTTTTCATTACGCTATTAATTGGCGCAGCGCTACGCTCGCTATCGCTACCTGCGCCAAGTTGTATATGACGTACATTTACATAGGTATTGTTTTCAATTGTCGCGTTTTCTACCTGGTGGTAACGATTTATAGGTGAGTTAGGCACACCGTTCATAACCGTAAAACCACTCCCAAAGCGATAGCCTGTTAAGCCCTCTAAGTAATTATTTTTTACAGTTTGATTTTTGTTTATTATGCGAATGCCACCAGTGTGCTCCACGCCATTGCCTAAAAAGATATTTTCTTCAATAACATTGCCATTACCATGGCGCAGCGTTAATGTGCCGCGAGATTCAAAAAACACATTATTACGAATGTGGTTTTTACCTGATTTAACAGAGATTATTTCTACTTCGCCGTTTGTACGTTCAAAGTAGTTGTTTTCAACTAGGGTGAATGAATCACTTAAAGAATAGTGGCTAGTCCCAATGCGCAGTGTTTCACCGCCATTTGACCCAAAAGTTGGGCGATAGCCAAAGAAGTTATGATCAATTTGATGATGGTTTTGTTGGCTTTGCTCACTATTAAGCCTTACAGCAACTGTAACACCTTTGTTACGCTTACCTACTAAGTGGCTGTGATCAAAACGATTGTGTTTACCATATAGCGCCACCCAATAGTCAGATTCACGCTTATCTGGGTTATTGTAGTTATCGATAACTACCTCAGTTACACGCGAGTGGGTAGCAAGTTCATCTTTATTTTTACGAAACTCAATTACGGCTGAGCTAGGCGTATAACCATTTTTAAATACCAGCCCTGACACTTCTAAGTATGAACCCGCCAGTCTTAAATTAGATTGCCCTGATAGAATAACCTTACCCTTAGTTTGTGCTGTAAGCTTTATAGGGGCGTTTTTGGTGCCTTGGCCTTGTAATAAAATTTCAAAATCAGACCACGTACCGTCTTTGAGAGTTACTTTATCGCCGGCAACGAGTTTGTCAGAGATTTCTTGAAAAGCTTGTTCAGTGTCTACAAAATAATCTTTGGCTGCCAATTGTGTGGATGTGCACCCAATAAGAACTAGGCTAAGCTTTATTATATTAATTAAACGCATAGATAACTCTTTTTCAGTGTGACCGGAAGTAATGCCTTATCAATAGTAATACTGCAATCATTGCACAAAGCAGATTAAATCTAGCCAATTGATGTTGTGTGTGTTTTGGTGCTTTAACTACGTTAAAGCACCCAATGTTGTTGGTATTATTTTTCTAGAGTTTTAAAGTAATCAAAAATTTCTGGCACGTTGCCTTGGCCCATACCTGCATCAAATGCCGCTTGTAAATTAGCAGATGACCCTTCGGCAATTTTTGATTCAGTCCCAAGGTCTGAAACCATTTGTAGGAAGTAGCCTAAATCTTTGTTTGCATTGGCAATTGAAAAACCAAGGTCGCTTACATTGTCTACCGCGTAGTTTTTACAAAATTGCATAAATGGAGAGCTAGAAGGCCCTGTCGACATAATGTCAAATAGTTGCTGGCGGTCTACACCGGCTTTGTCTGCTACAGCAAACGCTTGTGACATAGCACATACTGTGGTCATACCCATAAAGTTATTGATTAACTTAGTTGTATGCCCTGCGCCTAGCTCACCTAGGTGAAATACGTTTTCGCCCTGATCTTCAAGTACAGGCTTAACTTTATTAAACGTTTCAATATCGCCCGCTGCCATAATATTTAATAGGCCGTCTTTAGCATGGGCTGGAGTACGCCCTAGTGGAGCGTCAATCATGCCTGCGCCTTTAGCAGCTAGATCAGCGCCAATTTTTTTAGTCGACGAAGGAATTGATGTACCAAAATCAATTAATACCGCGCCTTCTTTAATACCCGCTAAAATACCATCTTCTGCGTACACAATTTTTTCAACAACTGCAGATGTTGTTAAACAAAACATAATTATGTCTGCACCTTGTGCAAGCTCTTTTGCAGTGCTTGCTGTTTTCGCGCCTCTGCTAACGCATGCAGCAACCGCATCTTTGTTTAAATCCATAACAATAAGCTCATAGCCTTTGTTCTGTAAGTTTTCGGCCATATTGCCGCCCATTAAGCCAAGGCCGATAAAACCGATTACTGGTTTAGACATGAATAACTCCTAAATATGATGGCGCGTGCTTTTATGAGTACGAGTAATGATTTACCCCATAAATAGGTACGCTGTGTCGTTTAGTTCAATGTGTAAAGTAACCCTGAGCATGCTCTTTTGAATAAATAACCAGCCTCGTTGTTCCTATTTTAGCGAGTAATAAAAGGTTAATTACACGCTATAAATTGCTGACCGGTTACGTATTTATTAGGCTACGCTTAGCATTACTTTTATTATTTTTTAATACCTTGGAGAAGCTAAAACCAAACAGCTTACCAATTGGTATGCAAAAACTGTATTACCATACACCATTATTGTCAACCAATAAGTTAACTTTGTAAACCAAGGTAATTTACAATTCAATCCATGGAAAACAAAAAGAAACTAGTAATCAGAAGGTTAACAACTATTCGTAAATAAAATTAATTAAACATACTTTTACCTTCATTGGTTAGGGGCTTATAAAAAATAGGTTGACCAATAAGTTACTACACCTTTGCCCACTCACATAAATACCGTAACCATACATACACAGTGCACTTACCTATTGATGGTAATAATACGAATTTAGTATTCTAATTTTCTGCCTATGTAAGGGTGCAAATGCCTCGTGTATCCACATTTACCTTAATTAAAGTCCAAAGGTTTATTTACATATTAAATCGCATTGATATTTAAATTAATGTCATAAGCTAAAGGCTCTCAGTGAAAACAAGGCAAACTTACGCGGCAAAAGTCTGACCTATTGCAAGTACATGTAACGCAATGAATACTCAAATAACTTATTGAAACAAAATTATTATTAAAAAAGAGATAATGCTTATCCGCTTAATTAAGTGAGCTATTTCGAGAATAGATAAACGTGTTGGTAGCTAGGCATAGTGCGATATTTAATTGTTCTAAACGAGGGTGTTTAATACCAACTTGATTAATTTTAGGCCCTAAAAATGATTAAGTATTATTACGGTGTTGGTATAAAATAAGGGGTTAGGTATACAGCTAGCTCAGGTGCCTTGATATGGCTATGAATTATCTCCATCTGGCGCTATGCTTCCCCACCTATTTAACTTTAAACTCACAGAGGTAACCTAAATGCGTTTATTACACACGATGTTGCGTGTAGCCGACTTAGAAAAGTCACTTTCTTTTTATACACAGATTTTAGGAATGAAAGAATTACGCCGCTCTGATAATGAAGAGTATCGTTATACATTGGCTTTTGTAGGGTATGGAGAAGAGGATAATAATACCGTTTTAGAGCTTACTTATAACTGGGATCAAAATAACTACGATTTGGGTAATGCTTATGGCCATATAGCTATTGAATTTGACGATAT
This sequence comes from Pseudoalteromonas sp. S3776, assembly GCF_005886915.1. Lineage (NCBI taxonomy): Bacteria > Pseudomonadati > Pseudomonadota > Gammaproteobacteria > Alteromonadales > Pseudoalteromonadaceae > Pseudoalteromonas > Pseudoalteromonas sp. S3776. The sequence goes on along the minus strand of NZ_PNCU01000005.1, from coordinate 1,718 downwards.
ATACAAAGCATGTGATGACATTAAGGCCGCAGGTGGAAACGTCAGCCGAGAGCCCGGACCAGTCAAAGGCGGTACAACAGAAATTGCTTTTGTGAAAGACCCTGATGGCTATTCAATTGAGCTTATTCAAAAAAAGAGAAACTAATCCCATTAATGGGTGTTGGTAAGGGGTGCGATCAAAATGCGGAAGCTTTGCTCTATTTTTGCTTATTCTTACATGGATATAAGTCATTAAAATAACGCAGGGCGATTATTGAGCTCACTCGGTTACAAACCTCGCGATCTAGGTAATAAAATTTATCAAAAGGTGCCTATTTGCACCTTTACCTTAGTTGACTATCTTTACTTGCGCGGCGGTTTACACCTGCTACGGCCTTACCTTTAGCCTCAAGCTCACTTTGACATGCCACACAATGCCTAACACCTGGCAGTGCTAACCTGCGTGCCTGTGGTATTTCACAATCACACTCATCACAGAATTCGGCACTCGCGCCAGAGATTAAATTTTGCCTTGCATATTGCACTGCGTCATTAACACTTGCATCGATTTGATCTTGAATTGCGCCATCTCGCGCCCAACCACTTGCCATAATTAACTCCAAGTAATGAGAAATTAAACTAAAAGGCTAGCAGCACAGCGCTTTATAAATGCTGAATATTTTGTGCTGGCTTTATTGCGTACGCTATTTAAAGGGTGAATAAATATAGTTTAGAGTAATTAGTAATTTAGTTGTGCTACCCATTTTATCTACACATGTAGTTATAGGTATGTATTTTTAACGCAGCTAGCAAAAAATTTATCACTGTAAATGAATAATTATTATTGCGGATCTGTCTTGAAACCAAAGAAATTATACGTAGGTGATTATTAATTAAATAGATAGGTTTTTAGATATTGAGAAGTTTAAAAGTGTAAAACTAAAGTTTTGGCGGATAAACGATAAAATTAATGCACTGGATAGAGCTAAGGAAGTAATAGATTTATACACTACTAAAATAATAAGTGGCATCCCAAAGAGATTAGTACTTTATGATAGCGTCGTGCATAGAGAGTGCGGTGTCACACTGCTTAATACCATACTTTATAGTAAGTGGCGTCCCCAAGGGGATTCGAACCCCTGTTACCGCCGTGAAAGGGCGGTGTCCTAGGCCTCTAGACGATGGGGACGCAGAAATTGCTTTGCAAATCACTGATTTGCTATTTCTAAGTAAGATGAGACCGAGCCTGCGAGGCGAATGGCATTATCTTCTCAAAACGTTTTCTGTGTCACTAGGACAACTGAATGGTTTAACTCGTTTCAGGCGAGCTTTTAATAACACTACCCTACTACAAATAGTAAGTGGCGTCCCCAAGGGGATTCGAACCCCTGTTACCGCCGTGAAAGGGCGGTGTCCTAGGCCTCTAGACGATGGGGACACTAAAAAGTGTCACTAGGACAACTGAATGGTTCAACTCGTTTCAGGCGAGCTTTTAATAACACTACCCTACTATAAATAGTAAGTGGCGTCCCCAAGGGGATTCGAACCCCTGTTACCGCCGTGAAAGGGCGGTGTCCTAGGCCTCTAGACGATGGGGACACTAAAAAGTGTCACTAGGACAACTGAATGGTTTAACTCGTTTCAGGCGAGCTTTTAATAACACTACCCTACTATAAATAGTAAGTGGCGTCCCCAAGGGGATTCGACCCCCTGTTACCGCCGTGGAAGGGCGGTGTCGG
>NZ_PNCU01000049.1:0-406 GCF_005886915.1 Pseudoalteromonas sp. S3776 | reverse complement strand
CGGTGTTATCAAGCTCGACTGAATCTTGTGCTGAAATCGGGTTACCCGCTACATCTGACACGCTTGCTGTGGCGGTGAGTGTGCCATCGTTTAGTGCGCTTGCATCAATCGGATCGGTAACATATTCGCCGTTTTGAACAAGCGCTGTGGTTTCAACTTGGTTTGTACCATCACTGATGATCACCGTCACGGTTTGACCGTCTTCCACATCGCTTACCGTGCCACGCACGACCATGGTGGCGCTTTCACCGTTACCATTAATCACGCCGTCGGCGGTTTTATCAATGCTAGTTGTAATCGCGGCGGTGTTATCAAGTTCTACGCTATCTTGCGCGCTTACAGGGTTGCCTGCCACATCGGATACGCTGGCTGTGGCGGTGAGTGTGCCGTCATTTAATGCGCTTGC
>NZ_PNCU01000048.1:0-482 GCF_005886915.1 Pseudoalteromonas sp. S3776 | reverse complement strand
CAATCGGATCGGTAACGTATTCGCCATTTTGTACAAGCGCCGTTGTTTCAACTTGGTTTGTACCATCGCTGATAATAACAGTAACAGTTTGGCCGTCTTCAACATCGGTAACAGTACCGCGTACCACGATTGCAGCACTTTCGCCGTTGCCATTTATAACGCCATCTGCAGTTTTATCAATGCTGGTAGTAATCGCTGCGGTGTTATCAAGCTCTACGCTATCTTGCGCGTTTACAGGGTTACCCGCTAAATCTGACACGCTTGCTGTAGCGGTGAGTGTGCCATCGTTTAATGCGCTTGCATCAATCGGATCTGTAACGTATTCGCCATTTTGTACAAGCGCCGTGGTTTCAACTTGGTTTGTGCCATCGCTGATAATAACAGTTACAGTTTGGCCGTCTTCAACATCGGTAACAGTACCGCGTACCACGATTGCAGCACTTTCGCCGTTGCCATTTATAACGCCGTCGGCTGTTTTATCA
>NZ_PNCU01000047.1:0-65809 GCF_005886915.1 Pseudoalteromonas sp. S3776 | reverse complement strand
CAACGAGAGATACAAGGCGCTAAGCTTGCTTGCGCGAGAAGCGCAGCCTCTAATTACTTATGATTTCTCAAATATAATTTAAATTTTAAGCCCTCCTATAATAGCTTTGGCAGAATTACTTTATAAATAGGTCTTACATTAGCTAAAGGAGCACAAACACTTACATCACTCCCAAAGACTGGTATTTACAGTAAACCGCAGATCAAGCTATATTGATCCTAAAGTATTAAGAGAAATTAAAAAGGTTAAATAAAGGATTAAAATGAAACCTACATGCCCTAGCTGTCAGAATAAAATCAATAATAGAGATATAAAAAATACTAATAAAAAAGGGATATTTTTTGAAGTCGAGTGCCCATCTTGTCAAACATGGATACGTTTGAATAAAACACTAGAAATTATAAAAGCTGCTGGAATATCACTTTTGTTAATAACTAGTCTGCTAAATATTTTCAGCATTAAAAGTGAATATAGCTTGTTTTTCTCAACCGTTGGCTTTGTTGGAATATTTATAGCTATGCTTATTACTTTTTTTGGTAAACATGAAGAAATCAAATAATAGAAAAACAAAAAAGAAGCCAAAAATAAAACACGCTAATATTAGTAATACCAGAATGTTATTAAATCAAATAGCATTCTCCTTGTTTTCTTTAGCTATAGGCTCCTTATCCATCATAATCGCAGTAAAATCTATATACGACGGTTATGTGCTGACACCAACAGATTATCGTGTTGAATCTGTGGTTTATTTTTTCTCGACCTCTCCATTTGCTTATATTTTTAACCTTCTTTTTTACTTAGGATGTGGGATCTTTTTTTTAGCAGTACCATACCTAAGCAGAGACATGTTTCCGCGTAAAAAAGAGAAAAAGCTAAGCAAAAAAGCTCAAAGAAAAAATAAACAATAGTTTTTATTAACTCGTTCTGTATTTATACAATAACTCAAAAGGTATATGGCAATAGTCATCTGGGTGGTTGGTTAAACGGTCTTGATGCTCTGCATCGCTTGGTACGTAATTGGTAAGCTTCTCAACGCCTACTACAACTTTTTCGGCATCACTGCGCTTATTTATATAATTGCTTGCTGCGTCTAAATGGTTTTGGTGTTTACTGTAAATACCAGTGCGGTATTTAGGGCCTACGTCATCCCCTTGTTTATTAATGCTGTATGGGTCAATAATTTCAAAAAAGTAATCAAACAGCTTATTTAGGCTAACGGCGTTTGGGTCAAAAATTACCTTTACGCATTCTGCATAACCATCATAGTCGCCACCTGTCGTTTTATTTGTACCATTAGCGCGCCCTGCTTCAGTACTTATTACGCCTGGTAAGTGTTTCATAAACTCTTGTACACCCCACAGGCAGCCACCAGCAAAGTAAATAGTATTATGTTCTTTAGTATCCATTATAAATGTTACCTAATGAGAAAAGTGTGAATGGTTATCAAATGCAGTTATTAACAAATTAATGTACAATCGCGCACAAAATGTCTGCTGTTACATTTAATTATTTTATCATGCTCAAATATAAGCTTTGAAATTAATTGTAACCGCCGCTACAAATAAAAAACGACGAGAAACACATGAGCCGCACACCACACATTATATTACCTGCACTGTTATGCAGCGTTACCCCATCTGTTGATGCCAATACGCTACCTGATGAGTCATCAATCGAGCAAATAACGGTTGAAGCTTCGCCTACTGCGAATAAACTGCCTGTCGGTACATTTGACTCGCCTATTTCTAATTTAGAGTACGACCCGCGTGTTGATTTACAGTCGCGTAATATGGCTGAGGCGCAAGCTGATGTAACTATTCGTGGTGGAATTTTTGAAAATACCGGTTTTAGAGTCGGCAGTGCTACCCTACTTGACCCGCAATCTGGTCATTATTTTGCTGAAATACCTATTGCACCGCAAATGCTAAGCGGCCCAGCAGTTTTAACCGGTGCCGATAACGCACTATACGGTATGAACAGCTCTGTAGGTACGGTTTCGTTTGGTTGGAAACCAATTATTACTGGCGGTAGTGTATCGCTTGGTACTGGCACAAACGACTTTAACCTGCAAAGTATCCACGCTGCTAAAAACATACAACTTGATAGCTTAGCTAACTATACCCTGGGCTTTGAAGGTGAGTACTCTCACTCGCAAAGTGATGGCACTATTGATAATGGTGACCATGACTTTTCGCGCGCCTCAGCTCGCCTGCAATTAGTAAGCGAGCATAGCCAAACCGATTTATTTTATGGCTCGCAAGATAAGTTTTTTGGCTGGCCTAACTTATATACCCCTTTTGGCGTTAACGAAACAGAAGATTTAGAAACCCGCCTTTGGATGCTTAATCACAAACAAAATTACGCTGAAAACAGCAATTTTGAAGTATCGGCGTATTACCGTACCCATGACGATCACTATATTTATTCGCGCGAAAACCCAAGTGCATTTGAAGCTTTTCATAAAAGTGAAGTTAAATCACTTGCTCTTTCGGGCCGCCATGCACAAAGCGATGCACTGGCAATAAATTACTCAGCACAATTTATTGATGACTCGATTGAATCAACCACACTTGAAAACAACTTTACCTCACGAAAGTATTACAAGCTGAGTATATTGCCTGAATACACTATGGCTTTAAAAGCGAATCAGCAGCTTACTTTTCGCTTAGGGGCTGCGTATGATGATACAAATCGTGATGATGCTAAAGTTTCTGCCATTGGTGATATAACCTTAAATACGCAAAATAGTGACGGCACAGCGCAAAGTATTTATTTATCATACGCGCAGGCAAGCCAAGTTGCAGGCTATACAGCCATTGGCGGCAGCGATTCTGGCGGGTTATTTAGAAGTAACTACAACCTTGAGCGCGAAACGACTTCAAACTTAGAGCTAGGCTTATTACTTGAAGAGCAAAGCTGGCAGTTAAACTCGGCTATTTTTTATCGAAAAGATAATAACTTAACCGACTGGACCTTTAATTTTGACTCCACCTCTGCGCGCTTTGCTAACCCAGTTGATATTGATACTGCAGGGGTTGAATTTTTAGCGACTAAACACTTTGATTCTGCAAAACTTATTGCTAGCTACACCTATTTGCATAAATCAGAAAACTACGGCGCTGCCGATATTGATGCCAGCTTTTACGCGTTAAACTTTCCTGATCACCGTTTAACACTCGGCGCTGTGTACAACCCAACAGATATTTTAGAATTTAGAATAGATAACGAATGGCGTACACAACACAAAAACGCGCTTAGAAACGGCCACGACAACGCGTTATTTACCCAGCTAACGCTTAAAATAACCCCGCCTCAGTTAAGCAATTTATTTATTACTTTAGCGGCTGATAACTTATGGGATGAGTCGTTTGAAGAAATACCAGGTGCACCCGGGCGCGGTGAACAATATACGTTAAGCGCAACGTATAGCTGGTAATTAAAAATTCAGGAATTTATTCATTAGGTACCTGCTTACAGGGTAGGTACCCAATAAATTTAGTTTAGAAAAAGATTGCTAGTACAAAAATGGTGGAAGAGAAACCTAAAAGCCATGCATAAATTAACTGTGCAACGGTAAACATAATAGGGTCTTCTGCAATATAAAATTTGATGTTGCCTCCTAAGGTCCAGCCATTATTAAATGAATGAACTAATAAACCACCAAACATACTCATTAATAGCAAAGAGAAAAATATATCTGAACCAGTTAAAGTATTAGGATCAACCTCTGCTCCTATTGGAGCACCAAAAATAAGCCCAAAAAAACATATTCCTAATAAGCGTTCAAATTCACTTGCTGTTTTTATATTTTGTTCACAAGACTCTAGCTGTGATTCGGTTTGTTCATTATAAACAGCTAACTTTTTTTCCCTTTTTGAATACTCATTCATTAGAGCCTGATAATTTTCAACGTACTTTTCTTTATCTATGCTATTTATGGCTTCCTCAAGCTCAGTTAATGAGTACTGCGAATAATCTACTCTAAACATATATTCCCTTAGTTAATTGAGGTATTAATATCCCAATCTAAATTTATTAACTACTTGCCCGTTACCTTAAATGTAAATATATGTGTATTAACCTCGTGAGCTAGGTCAATTGCTCAAGCTCGGTTATAAGTGCTAGAGCCTCTGCATTAGTTGACCCACACACATCTAATGTGGCGCTAAAATCACTACATACTTTTGGACGGCTTTCATCGCCAAATAATTTACATAAATTACGCTCATCTAGCTGTATACAACGCTCTCCGGCTTTTTTACCGTTTGGCATTCCCGGGATTGGCGAGCTAATACTTGGGGCAATGCAGCATGCACCGCAGCCTAAACGACATGCCATAGGCTCTGTTTTCATAAACACCTCTATTAGTAAAAGCCAGGCCTTTGTATTTAAATTAACACCCTACCTAGCTCATTATTTATCTGTAATACACATATGTAATGCTTTGTTACATCTTCAAACGCCTTGTAAACACTTTATTGCGTATTATTGCCTTGTCACCAAATATATGAAGGAATGCCTTGTGGCTACTAAAAAACAAATTTTATTACCTGTCGCAGTTTTAGCTGCCGGAATTGCACTGGCAATTGGCCTTTCAGCAATGAAAGCGCCACCAGAAGAAAAACCAGAGCAAGACACTCGCCCACTTGTTGCTGCGCAAAACGTAAACATTGATGCGATAACGCTTGATGTTAAATCGTACGGCGTTGTAAAACCTAAAGACCGTACTGAACTTGTTGCGCAAGTAAGCGGGCAAGTTATTTCAGTAGCCGAACAATTTGTTGAAGGCGCGTTTGTTAAGCAAGGCGATATTTTAGCACGAATTGATCCAAATGATTACGAAGCCGACTTAATTGAGGCCCAAGCAGGCCTTGCACAAGCAAGTTCAGCACTTGAAATTGAACGCGCACAAGCCCATGTTGCTAAAGCTGAATGGGAACGTATCAAATCAGACTCAGGCGATGCAATTGCATCTGAACTTTATTTACGTAAACCACAACTTGCCGAAAAAATGGCAAATTTTAAATCTGCTCAAGCGCGTGTAAAACGCACTAAACGTAACTTAGAACGCACCTTCATTAGAGCCCCCTATGATGCCATTGTTAATGAGCGCACAATTAGCTTAGGCTCTGTAGTGAGTGCTGGCAGTAAATTTGGTGAGCTAAGCGCCACCTCGGTTGCAGAGGTACGTTTACCGGTTGCAGATAAAGAGCTGCAATACTTAAATAACGGCGGTATTGGCGCACAGGTGTCACTTAATGCCGAATTTGCCGGTAAGCAAACTACCTGGCAAGCCAAGGTTGTACGCAGCGAAGGTGTTGTTGATCAAACCAGCCGTATGAGCTACTTAGTTGCGCAGTTACCTACCCCGTACGCTGATAACACTAAGCCACTGCGTTTTGGCTCTTACATTAACGCTACTATTAAAGGGCGAGCGCTTGATAACGCCATTATAGTGCCGCACCATTTAGTTAAAAATAACAAAATTGCTATTTTAAACGACAATCACACCCTGAGCTTTAAAACGCTTAATATTGTACGTGAACAAAACGGCATGGTCATAGCCGACCAAGGGTTAAGCAGTGGCGAACAACTTATTACCTCTGCCCTAGAATACCCAACAGAAGGCATGGCGGTTAAGCTTGAAGGCATTGATCCTAAAAGCGATGTTACTCAATTAGCACTTAAAGAGGACACACCATGAGTACCTCAGAAAAAGGCTTAATTGCATGGTTTGCACGTAACCCAGTGGCGGCAAACCTCATCATGATTTTTATTCTCATTGGTGGGCTTTTAACAGCGTTGACCATTCGCAAACAGGCATTTCCGCAGTTTGAAAGTAACTGGGTGAGTATTCAAGCGATATACCCAGGCGCCGCCCCGCAAGAGGTTGAAGAAGGCATAACCATAAAAATTGAAGAAAACCTTGAAGGTACAGAGGGTATAAAACGTTTAATAACCTACTCTAACCGAGGTTATGCGCAAGCGTGGGTAGAAATAGAAGAAAAATACGACCTGCAAGAAGCACTAGACGAAATTAAAGCGCAAGTAGACTCTATCAATACCTTTCCTGCGGGGATGGAACGCCCCGTTATTCAACGTGAAAAATTTCAGCAAGAAGTCATGATCCTCGCGCTTTACGGCGACATGAGTTACTACCAGCTTAAAGAGCTAGGTAACGACATAAAAGATGAATTACTCGCGTTACCTGGCGTTAACTTAGTTGATTTTTACAGTGGCCTAGATTACGAAATAGGCATAGAAATAAGCCCCGATAAACTGCGTGAATATGGCCTAACATTTAGAGATGTTTCAAGCGCGGTGCAAAGCTTTTCTACTAATATGTCGGCAGGACAAATTCGCTCCGACACAGGTTATATTTCAATGCGTGTTGAAAAGCAGGCCTACCGTGGCGGAGAATTTGCAAAGCTTCCGCTTATAACGCTTGCCGATGGTGCACAAATTAATTTAGGCGATGTAGCAACAATTAATGATGGCTTTGAAGAAGGCCTGCTTTACTCTAAATATAACGGTAAAAACTCACTTTCGTTTGAAGTAGATGCCTCAAAAGATCAAGATATAACCGATGTAGCTAAAGTTCTTAAAGGCTATATGGCAGAAAAACCGTCAAAACTTCCACAAGGTGTAAAGCTCTCACCTATTGTTGATTTAACCTACTACCTTGAAGGTCGACTCGATATGATGATCGACAACATGGTATGGGGCGGTATTTTAGTAATGATCGTATTGGCACTATTTTTACCGCTGCGTTTAGCATTTTGGGTAATGATGGGCTTACCAGTGTCTTTTTTAGGTGCCTTTTTATTTATGCCTGTGGGCTTTTTAGACATCACCATAAACATGGTGTCGTTATTTGCCTTCATTATAGTACTCGGGATTGTGGTCGACGATGCCATAGTCGTCGGTGAATCTGCCAGTGCCGAAATAGAAAAACATGGTCATAGCCTTGATAATGTTATTCGCGGTGTTAAGCGCGTTGCTATGCCCGCTACATTTGGCGTGCTAACCACTATTGCAGCGTTTTTACCGCAAGCTATGGCATCAGGCCCAGGTGCTGCGTTTTCTAAGGCCATTGGTGTGGTTATTATACTGTGTTTGATTTTCTCGTTAATTGAATCAAAGCTAATATTACCTGCGCATATTGCAGCCATGAACCCACGTAAACCTAACCCTAAAAACCCATTACACAAACTGCGTAATGTAGTTGATAACGGTTTAAAACACTTTGTACAAAACTACTACACGCCTTTTATAGGCCATTGTATACATTATCGTTATACCGTAATTATTGGCTTTTTATGTATTTTAATAGTCAGTGCAGGTATGTTTGCAGGCGGCTTAGTTAAGTTTGTGCCTAACCCTAAAATACCGCATGACTTTCCGCGTATTACGTTAGAAATGAACCTAGCCTCTTCGGAGCAGGCAACCCTTGAAACTGCCCGTAAAATTGAAGATGTATTACTTAAAGTAGATAAAGAACTTGAAGAGCAATACGGACAAAGCATGATCCGCGATTTATCGGTAAGCCTACGCGGGCGTACAGAGGCAAACATTATGGCTATTTTAGTAGAGCCACACTTGCGCCCTATCGACACTTTTGAATTAAGCGCGTTATGGCGCGAACAAATGCCACCGCTACCAGGTGTTAAAACGCTTAATATTCAAGATAATATTTTTAGTGGCGGACGTGATGACGGCGACGTAAGCTTTAGACTGCAAGGCAAAAATGCCGATGAGCTAAAAGTAGTAGCCGGTAAATTAAAGGCTAAATTACAAAGCATGGAAGGTGTAGGCGATGTTAACGACTCACTACAAAGTGCCACCGACGAAGTGCAGCTTGATTTAAAACCACTAGCCTACAGCATGGGACTAACCCTTGCCGATGTTGCATCGCAAGTAAGCTTTAGTTACTACGGATTGGAAGCACAGCGTATTTTACGCGAAGGCGAAGAAATTAAAGTGATGATCCGCTACCCAGAGAGCGAGCGCAACTCAATTAGCAACATTCAAAATGCGCGCATTATTACGCCAACCGGCGCAGAAGTGCCGTTAAGCGAAGTAGCCGAAGTTAAGCTTGTTGATGGTGTAAACCGTATTCGCCGTGAAAACTCAAACCGTACCGTTAATGTGTGGGCAGCGGTTAATACTGACCAAGTTGAGCCGTTTGCCATTGCACAAGAAATTCGCGATGCCTATTTACCTTCGCTGCTAAAAAGCTACCCAGGCGTTAAAAGTAATGTGGCTGGACGCGTACAAGAAGAGATGGACAGCGCCGATGAGCAGTTACGCGACTTTGCTATATCGCTGATGATTATATTTGCGTTATTAGCTATACCGCTTCGCTCTTACTCGCAGCCGCTTATTATAATGTCGGTTATTCCATTTGGTGTGGTAGGTGCAATGTTTGGTCACGTAATATTAGGTATGACCATGAGCGGGCTGTCTATGTTTGGCATTATTGCGGTAGCGGGTATTGTAGTAAACGACTCCCTCGTTATGGTTGATTTTGTAAATAAAGCACGCGCGGAAGGTATGGCTATTAAACAAGCGGTTATGCAAGCCGGTGCAAAGCGCTTTAGAGCTATATTGCTTACCTCAATCACTACATTTATTGGGGTAATGCCAATTATTATGGAAACTAGCTTACAAGCTAAAATAGTTATTCCTATGGCGGTATCGCTGGCCTTTGGTGTGCTTTTTGCCACGGTAATTACCTTGATACTTATACCTTGCCAGTACGTAGCACTAGAAGACGCTAAGCGCCTTACCCGTAAACTATTTGGTAAATCGCAACCTATAAGTATTCAACCAACACCCACTACCAAATAATTAAAGTTTATCTCCCAACCATTAAAGCTCGGCCTAATACGCCGAGCTTTTTTATCAATTGTTTAAATTATTTTCAGCTGATAAGTTAGACATTTATATGGACTCACGAACATAAAAGGATGTAACAGTGCCACATGTACAGCTTATTCTATTTAATACTTTTTCCGTCTTAACCACACCTAGTTACAAAAATACAGCCGTAAACTAGTGATATTAGGCGCTATTGCTATATCGTTCGCATTTGTGGTACTTGATTTTTAACAAGTGTAGATGAAGGGTTATCTGGCATTAATTAATCAAAAAAATTTTAGCTTGAAAATTAAAGGGACTTTAATGCGCATATACATACTGATTATTTCTTTAGTTATTTTTTTAAGTGGGTGTCAGAGCTATATTGCTTATCAAATAACTAAACCTCCGCAGAAAGTTCTCCCTAAAGAATTTGAGAGCTTTATCGCTTTATCTGGAGTACAAATCCATTACTGTAGTAGCGAAGTAGATTGTCTTGATTTTAGATTTATCTCACCTAAGGATATCGAAAGCTACCTACTGGATGGTAATACACTTTCGTTAAGTTTGATTGTTAAAGGAAGCACTGAAGATGATGTTTTTGAATACCAACTTACTTCAGATAATTTATCAAACAGCCAAAAGAGCGGGCTTTTAATCATCTTTCCGGGGTATGGCGTAGACAGCTTGATTTACACCATGCAAGCAAGATGGCTTAGCCATGTCACTGGAAAAAACGTGATAGTGATGCCTGCAACTAATCAATACGAGAAGTTTAGATTTGGTTTAAACTCGCTTGATGTGCTAGTCAATTATGTAAATAAAGAAAACTACACTGATATTTCCTTAATTAGCTACTCAATGGGCGCAATTGCGGGAGTTGAGTTGGCATCTAAGCTGAACATTAGTAAGCATATACTTTATGCCCCAATGATTAATTTTGAGGCCGCACTAAACACAATTGCTAACTTATCACACCCTATTTATAGCAAACTATTTGGCGATGATTATTTAAACGAAGTCGCGGCTAAAATAATAGAAAAAAGTGAAGTAGCTCTTAACAAACTCAACTTATTAAATAATCTAAATAAGACCCCGCATGCTAGGCACACTTACATCTTTTCAAGTAATACAGACAAAGTAAGTCCATATAGTAGGTTGCTTACTCTTAATAACCCAAGAGTGAGCACTTATGAGGTAAAAGATTTAAATCACATTGAAATGGTTTCTTTAATTTCCACACAACAAAGGAATGTGCTCCTTTCCTTGCTTGATGAATAACTTCAACAGTCCTAATAATTGAGAAAAATATTGCTCGTTTTTTATCCCTAATACGTTATGGTAATAAATAACAATACATAACTAATAATAATGAAAGGAGCAGCCATGAATACCCCGCAATCAGATCATATCCCCCAAGAAGCCTTTGATTGGTATGACGAATACGCCCACGGTTTAATAGACCGACGTACATTTATGAAAAAACTAGGTGGGTTAGCTGCACTTGGGTTTTCAATGAGCGTACTAACCAGTGCCCTGTTACCTAATTATGCGTTTGCAGAGCAAGTATCGTTTAACGATGACGATATTAAAGCCACCTACGAAGAATTTGATTCGCCAAACGGGCATGGTAAAGGCAAAGGCTACTTAGCTGTGCCGAGTAAAATTGAAGGTAAACTGCCGGTTGTATTAGTTATTCACGAAAACCGTGGTTTAAACCCATATATTAAAGATGTAGCAAGGCGCTTAGCCAAAAAAGGTTTTATTGCCTTTGCACCCGATGCACTCTTTGCGCTTGGTGGCTACCCGGGTAATGACGATGGAGGCCGTGCCATGCAAAAAACCATGGACAGAGCTAAAATCCAAAATGACTTTGTAGCCGCTGCGCACTTTTTAAAAAATCATTCAAATAGTAACGGCAAATTAGGGGCTGTGGGCTTTTGTTTTGGTGGTTATATTGTTAATTACTTAGCGGCGGTTGAGAGTGATTTACTCAGCGCGGGCGTGCCTTTTTATGGCACACCTGCCAGTGAGTCACTGCACAAAAATATAAAAGCGCCTCTAATGATTCAATTAGGTGAGCTTGATAAACGCGTTAACGCTACATGGCCTGATTATGAAAAAAGCTTAAAAGCTAACAATGTTGAGTACATTATGCACATGTACGAAGGCGCTAATCATGGTTTCCATAACGACTCTACTGGGCGTTATGATGAGCAAAAAGCAGAACTTGCTTGGCAGCGTACCTTAGCGTTTTTTAATGAAAAACTAAGTTAATAATCAGGTAATGCCACCAGCTTAAAATGGGTGGCATTTTTTAAGTTAATTGAGCTCTGTAATATGTAAAAGCTCACCAGATGGTCCCCATAAATAAATCACTTTACCCCACGGTTCTTGTTTTATCCCTTCATAGCGAATATCAAAGTGAGTTAATTTGCTAATGGTGTTAAAGGCTTCGTTTATGTTTAATACGCACACTTGCAGCATTAAATTTTCAGCAAATTCTTGGTTGTAGTAACGTTTAATACCAATCGACTTAAATATTTAATCATTCTAGCGTGCTAAATAGAGCGCTAACAGCGTTATAAATTTCTTATGTAGAACAACTACATGGCGATATTTATGCCTTGTTATCACGCTATTTAACTGCCGCTATAAATGCCTAATAACTTAACACGATTGGTATAAAAAAAACTACATTCACCTGATGTTGCAATACTTAAATCAGCTGATGCAGGCTCAACATTAAAGCCAAGCGCCTGATAAAAGTCGCACGATTGCTGATAATTTTTACACGGCATAAACACTCTAATATCATGAGCTTGCATTTTCAGTTCTTCATTAGCCAAGCACGCTTTTATCAACAATTCCTTTTGCAATAAGGGCTTTTAAAATACCGGCACTTTTTTCTCTAAAGGCATCGCGAAGTAAGCGCACTGCCGGAGTGATTGACTGCCTACTTGGGCACACCAACCAAAGCTCTGTAGGCGTGGGTTTAAAACTTGGCATAATACTTACAACATTACCGGTAAGTAATTCATTAGACATATCTAAGCAGGATTTAACCGCCAGCCCCTTGCCCGACACACACCAACGCCTTACTAAATCGCCATCGTTAGTTGCGTGGCCACCGTTGAGCTTTACTTTAAACTCTTCGCTGCCATTACTAAACAGCCACACATCTTTAATTATATCTTGAAGTTGATAAAACAGCCCTTTATGTGATGTTAAATCATGTGGATGAGCAGGCGTACCGTGTGTATCAAGGTAGCTTTGTGCTGCGCATAAAATACGCGGTACGTCGCAAATTTTAAAACCGTACATGCTGGCATCGTTAGGTTTACCATAACGCAGCGCAATGTCGACCGAGTCACGATAAAAGTCGATATTACTGTCGCTAATATTGGCGCGAAGGCTTAACTGAGTGTGAGTTTGCATGAACTCGTCAAGCCAGGGGATCACAATATTGCGCCCTAAATCAGAAGAAAGTGCAATACGCAGCTCGCCATCAATTATATCGTCATCGCTTTTAAGTGTATTTTTAGCTTGTTCAAGCATCGTCACTGCTTGTTGGCACTGCGGAATATAACGCTCACCGGCGGCAGAAAGCCTTAAATGACGAGTAGTACGTATGAATAGTTCAAAGCCTAAATCCTGCTCTACCCTTTTAACAGCAGCACTTGCTGTAGCGGTGCGCATATCTAAATTGGATGCGGCAGCAGTAATACTTTTAAACTCTGCTACTTTTAAAATTACCTGTAAGTCTTCTAAAAGCATTGTGTATTAATCCGTTATCAACTTTTAATTATTATTTTTGGCAAAATTAAGCGCTTTAGGTTTGCTTACATGCGTGTTGAGCAATCAAAAAGTGATTTATTGTCTATTTATATTTGACAATGCTTAGGTATTGCGTGATTTATCAATATAAAGGCTAATATTACACAGTACCCACTACCTAGTCACTAACCACTATTTATTAAATTAGGACAATCTTTAGTAACCCTATGTTAGTTTAATAACTCTCAATACTGTTAAGAACAAATACATTTATTAAACGCTTTTAAGTATGTGTATAACGACACTAGGTATTAACCGCACGCTTTAAAATACATTCATAAAAAGCTCAGCCAGCTATTAAACAATATTTTTTGATAAAGATTCAATTATTACCCTGTTTATTGATTAAAAACACTCACCTATTATTCACCTCAACGCAAGCGAAGCCATTTAGGCTATTTAAATCGCTTTATCCTATTTTTTAGCATAACGGGTATCAATGTATGAAACGATTAAAAACCACCCTAGCAATAGCATCTCTTTCACTAGCAGTAACTGCTGCTTCAGGCGCCTATGCAGCAGACGTTGGCGCCCTTGAAACGGTGACCACGGTTAATAAATATCGCGGTGCAGGTATAACTATAACACCTGCAGGGCGAATGATTGTAAGCATGCACCCGCTTGATGCACCAAAAACGCGAGTAATTGAAATTATGGCAAATGGTGCTCAACAACCTTTCCCTACAGTCGATTGGGCAGACGGCCCTGAGCCTGGCAAAGTAGGCCTTGCAGCTGTAATTGGTGTACATAGCGATAGTAAAGGTATGGTGTGGATTTTAGACATGGGCAGCGAGAAAGTAGCCCCAAAACTTATAGCCTGGGACAGCGTTGCCAATACCTTAGTTAATACCATTGAATTAAATAAAGACGCCGTACTTGCTAACTCATTTTTACAAGACTTTGTCATTGATGAGCGTAACAACAAAATTTACATTGCCGATATGTCATTCGGTAACTTTATGGGTGCAACCAAACCTGCTTTTATAGTGGTTGATTTAAAAACGGGTGAATCAACACGCGTACTTGAAGGCAATGCTAAGCTAATGCCAGAGGAACGCGATATTGTCATCGAAGCCTCTCCCGTTGCCTCTAAATCAGCAGAAGGTGAAACGACACACCTACGTTTTGGTTTAAACCCAATTACCATTGATGATAAGAACGAATGGGTCTACTTTGGCGCATTTACAGGCACACGCGTTTACCGAATTCCGGCAAAAACGCTCGCCAATAGCACGTATTCAGATGCTGAAAAAGCACAAAGCATTGAAGTGTTTGGCCCTAAAAACCCAAGCGATGGCATGACCTACGCGCCAGGTGGCGGTATTTTAGTAACCGACCTTGAAAACAATGCCATTGGCTTAACCACTAAAGGCCACTACGAAATAATTGTTCAAGATAAACGATTATCATGGCCAGATAGCCTAACGCTAAGCAATGGTTGGGTTTATGTAACACAAGATCAGCTCCATCAACACCCTGCATTTAGCCAAGGCTTTGGTAATGCAAAACCACCCTACGTATTAACACGCTTTCGTTTTAATCAGTAAAAAAGTGCCTAGGAGCCTGTTTTTGTACTGGCCCGTTAAAAGGTTATATCAACGAAATATTTTAAACATATTTGCTCTAGTTCAACTTAATTACTGGTATTCAAATAAGGTAGACCCTATGCGTAAACCAATTTTAAAATTGGGCGTAACCGATTTATCGTTTCACCATGTTACGGCTTCTTTAGTGAGCCATGTTTTAACTGATATGGGCTTTAACGTTGAGCGTATTTATGCGCCGCATGAAAATAACTTTAAAAACCTTAAATCGGGTGAAGTAGATTTACTCGCATCACCGTGGCTTCCTTCAAGCCACGGTATTTACAAAGCCGATGTAGAGCAAGTAATGCCACTCATTGAGCTTGGCTTGCATTATAAGCCTTATGCACATTGGGGCTTACCAGATTACGTACCGCAAAGTGCAGTGAATGAAGTTAGTGATTTGCTTAAACCAAATGTGCTTATATAAATGGAAAAAACAATTCAGGGCATTTATGTCGGTGCTGGTATTACCCGTTTTTCTATTAATATGATGAAAGAATATGGGCTGACGCGCGCAGGATATGAGTTTTTAACCGGCACAGAGCTTGATTGTTTTAGCGCGTTTGAAAACGCAGTAGCCACCCAAACTTGGTGCGTAGTGCCATTATGGAAGCCACAATTTTTGCATTACAAGCACACAATACGAGCGCTTAAAGAACCAAAAGGCTTACTAGGCGTTGTTGATAGAGCTGTTTTACTCCTACGAGAAGATAAACAAGTGCTGTTTAATCAAGCACAGATAAACACCCTTGATAAATTACGCTTTTCCAATGAGATCATTGCCGAGCTCGACTATAAAGTATGCAAGAACTTACAGCCCCTCGATGACGTAACGCGTAATTGGCTTAATAACAATCCAATTAAATAGTAATTTGTGCTTTGTTTTTTTAAAAAAGGCTCAATATAGACACTACTTGGCTAAAATTGCCACTTAACGGAGATAACCATGACCCATCCAATTATTAATGATTTAGAAAAACGTTATACAACTAAACGCTATACAACCCAGCGTATTCCTCAAGATGACTTAGATGTAATTTACGAAGCTATGCGTCTTTCTCCTTCATCTATTAACTCGCAGCCGTGGAAATTTATTGTTATCGAATCAGACGAAGCTAAAGAGCGTATGCACTCTACGTTTGAAAATAAATTTCAATTTAATCAGCCGCATATTAAAACTGCATCGCACGTTATTTTATTTGCTTACAACCCTAAATATAAACGTGATGATTACGCACAAGTCATTGATGCAGATATTAAAAATGGCCGTACCCAAAGTGAAAACCGCGAACAAGCATTTGGCGCGTTTGCCTTTGTTGATATGAATACCGATGAGCAAGGCAACAATGCGATGTGGACCAAAGCGCAAACTTACATTGCCTTGGGCAACACAATGCACGCCGCAGCACGCTTAGGTATTGATTCAACGCCTATGGAAGGTGTAGATGCACAGCTTATTGGTGAAGTGTTTGAAGACGAGCTCGATGGCTATATTTGTGATGTAGCGCTGGTACTTGGCTATCACGATGACACTGAAGATTATAACGCTAAGTTACCTAAATCTCGCTTAGCAAAAGAGCAAGTTATTAAGGTTTTATAAAAACCGAGTAAAAAAGCTTAGCGCTAATGAGCGCTAAGCTTTTATATTCATTTTATTTTTTAGCAATAGCCTGCAGTACCGATGCTAACCCCGTGTGGTATGTGCCTTCAAACACTTCTCGCCTTAATTCTTCTAAATGTACAAAGCTAAGCTCGGTTAAGTCGTTTTGTAAATCGCTTTTTGAGGTTTTAGTATCGACACTTGGGCCGCCGCCGGTATTATAATTTACTTGCTCAGGCGTATAGGCCTCAAGTAAAAACACCCCACCAGGCTTTAAACCTTTAACAGCGCGCTTATATACCGCTGAACGCACAGCACTTGGTAAAGGGCAATAAATAGAGACTACCGCATCCCATTTTTCTTTTCCAAAATCAAACTTCGCTAAATCGGCGTGTACTAGCTCAATGTTTACGTTGTGCTCTTTGGCAAGCTTTGCCGCTTTTTCAAGCCCTACTTTTGAGCCGTCAACCGCGGTAACGCGATAACCCATTTTTGCCAAAAATACCGCATTTCGCCCCTCACCTTCGGCTAAGCTCACTACATTACCTTTAGGTAATTGCTTATATTGCTGGGCTAAAAAATCGTTTGGCTCTTTGCCATAAGCGTATTGCTGAGTGTTATACCTTTCATCCCACATAATTTCTCCTGAGCTAAATTTGTTTACACAAGCATGTATAAAGTACGCTTTATTTGCTTAATAATTCCACGAATAACATGGTGAGTAAATACGTAAAAAGATTAAATAAAAAGTGGCGTTGGAAATGTGCTGGTTATAACTATCCATAAAGCGTGTTAATTTTCATCGTTTCACCTAAATAATAAACTGTGTGCGGCTGCACTGACTATTTAGGCAAAGTTTGCAGGCTGAGAATTTTTGAAAAAGCCGCTTAGCCGAGAAACATTTTCAAATAAAAACGAGTAATTAATTACTTATTGAAAAACAAAAACCCAGCAATAAAGCTGGGTTTTACTTAGGTCATGCTTAATAAACCTTAACTGACCTTGAGTTCTTGCATTTGTAAGTACTGCACTAGGTCTTCAATCGATACCACGGTCATGCTGTGTTTATTAGCATACTCGCTTATCTGTGGTAAGCGTGCCATGGTGCCATCTGGATTTGTGAGTTCACAGATAACCCCAAACGGTTTCAAACCAGCCAGCTGCATTAAATCTACAGACGCCTCGGTGTGACCACGGCGAACTAAAACCCCACCTGTTTGTGCTTTTAAGCCAAATACATGCCCTGGGCGCGATAAATCACTCGGTTTTGCGTTATCGGCTGTGGCGGCTTTAATCGTTGTGACTCTGTCGGCTGCCGATACGCCGGTTGTAACACCGTGTTTAGCTTCAATGGTTACTGTGTAGGCTGTGTTATTTTGGCTGGTGTTGTTAGTTACCATTTGCGGTAGATCGAGCTGCTTAATGCGCTCATCACCCATACACAGGCACACAATACCGCTGCCTTCGCGGATCATTTCGGCCATTTGTTGGGCCGTTAAATGCTCGGCAGAAAAAACAAAATCACCTTCGTTTTCGCGGTCCTCATCATCAACAACAAGTACCCCTTGGCCTTGCTGCAAAGCAGCAATGGCGTTTTCTACGCGGGTGTGGCTTTCGCCAAATTGGCTTAGTAAAGACTGAATCATTATTATATTCCACATAAAAATAAATAGATTCAGGACACTGAAAGACATGGCAAAACACACAAACTAAATTGCGCACTTTTACCACTAAACAGCTTATACCAATCCGCATAATTGAGTGATCAATTTTGAGGCGGGAAAACGTGTTGATAGCGACACTTTTAGCCCCTCAAAATGATTAAGTATTATTGCAGATTGGTATTAAACACGCAGCCACAGGCCACGTGTTTGCATACGCTACAAGCTATATTCTCTTTCATCCGGACTATAACCGTCGGCTCTGGCCTCTCACCAGATCTGCTTGACCTTTATTTAATACATTAAAAACGATTATTAAATAAAGCGCTCGCGGGCTCATTTTATTCATAAAGTCATGAGTAAAACATACCGCCGGTGGGGAATTTCACCCCGCCCTGAGAATGTACCTGAACTTATCTGTTCACGGCCTGTGCATTATACGCGTGTATGACCATGTTATTCAAAAATAAACGTTAAATAAGCTCAGTGTTCAGTGAGGCATTGAGCACTTTACCTTGATTTATATCGGCCGTGAGTGAGCATTTTGCGCCATTAACTAAGTTTAAATTTGGTTGCACATGGCCAATATCAGCATCTATTATTACCGGAAACAAGCACCCACCCAATGCCACATCTAGCGCATGGCGGTAATCAAAGGCATCGTGATGACTTTGTGTTATTTCACTGCGCCCTAAAATAAGGCCGTTAATATCATCAAATACACCGGCAAGTTTGAGCGACAGTAAAAAGCGTGCCACGGTGGTAGGAGTAAGCTCTGAGTTTTCTAGGTATAAAATAAGGCCCTCGTTCGCACTGTGTTTTTTAAAGTCGTGCAATGCTAAAAAAGGTGAATCAAGTAATAATCCTACCGTATCAAGGCAGCCGCCAAATAAGCGCCCAGACATCTCTATTGTGCGCTCATCGGTATAATTTAAGCACTGCCACTGAGTAGGCTCGCTTGGTGCTAACAGCTCATCGGGGTTTTGTGCGTAATTAGGTTTATTTTTTTGATAATAAGCAGAGGGTCCTTGCTCAAATTTACTACCCGATTCGTAGGTAATGGTTTCAAAAATTTGTAAGCTAAAGGGATTTGTTTCATCTGGATGAAGCTGCATTAAGTTGGCACTATGAAGTGTTGCCCATTGGCACTTAGCCGTAAGTGCACAGGCAATTGTACTCACATCAGAAAACCCCACCAGCCATTTAGGCTTAGCCTCTTTAATGGCGTTAAAATCAAGTAGTGGTAAAATTTCCATTGCAAGCTCTCCACCCATTGGTGGCATAATGGCGGCAACGTCATCGTCTAGCAAAAAGCCCATCAATTGCTTGGCATGGGCTTTTGCATCTAATTCATCGCGGGGTTTATTTTGGCGTAAAAACTCCCCTTCTACTACCTCGTAACCACGGTTCTTCAAACCGTCTATCACTCTATCTAGTCGTGCATGGTATTTTTCTTTTAAGCCCGACGAAAGCGAGCAAATAGCAATTTTAGAGCCTACTTTTAAAGGTGCTGGATAAAGTATATTAGCCATGAGTGTTCCTTTTAATAAAGTGATTCCACTGTGTAAAAGCCGTTATGCATTTACACATTACCTATATGAATGTACCTATATCAACACGCACACTCTTTATGCAATATGAATAAGCGTAGAGTGTGTTTAGCATTAATGCAGCCACCATTTTATTTATAAATTTTTTTAACGGGTAATGGCACACGCTTTTTTAGCAATCCAATTATGCCAATCCGTTTAACTCAGCTGTCTATTTTGAGGGGTGGTGTTATATATGGGGTTTATGAGGATAAGTTGGCATTAGCTAGTTTTTAGGCATAAAAAAACCGATGCAATTGCATCGGTTTTTGCTTGCACATTACTGTGAGCTAAATATTAAATATACTCAACGTCAATGATTTCGTACTCAACGTCGCCTTTAGGCGTTTTAATGGTAACAGCATCATCTGTTTGTTTACCAATTAATCCGCGCGCAATTGGTGAATTCACAGAGATTAAATTATTTTTAATATCCGCTTCGTCATCACCCACAATACGGTAGGTTACTTCAGCATCTGTCTCTACATTTACGATAGTGACAGTCGTACCAAAAATAACTTTACCGGTATTAGGCATTTTAGTTACGTCAATAATTTGCACATTTGAAAGCTTAGCTTCAATTTCTTGAATACGGCCTTCACAAAAACCCTGTTGCTCACGCGCAGCGTGATATTCAGCGTTTTCTTTTAAGTCACCATGTTCACGCGCCACCGCAATGTCATTTACGATTTTAGGGCGGGTAACTGTTTTTAATTCGTTAAGCTCTTCGCGCAGTAACTCTGCGCCACGAACTGTCATCGGAATTGATTGCATACTTTTCTCACTTAACACCAAGGCCTAATGGCCTTGGTACATTTCCTTAGTTCAATCGCTGGTGTAGCTCTTGAACTGACGTCACTTTACTACGGTCGTCCGCTTGGTTAGCAGTACAGTTAGCAAATGCCGCGTTCAAGGTTGTCGTGTAGTTGGTTTTGTTTTGCAATGCACCACGACGCAACACCTTCGAATCTTCGATCGCTTGGCGACCTTCGGTGGTATTTACGATATAGCTGTACTCTTTATTCTTGATGTTATCAAGAATATGCGGGCGGCCTTCATATACTTTGTTTACACGGCGTACTTCAATACCAGCCTCTTTTAAAGCCTCTGCTGTGCCACCTGTTGCATCAATTTCAAAACCTAGGTCTATCATGGTTTTAGCAAGTTCTACAACACGAGACTTATCGCTGTTACGTACAGATAGTAACGCGCGACCACCGCGTGGTAAAGTGTTGCTTGCACCTAATTGTGCTTTTGCGAACGCTTCGGCGAAAGTATCGCCAACACCCATTACTTCACCTGTAGAGCGCATCTCTGGGCCACGGATAGGATCCACACCTTGGAACTTAGCAAATGGTAAAACCACTTCTTTAACGCTGTAATACGGTGGAATTACTTCTTTAGTAATGCCTTGGCTTGCTAAAGACTGACCCGCCATACAACGCGCTGCTACTTTTGCAAGTGCAATACCGGTCGCTTTTGATACAAACGGTACAGTACGCGCCGCACGTGGATTCACTTCAATTAAGTACACTTTGCCATCTTTTACAGCAAATTGTGTATTCATTAAGCCCACTACGCCAAGCTCAAGTGCCATATCTGTTACTTGTTTGCGCATAACATCTTGCACTTCTTGTGATAAAGAGTGTGCAGGTAATGAACACGCTGAGTCACCCGAGTGAACACCTGCTTGCTCAATGTGCTCCATTATGCCGCCGATAATGACTTGCTCGCCGTCACAAATTGCATCCACGTCCACTTCAATCGCGTTATCTAAAAAGTGATCAAGTAGTACTGGCGCTTCATTTGACGCTTGTACTGCTTCGGTCATGTATCGACGTAAGTCTTGCTCATCGTATACAATTTCCATTGCACGGCCACCCAGTACGTACGATGGACGTACAACCAATGGGAAGCCAATTTCAACTGATTTAAGTAATGCTTCTTCCGTTGATGTAACCGTTGCGTTTTCTGGTTGTAGTAAATCAAGACGCTCTACTAACTGTTGGAAACGCTCACGGTCTTCTGCGCGGTCAATCGCATCGGGTGAAGTACCAATTACTGGCACACCATTCGCTTCCAGTTCACGTGCTAGTTTAAGTGGTGTTTGGCCACCGTACTGAACGATCACACCTTTTGGTTTTTCAACACGTACAATCTCTAACACGTCTTCAAGTGTAATTGGCTCAAAGAATAAACGGTCAGAGGTATCGTAATCGGTAGAAACCGTTTCAGGGTTACAGTTAACCATGATGGTTTCATAGCCGTCTTCACGTAGCGCAAGGGCTGCGTGTACACAACAATAGTCAAACTCAATACCTTGGCCGATGCGGTTAGGACCGCCACCAATTACCATGATTTTGTCTTTGTCTGACGGGTTCGCTTCACACTCTTCATCGTACGATGAGTACATGTAAGCGGTATCTGAGCTAAATTCGGCAGCACACGTATCAACACGCTTGTACACAGGGACAATGTTTAATTGATGACGCTTTTTACGAATTTCGGCTTCAGATACACCAGCAATTTCAGCAATACGTGGGTCGGCGAAGCCTTTACGCTTAAGTTTACGTAAAAACTCTGCATTTAAGCCGGCCATGCCACCTTCAGCAATCTTTGCTTCGTCTTTTAAAATGTCTTCTATTTGTACTAAGTACCAAGGGTCAACTTTGGTTAGTTCAAAAACTTCTTCTACGCTCATACCGTGGCGCATTGCATCGGCAATGTACCAAATACGCTCAGCGCCTGGCTCGCGTAGTTCACGGATGATTTTTTCGCGGGCTTTCGGATCATCAAGTGCCACAATTGGGTTAAAGCCCGTTGCGCCAACTTCAAGACCACGTAATGCTTTGTGTAACGATTCTTGCTGGTTACGACCAATCGCCATTACTTCGCCCACTGATTTCATTTGCGTTGTTAAGCGGTCGTTCGCGCCGGCAAATTTTTCAAAGTTAAAGCGAGGAATTTTTGTTACTACGTAGTCGATTGAAGGCTCAAATGACGCGGGTGTTTTGCCACCTGTAATGTCGTTTTGAAGTTCATCTAACGTGTAGCCAATCGCTAATTTAGCAGCGATTTTTGCAATAGGAAAACCCGTTGCTTTTGATGCAAGAGCAGATGAGCGAGATACACGTGGATTCATCTCAATGATAACCATACGCCCGTCAACTGGATTTACACCAAACTGTACGTTTGAACCACCGGTTTCTACACCAATTTCACGCAGTACTGCCATAGAGGCATTACGCATTAATTGGTACTCTTTGTCGGTTAAGGTTTGTGCTGGTGCCACGGTGATTGAATCACCTGTGTGTACACCCATTGGGTCAAAGTTTTCGATAGAACATACAATGATACAGTTGTCTTTTTTGTCACGAACAACTTCCATTTCATATTCTTTCCAGCCAATCAGTGATTCATCAATCAGCAACTCACTTGTTGGTGATAAATCTAAGCCGCGCTCACAGATTTCGTTAAATTCTTCCATGTTGTAAGCCACACCGCCCCCGGTGCCACCCATAGTGAAAGAAGGACGAATAATACACGGAAAACCAATTCGGGTTAGCGTGTCGTGTGCTTCATCCATAGAGTGAGCAATTTCTGCACGCGGGCATTCAAGGCCAATATTTCTCATGGCTACGTCAAAGCGTTCACGGTTCTCTGCTTTGTCGATTGCATCAGCAGTTGCGCCTATTAGCTCAACGCCATGTTTAGCCAGTACGCCGTGCTTATCTAAATCAAGTGCACAGTTTAGTGCCGTTTGACCACCCATCGTTGGTAGGACTGCATCTGGCTTTTCTTTTTCAATAATTTTTTCTACGACTTCCCAATGAATAGGTTCGATGTACGTTGCATCGGCCATTTCAGGGTCGGTCATGATAGTCGCTGGGTTTGAGTTAACTAATATAACTCTAAAGCCTTCTTCTCTAAGTGCTTTACACGCTTGAGCACCAGAGTAATCAAATTCACAAGCTTGACCAATTACAATTGGGCCTGCGCCTAAGATAAGAATGCTTTTTAAATCGGTACGTTTTGGCATTATTACTCCAGTTAAATTAGTTATTACGCGCTTGCATCAGGTCGATGAAGTGGTCAAATAATGGGGCTGCATCGTGCGGGCCTGGGCTTGCTTCTGGGTGACCTTGGAAGCTAAACGCTGGTTTATCAGTACGATGAATACCTTGTAGTGTTCCATCAAATAACGATTTGTGCGTGGCACGTAAGTTACTTGGTAGTGTGTCTTCATCGGCAGCAAAACCGTGGTTTTGTGCGGTGATCATTACTACATCGCGGTCTAAGTCTTTTACTGGGTGGTTACCACCGTGGTGGCCAAATTTCATTTTTACTGTTTTAGCACCTGAGGCCAATGCTAATAATTGATGCCCTAAACAAATACCAAAGATTGGTGTGTCGGTTTCTAAAAAGGTTTTAATCGCATCAATAGCGTAAGTACAGGGTTCTGGGTCGCCTGGGCCATTAGATAAGAAGATACCATCTGGGTTTAAAGCAAGTACATCGGCGGCTGAGGTTTGCGCTGGTACAACGGTTAATTTACAACCGCGATCAACTAGCATACGTAAAATATTACGTTTAACACCGAAGTCGTAGGCTACTACATGAAACTTTTCATCATCGCTGCTAAGGGTTTTAAATCCTTGGCCTAATGTCCAGCTTGATTCGCGCCACTCAAAATTTTCCTTGGTTGAGACAACTTTTGCTAAATCCATACCTTTTAAACCTGGGAAGGTTTGCGCGGCTTGTAACGCTTTGTTTTCGTCTAACTCGTCACCGGCAATAATACAGCCGTTTTGTGCGCCTTTGTCGCGCAAAATACGGGTAAGCTTTCTGGTGTCGATGTCCGCAATACCTAAAATATTACGTTGTTTTAAGTAATCATCTAACGATTGCTCGTTACGAAAGTTACTTGCTAGCAGTGGCAAATCACGGATCACTAGGCCTTTAGCCCAAATTTGATTCGCTTCTTCGTCTTCGCTGTTGGTACCCGTATTGCCGATATGTGGGTACGTCAAAGTTACGATTTGTTCCGCGTATGATGGATCAGTCAAAATTTCTTGATAACCAGTCATAGACGTATTGAATACTACTTCACCGACTGACATGCCGTCAGCGCCGATTGCAGTACCGCGAAACACTGTGCCGTCTTCTAGGACTAACAGAGCGGATTTAGTCAAGTTAAACCTCCTAACAGTAAAAAACGGGAGTAAGCAAATGCTTAACACCCCGCCAATACCCAGAGGGATCGTCAGAACCAGATTTTTTTGTGAGCTTAAATTGTTTTACGCAGTCTTAAATGATGCCGATATAAAACGCTAAACCTTCAATCATTTTTCTTGCCTAAAACTCTTTTCATTCCCACTGAAACCCCTGGTTTTACTAGCCACTTGGGTATAATTGGAAACACGCATTTAGTAATTTTTGGCAAATTGGCTGCATTCTACATGAAGATGCTATTTAGGTCTAACGTTATTTAGATAAACACTAAAAATAAGTCGCTTTAGGCAAAAATAGACCCAAACAGCTAAAAAAGTAACTAAACTACTTCAGATCTAGCACATCTTGCATATCATAAAGTCCTGCCGGTTTGTTTTGTAACCACTGCGCAGCCCTTATAGCACCTAACGCAAAGGTCATTCGCGAGCTTGCTTTGTGGGTTAATTCAAGCCTTTCGCCCATAGTTGCGAAATAGGCAGTGTGTTCACCTACTATGTCCCCGCCTCTTAAGACCGAATAGCCAATTTCATTTTGCGATTTTGCGGTTTCTACTTGGCTGCGGTCGTATACTGCTACTTCATCGTGATCCCACCCTTTAGCCTGTGCAATAGATTCACCAATGGCCAATGCCGTGCCCGATGGTGCATCTATTTTATGACGATGATGCGCTTCAAAAACTTCTATATCTAAGTCATCACCAAATTTAGTGGCCGCAGTTTGCACTAGGTTGAGTAGCACATTAACGCCAACGCTGTAGTTACGCGCAAACACAATAGGAATATGTTTAGCAGCATTTCCTAATAATGCCATGTCTTCGCTCGTTAAACCTGTGGTACCTATAACCATAGGCAGTTTTTTATCGAGCGCTGTTTTTAAGTGATTGCGCATACCTGCTGGTAACGTAAAGTCGATAAGTACATCAACATCAACAACCTTATTCTCGTCGCTAAAACAAATGGTTTTGTCGGCTGCACTGTTTACTTGATTTACATTAATACCCAATAACGATGAGTTGCTGCGAACATACGCACCACCAAGTTGTGTTTGCTCTTTAATTGTCGCAGCTTCTAATAAGGCTAAGCCCATTCTGCCGTTAGCACCAAAAACACCTATTCGATTCATTGTTATTGCCTTAATCTGATTTAGTTGGATCTGTTGTTGCGTACCCTGACTAATTTGCCGACCTACACTTGCATTGAACAATTATTAGTCGCATATAATCGCACACCGGTAGATATTATCTAAAAGTCGTGCAATAGTCAGGTAAGCCTTTAATTAAATAATAATAACAATACCAGTTTACTTTAGCCATCTATACATTTAAACTTCTCTTTCGCGTCGATTTGGTCTTTGGCTTGCGGGCGCTGTGGTCATCACCTTTTTACTAAAGCGTGATCTACTAAATTCAGCTAAAAGAGGAGTTTTGGCTGTGGTTATACTAACTGGTTATGAGGAATACTTATGCAGCCAACATTTAATAAAAACAAAGCAATATTGTCTTTGCTTCCCCTTCTTACTTTTGTAGCCCTTTTTTTAGGCTCAGGTTTATATTTACAATCTCAAGGGGTCGATTACGCTTTTTATCAGCTCCCTGCCCCGGTTGCAATTTTACCCGCTATTATGCTTGCCTTTATTTTAAACAAAGGCACTGTAAACCAATGTGTTGAAACCTTTATTAAAGGTGCAGGACACAACAACATTATTACCATGTGTTTAATTTATTTACTTGCCGGTGCGTTTTCGGCCGTTGCAAGTGCAACCGGTGGCGTAGATGCAGTGGTAAATGCTGGCTTGTCACTTATACCCCCGTCGCTGTTATTGCCTGGTCTATTTTTAATTG
The DNA here is from genome assembly GCF_005886915.1 of Pseudoalteromonas sp. S3776. Taxonomy (NCBI): domain Bacteria; kingdom Pseudomonadati; phylum Pseudomonadota; class Gammaproteobacteria; order Alteromonadales; family Pseudoalteromonadaceae; genus Pseudoalteromonas; species Pseudoalteromonas sp. S3776. The sequence goes on along the minus strand of NZ_PNCU01000047.1, from coordinate 39,605 downwards.
CAGCGGTTGTCTCTACCGCAATGGGTACATCTATGGGTACCATTGGCGCTATCGGGCCAATTGCTTATGCGGTATCGGTTAAAACTGGTATCGACCCTGCGCTAATGGCCGGTACGATAGTATCGGGCGCAATGTTTGGTGATAACCTTTCTATTATTTCAGACACAACCATTGCTGCAACACGTACGCAGGGCTGTGAAATGAAAGACAAGTTTAAAGAAAACTTAAAAATAGCGGTTCCTGCCGCAGTATTAACCATTGCTTTGCTGCTTTATTTAACCCCTGCGCCACAAGCAGTAGAAACAAAAGATTTTGATTTATTATTAGTGCTGCCCTATGCCTTTATTTTAGTATTGGCTGTAGCCGGTATGAACGTGTTTGTGGTGCTATTTAGCGGTATTGTATTTGCTGCGCTAATGGGCTTTACCGGCAGCTACGAAGGTGCAAGCTTTGTAAAAGATATTTACAAAGGCTTTACCGATATGCAGGAAATATTTTTACTTTCTATGTTCATTGGTGGCTTATCTGAATTTATTCGTATTAACGGCGGCCTTGATTTTCTGGCACAAAAAATTCAAGCCATTACAAAAGTGATTGCCAAGTGGCACCGCAAAGTAGCTGATCAGCTTGGTATAGCAGCCTTGGTATTAACCAGCAATGTGTGTATAGCCAATAACACGGTATCCATTATTGTTGCTGGCCCTATTGCTAAAAAGCTTGCTGATGATGGTGAAATAAGTGGTAAACGCTCTGCAAGCTTGCTCGATATTTTTGCATGTGTTACGCAAGGCTCACTACCCTATGGTGCTCAAGCATTACTGTTAGGTGCTACGTTTAAAATTAGCCCGTGGGAAGTATCAACCTCATCTTACTACTGCTTTATTTTAGCTTTTACTGCCATTGCCGTTATTTGTTTGCGCCGTAATAAAGCCTAAACTTTGTGCAAAACCCGATGTTGCAGCTTAATAAGTAAGCTGCAACATATGTTAAAATAATAATCTACAAATCAAGACCTTGTGCTATAATGCGCGCTTTCGCGTGTCACTAAAATTATAGTTAAATACAGATTATGAAATTTAAAAAATTACTCCCCCTCGTTACCCTTACGTCAATCGCTTTATCATCTTCTGCCCTTGCTGCTGACTGGAGCAGTACCGCATTACATGTTAATAATGGCGATCAAAAAAACCCATTTACCAAGCAAGAATCAGATACGACTGTTTACTCGCTGCAGCATGCATCGGGCTATGATTACGGTGATAACTTTTTCTTTATTGATTACAGCAAAGACGATACAACCGACGGCTACCAAGATAATGACTTTTACGGCGAATGGTATTCAACGCTAAGCTTATCGGCTATCAGCGGTGAAAAAATTGGCGCAGGTGCATTATTAGATGTAGGCCTAACTGGCGGAATTAACGTTGCAGGCGATGCTAAAATGATGAAGTACTTGCCGGGTGTTAAATTAAGCTGGGATGTACCCGGGTTCAACTTTTTTCAAACACTTGTGACTGCCTATATTGACGACAGTGAAGGCGTAGCAAAAGGCGGCGCTCCTATTGAAACTAATAGCTGGATGTTTGATGTTGCCTTTGAATACCCGTTTACCCTAGGCTCGCAAAAATTTAGCTTTAAAGGACACGCTGAATACATCGCAGAGCGCGAAGATGAATTTGGTAACGACGTAGAAGCGTGGATACTTGCACAGCCTATTTTAGTGTGGGATATGGGCCACGCCCTAGAAATGAAAGAAAACACGCTGTTACTGGGTATGGAATTACAATATTGGCACAACAAGCTAGGGACCGAGGTCACTGAGTCAGTACCACAAATACATGTTGAGTGGACATTTTAAGTAGTCTCTTAAAGTTTAAAATACATTAACGGAGTCCTTTAAAGCGCTCCGTTTTTTTATGCCTTGAACACTATTTAATTGAACAGCCTGTAATACTTGGTTATTGTCTTACTTCTTTTGAGCTTATGGCTCTTCTTTTAAAGGAGTAACAAAATGTCGCCATTTAAAGTTATATGTTTTTCTACATTGTTAGCATTAACGAATAATACGTTTGCCAGTAGTACAGAACACTCTCACTCCCTCGCTTATGATGCCCTTTTAACTAATTACCAGTACGACTTTAAAGTAAATTACTATAATATTGAGTCACAAAAACATTCCCTAAAAATGGCATATATTCATTTAAAGCCAACTAAAAAAAATATGCCTACCGTTACGCTAATGCACGGTAAAAACTTTAATGCCGACTACTGGAGCCCCACAGCACGTTACTTACAATCGCTTGGCTTTGGCGTGTTGATCCCTGATCAAATTGGCTTTGGTAAATCCTCTAAGCCGACTAACTATCAATATTCGTTTGCGGCGCTAGCTCATCATACACGCGCATTAATGGACTCGCTAAATTTACAGAAGTCGATTGTTGTTGGCCACTCTATGGGCGGGATGCTAGCGAGCCGCTTTGCATTAATGTACCCAGATACAACCTCTAAACTGATTTTGCTTAACCCAATAGGGCTTGAAAACTATCTACACTATGTAAAATACAAAGACACCAACTTCTTTTATAAAAATGAGCTTAACAAAACCCCCGAGGGTGTTAAAAAGTACCAGCAAAAAAATTATTACGATGGAAAGTGGAATGCCACCTACTCTGCCCTTACTGACTTTATAACAGGACAGATACAAGGCCCAGATAAAGAGCAAATTGCCTGGGTTAACGCAAAAACCTACGATATGATTTTTACCCAACCTGTGATCACTGAATTTAAAGACCTATCCGTGCCAGTTAAATTAATTATTGGCACACGCGACAGAACGGGGCCTGGCCGAAACTGGAAAAAAGACGGAATTGATTACGAGCTGGGGCGTTACGACAAATTAGGAAAACACGCTGCTGCGCTTATTCCTAATGCACAATTGTTTGAACTTGATAATTTAGGGCACTTACCACAAGTAGAAGATTTTGAGCGCTTTAAAGCAGTGTTTAAACAAGCACTAAGTAATACCAATCCGCAATAATATCTAATCATTTTACGGGGCTAAACGTGTCGCTATCTGCGTTAAAAAATTCTCATTTAGAACAACTAAATAGCGAATTTTTTGCCTTGCTATCAACACGTTTATCCATCCCCAAAATAGATCACTTACTTACGCGGATTGGTATGAGTAATAGCTTGATACTTAATAAAATAAAGCCCTGTAAGTAAACTGCTTACAGGGCTTTTATATAAAAACTAATTTACAGCGTGCATTGCGGGTTTTTACCCTGCGATTTAGCCGTACTTTGCTCGCTAAGCGCTTCGCTCATTTGTGATTGTAAATTTTTAATACGATTGCTCGGTGCTGGGTGAGTTGATAAAAACTCTGGTGTGCTACCACTGCCCGCTGCGCTCATATTTTGCCAAAGCGTTACCGACTCTTGTGGATTAAAGCCCGCCTGCGCCATTAAATCTAGGCCAATTGTATCGGCCTCTGATTCGTGCGAGCGGCTAAACGGTAAAACTACGCCATACTGTGCGCCGAGTCCAAGACCTTGCATAATTTCGTTACGGTATTGCACGTTACCCATCTCAAGTGCAGCGCTTCCTAATTGCATACCTGTATCTAATATTGAGCTTTGTGATACGCGCTCATTTGAATGCTCTGCTATAACGTGGCCCACTTCGTGCCCGAGTACTGTTGCAAGCTGATCTTGATTGGTGGCTATTTTTAATAAGCCCGTATGTACACCAATATAGCCCCCAGGTAGTGCAAAGGCATTGGCCGACTCATCTTCAAATACAACAACTTCCCAGTTTTGAGAAGCATATTCTTGTGGTAAAACAGCCACGACCTTATCAGCAATACAATTTACATACGCATTGGTTTTTGCATCTTTATTAATTGGCTGCGATTCTTTCATTTGAGCAAAACTGGCCGAGCCCATTTCACTCATTTGTTGGTCTGAATACAGTGCTATTTGCGTACGCCCCGTAGGCGATGTTTTACAGCCTGCTAAAACTGCAGTTGCGAGTAAGGCAAGGGCTAGTTTTTTCATGGTGGTTCCTTCAAGTCTTTATTTTTTATTAGCTGTAGAATAGCAAACACAGTGCCAGTTTAGAATCTTTGCTCCTTTATTGCTTCGCTTTTTATTGTATGTAAATAAATTAACTTACTAGTTAAACTCAGTTTATACCCTTGCTTTGCCCTGTTACACTGTAGGCCCTGTTTTTAAAGAATGTTGAGTGATTACATGGACGCCTCGGCCTCGTCTTTTAATACCCGAATATTGTTACCTTTGTTAGCCAGTATTGTGGCTATAACGCCATTAGCTATTGATATGTATTTACCGGCCATGTTGGTTATAGCGAACGATTTACAAACCAGTATGCCAAACGTACAAATTTCGCTAAGTATTTATTTGGCTGGCTACTCGTTAGGTATGCTATTTTTTGGCCCTGTTGCCGATCAACTCGGACGGCGAAAACTAGCCCGTATTGGCTTAACCTTATTTGGTGCAAGTTCATTTGCGTTGGCCTTTACCAGTGAAATACACACTTTTTGGGTGCTTAGAGCCGTTCAAGCATTCACCGGGGCGGCGGCCACGGTGGTTGTGCCTGGCATAATTAGGCATATTTATCAAAAAAACACCGCTAAAGGCATGTCGTATGTTTCTATGATTATGATGGTAGCCCCCTTAGTTGCTCCCTCTGTTGGGTCATTTATTTTAGGGTTTTCGGTATGGTCTACTATATTCTTAGTGCTTGCTGGATATAGCTTTTTAATATTAGCGCTTGTTCAAGTATATTTAATAGATATCCCCATTCATAAAAATGAAAAAAAAGGCCTAGCCTTGTTTTTTGACAGTTATAAAACTGTGCTGAGTAATAAAGATGCCCGTGCAGATATTTTAAGCTCGATGTTTGTCTCGTTTGGCTTTTTTTGTTTTTTAACCTCAGTGCCTTTTGTATACCTTGATTTATATGATGTCTCCGAGCAATTATTCGGGATTTTATTTGCCTTTAATGTCATGGCTCTAATGTTTGGTAACTTTTTAAATACCCGAATAGTGCCAAAAATCGGCTCTCGTAAAATGCTCTACATTGGACTTGTATGTGGTTTTTGCTCAGGACTGGCACTGCTAACATTTAGTTTGTTACACCTTTCTTTATATTATATTGTAGCGGCTATTGCGCCATTAATGATGAGCTTGGGGGTAACAGCGAGTAATGCTGATTCGTTGATATTAATGAAGTTTGAAAAAAACACCGGCACCGCTACAGCTGTCATCGGTACGCTGCGCTTTGGCAGTGGCGCACTTGTAGGTCCTCTTCTGGCAGTTATGCATGCTAAAAGCGCTGTGCCGTTTTCGAGCTTAATGTTTAGCGCTGTGCTACTGACTATACTTGTGCAATTAATCCACTATAAAATAGACAAAAAAAATGCCTCATCATGAGGCATTTTTTATAACAAGCAGTAACTAATTAAGCGTCGGCTTCTTTAGATACCATAACCATAGCTGGGCGCAATAAACGTCCATTTAAAGTATAGCCTTTTTGCATTACTGCAAGTACTGTATTTGGTGATACATCGTTACTCGGCTGGATAGACATAGCCTGATGGAATTCTGGATTAAACTGCTCACCTTGTGGGTTAACAATTTCAACGCCAAACTTTGCAACTGCATCGTTGAAGCTTTTAACTGTCATATCAATACCTTCAAGCACTGGCTTTAAGGTTTCGTTTTCTTTATCAGAAAACTCAATAGCGCGCTCTAGGTTATCGATTACCGGTAGTAATTCGTTAGCAAACTTTTCCAGTGCAAATTTATGTGCTTTTTCTACGTCTTGTGCGGCACGACGACGAATATTATCTACATCAGCGGCGGCGCGTACAACACTGTCTTTTTGATCTGCAATTGTTTGTTTTGCAGCTTCAAGCTCTGCATATAACATTGCAATCTCAGCTTCAGGGCTTTGCTCTTGGTCTGCCTCATGCTGCTCTGCGGCTTCTACTGCAGCCTCAACATCAGCTTCCATTTGAGCTACTTCTTCGTTTAGTTCTACTTCTTGCTCTGGGTTTTGTGTCTGCTCAGACATAAAATACGTGCTCCAATTCTTTACAACTGCGGTAATTATGGGGATTGAATAAAAAGATTCAAGAGTTAGATGGCTCTAATAATTTAAATTCTTGGATTAATTGTTCAATTTGCGCCGATTTAGGACAAATTACGCAAAAACGGCTTTGATATTCTTGCTCCTGAAAATACGGAACACTAATTACAATCAGCTCATTGCAGTCAGTAAACGGTAAGTTTTCAGTGTTTAATACTGATACACCATTTTTAAATGCGAGTTTATCTTCGACAAAATTTAAAAATGAAACGCCAATATTTAAGCTTTGTTCGCAGTCGATTTTTTTATATAAATAGTTTTCGCCGACGACAATGCTGTTATCAGACCCTAACTTTTGACTAAGTTGGCGTGTCCACTGTGTGAGTGAGTCATGGCAGTTACGCGGTGCGGTGTTTGCCATGGCTTGCATGCGGTACAAACCCTCCATTAAAGTTTGTTGGCTGAAAACCGTGTTTAGCCAAGTAGCAAATTGATAGCGCACTGCGTCTGATGAGTCATCAGGTTTGTTGATGCAAATATTGTGGCTTTGCCCTGCCCTGTCTATGAGTAATACCAACCAATTGTTAGAATCGAACTCCAGCACTTCTACTCTAAATACTTGTTGTGAACTTGCCTGAGGTAGGCCAACGCAGCAACATACTTGATACTTTTGGCTCAGCCCATGCGCAAGCTCAACTAACTGTGTTTGCTCTGGTTGCCAATAATTTGCAATATCAGCTAACGGAAAAAACTCATCAAACCAATAATCAAACCCTTGGTTTGTTGGCACACGCCCTGCTGATGTATGGGGGGAATATAACAAGCCTACTTTTTCAAGTCGCGCCATAGCATTTCGTACAGTGGCAGAGCATACCGCCATGCCTTTTTGCTTCGCTATTTTTGTTGATGGAACGGGCAATCCTTCACCATTACAATAAAGGCTCATCACTGCTGAAAAAATTTGTTGATCTCGAGGGTTTATATTCATGTTATCTACATCTTGTTGCATGAAAGAGATATCGGGGCAGTTAAAACAAATTCAAGCCTAAAGCACGCTTTAAGTGAATATGCTATTGCAGGTATTCCAATAAAACGCTGCAAGCACTATTTTTAAACAGTAAATACCAAAGTTAAAGTGGAATTTAATATATTAAGCTAATAACTATTACTTAGCAGCTTTGTAATATAAAGCCTTAATTGAATCATTATCATATAGCTAAATCTATGTTTTCAAACATTTGTGTTTTGAGTTACTCTACAAAAATATTATTACTATTATTGCAGCCATTATGCACTCACCGTTTAAAATTATTGGCCTTATAGGTAAGCCAAACCACCCTAAAGCTGCGGCTACGTTACAACGTTTACATACTTTTTTATCGGCTCTTGGCTTTACAGTGATTGTAGAAAAGCGCACCGGCGGGCAATTATCTGATGTGCCTGATACGCATCAAGTTGACCTTGTTAGCTTAGGCGAACAAGCTGACCTTGCTATTGTTGTAGGGGGTGATGGCAATATGCTTGGTGCTGCACGTGTGTTGGCACGCTTTGATGTCGCTGTAATTGGGGTTAACAGGGGTAATTTGGGCTTTTTAACCGATTTAAACCCCGAAGGCTTTGAAGGCAGCCTTGAGCAAGTATTAAGTGGCGACTATTTAGAAGAGAAACGTTTTTTACTCGAAGTAGAAGTATACCGTCATAATGAACTTAAAAGCGCCAATTCAGCCGTCAACGAAGCGGTGCTGCATGCCGATAAAGTAGCCCACATGATTGAGTTTGAGGCTTTTATCAATAATGACTTTGTGTTTTCTCAACGCTCTGATGGTTTAATTGTATCAACCCCGACAGGCTCTACAGCTTATTCTTTATCGGGTGGTGGTCCCATTTTAACGCCTGAGCTTAATGCTATTTCACTCGTACCTATGTTTCCGCATACATTATCGAGCAGGCCATTAGTTGTTGATGCAGATAATGAGGTACGTTTAAAGTTAAGCCTTGATAACACCGACAGTTTACAAGTCAGTTGCGACAGCCATGTCGTGCTTGCCGTTTTACCCGGCGATGAAGTCGTAATTAAAAAAGCAGATAGAAAACTGCGCTTAATTCACCCAAAAAACTACTCTTACTACAACGTTTTACGTACTAAACTTAATTGGGGCAGCCGTTTATACTAATTTTATTGCCATGTGTAGTGCTTTAGCGCAAAATACAGAACAAATAAAAATTAATCAAACTAGGAATATCTAGCAATGACTTATGTTGTTATCTTTGCTTTGTTATTACTTATCACTTTGCTTGGCGCTTACATTAGGGTTGAAAACAATAGAAAAAAAGCCCTAGAAATCAAAAAGAAACAATTTAACGAACGTGTTACCCACGTAAACACTCGTCTTAAAACTAAGCTTAACAATTTATTAGAAGCCAAAATAATAAGACCTAAATATGTAGCGCAAATTCAGGCAATTGTGAGTAACTTTTTTGTGGTTCAACCTCATACAGAGGAAAACCTACAGCATTTAGAAGATATTAACGACAGTTTAGTAAGTACGCTTTCGATTGAGTTTCAAAAAGCAGTGCTAAATGAAAACACCCAAGCTCTGCAAGACAATATACAGTACTTTGTGAGTGAGTTACCGCAGCAAGGTATACTTTTTAATAAAGCGTTTTATCAAGAAATTTTACCTTCATTGATTCTACAAATTAAAACTGACACACCTGTAAATCCTAGCGAACCCCTTGAAAATGCTGAAGAAGGCCCTTCTGATGAAAGTGCGAATACTGATGAACAGCTTTCTCAAAATGCCAGTGTTGCTTAAAAAGTAAAAAATTAATTTGCAAAAAACCTAAACACTGTATAAATTAACAGTTAATTCACTGGATGGATGAACAGTATGTTAATTGGTTTAGAAATTAAAAATTTTGCAATTGTAAGTAATTTAAGCACTGAGTGGCATAACGGCATGACGGCGATCACGGGTGAAACCGGCGCGGGTAAATCTATTGCCATTGATGCTCTTTCACTGTGCCTTGGCGAACGCGCTGAAGCGTCGGCTGTTCGCCCAGGTACAGATAAAGCCGAAGTGTGTGCACAATTTGATTTAACTGCTCTCCCTCTTGCCAAAGCATTTTTAGAACAACACATGCTCACCAGTAACGACAACGAGTGCCTACTTAGACGTGTTGTATGTAAAAATGGTCGAAGTAAAAGCTATATCAATGGCAGCGCTGTTACAGCCGCTCAACTTAAAGAACTGGGACAATACTTAATTTCTATTCACGGGCAACATGCTCATCAGCACCTTTTAAAAGCTGAACACCAGCTGCAGCTGCTTGACGCCTATGCAGGCCATAACCAGCTTGTAAAAGCGGTTAGTCAAAGCTATAAGCTCTATGCAAACCTACAAAAAGAATTTAAACAGCTTGAGCAACAGCAGCTACAGCAAGCTGCGCAAAAACAATTACTCGAATACCAAGTTGCCGAATTAGACGAATTTGCCTTACAAGACGGCGAGTTTGAAAAAATAGAAGCCGAACACTACAAACTAAGTAATAGCCAAACTATTTTAGAAGCGTGTCAGCGCGAACTGCAGCACCTATACGAAAGTGATGAACAAAATGCCTGCTCTATGCTTCAACACAGCGCACAGCAATTTGCCGAGCTTGCAAATTATGATGAAAGTTTAGCTGGTGTGGCTGCATTATTAGATGAAGCCGCAGTTCAAGTAGAAGAAGCAAGCAGAGAAGTAAGAAACTATGCAGAGCAAGCCGACCTAGACCCCACCCGATTAACAGAGGTGGAAACCCGCTTAAGTGGCGCAATGGACTTAGCCCGTAAGCATCACATAAAGCCACAAGAGCTGGTTGAGTTTCATCAAGGTTTAACACAAGAGCTGGAGTCAATTAGCAACAATAGCTCACGTTTGGCACAATTAGACGATGAAATAAGTAATGCGCTCAGTGCATACCAAAAAGCCGGCGAACAATTAAGCGAAAGCCGTCAAAAATATGCTAATACCTTAAACCAACTAATTAGTGACAGCATGGCTAACCTGTCGATGGAAAATGGGGTCTTTGAAATTCAGCTTAACCAAGAAGTTGAACGCCAACCCAACGCGCTAGGTTTTGATAGTGTTTCATTTTTGGTTTCTACTAATCCTGGGCAGCCATTGCAGCCTTTAGCTAAAGTAGCCTCGGGTGGTGAGTTGTCGCGTATAAGCTTAGCTATACAGGTGATTATTGCACAAAAAGTGACAACGCCAACGCTTATTTTTGACGAAGTTGACGTTGGAATATCAGGCCCTACCGCTTCCTCTGTAGGGAAGTTACTACGCCAACTAGGAAAATCAACACAGGTTATTTGTGTAACTCATCTACCGCAGGTTGCAAGCAGTGCGCACCAGCAGTTTTTTGTAGCAAAAGAAATTGCACAAGGCGAGACTTTTACCCAAATGCTCAGCCTAAATAAAGACGGACGCATTAACGAAATTGCGCGCTTGCTTGGTGGCGACAATATAAGTAAAACCGCTAAGGCAAATGCAAAAGAGCTTATTATGGCACACGCCTAAATTATACTTTTGCTACAACAGTAGAGAGACGTTTTAAATGCAAAACATGCTGATAAATTTTTGCCATGTTACTGGGTGGCTACTTGTAGTTTTTAGCTTTTTGCTTATTGGGTTTAGTAAATTTAAGCACGCAGAATTTAAACAAAAGCTTTTTAGCTTTTTAAAAATTATATTGGTTTATCAAGTAACTGTGAGTGTATGGCAGTGGTTTATTATTGGCAACATTGTGGCAAATCACCAATGGTTACTTTTACTAGCACAAATACTGTGCAGTGCAATATGCTATTTAAGTGTGCAGCGGCGAAAAAGTAAAAGCCGCCCAAGCCTTGATAGCTTTTCTATGGACTGACTAATATAGGTGCTAAGAGCACGTTCTATTTTTACCTTGCTCTTTTGCTTTGTATAACAACTCGTCGGCCAGTTTTATGTCTTGGGCTATAGTTGTAGCTAACTGGCTTTGCGCAAGCCCTATACTTATGGTTAATACCACCGAGTTTCCATTCATACGCACTGGTTTTTTTTGTAATTCTGCATGAATTTTTTCTGCAATACTCTGCCCCTGCTCTTTGTCGCTGTTATGTAATGCAATTAAAAACTCTTCACCGCCCCAACGCGAAGCTATAGCTTGCTTTGGCAAACTCTTTTTTAAAATATTGGCAAGTTGAGTTAACGCTTCATCACCAAAGTCGTGGCCGTAGTTGTCATTAATTTTTTTGAAATTATCAACATCAGCTAACAAAATTACATAAGGCTGTTTAGTTTTTTTATGAAGATGTTTAAGCTGCGCCAGCTCTTTCATCATGAAACGTCTGTTTGGTAAATCAGTTAAATGATCTATTGTGGCGAGGCGTTCATTTTTGATACTTAGCGCAACTATTTTTTCATTGTATTTTTCGCGTGAGCGCTCGTAAAAACCGCTTAATAAGGCCACTATAATAAAGGAGATAACTACCCTCAGCGGCAGTGCTTCAGGTTGGTAATCGTAAATATTAAAACTATCTGTGATGATAAATCCGGCGATCACTGCAAATAAAAAAGCTATGATATCAACAGTTCCTTTTTTAAGGCCTCTGATTGAATAAGTCACCGGTGATACAATAAATATCCAAATGGGGCCGGTTCCTTCAGCTCCGCCCGTGATCACTAAATAGAGCATTAAACAGTAAAGATTATATAAAATGGTCGTCGCTGATTTTTCGACTGCACGGTAAAGGCTAAAAGCCCACGCATAAAACCCCGCAGAAACTAACAGCATAGTACCAAGTATTACATCAGTATTAGACAATGCATTACACGCCATAGCGAAGGTAGCTATAAATCCGATAGTCGAAAAAAAGCGTACAATTAGCTTTCTTTCTCTGTTGTCTGAGTATGCATTCATATTATTATTTTTTAATTGCAAGTGAGCTTTAAAAACTCATTATCCGAGGATTCAAAAAAGAAGTTAGCTGCAAGTTTGTACTGAAATAGCACTTTAAGCAAGATTTACTCGTTAATTGTTGGTTAATGGCAATTTTTTAATACTTTTTCACTTAAAGAAGCGAGCCTATCAGTTAAGAGCTATCTGGCGTTTTTATTGGGGCACTTACGGGGTTTAGGTAGCACATACCTTGGATAAGCTCGCTCTTGTTTTACTGGGCAATGCTAAACTTAATTTACTGACAATATTCCTGCGTGGGTCTTCGCGATAAAGTGACATACAAATGACGGTTTATACTGCCATCTCGGCAGGTAATCTTTTACGTCTTATCGTTGCTTCACCTACAAGTTCTGCACATTGCTTAATAAACACAGGACAAAGGAAATCACTGGGTTACCTTAGTAATTCTGTGTTTAATGCATGCCCATTGGCAGAGAAATTGCGGAAGTGAGTTGCAAAAGAAAAGGCTTCTGAATCAATTCAGAAGCCTTTATATATTAACCAGTAGCTCGGTCAATGGATCATTAAATATGCCTTAGTTGATCGGCATTAAGCCCGTTAACTTGCCTTTATTACATTTAAAAACGTAACGCGGTAATTAAACCTCTAAATAATCCATAATACCTTCAGCAGCGTTACGGCCTTCAAAAATAGCTGTTACAACTAAATCAGAGCCTCTCACTATATCGCCACCTGCAAATATTTTTGGATTCGTTGTTTGATGAGTAAATTCACCTTGCTCTGGTGCGTTAATGCCGCCCCAGTGGTTAATTTCTACATCATACTTTTCTAACCAGTCCAGTTTGTGTGGTTTAAAGCCAAACGCCATAATAACCTGGTCTGCCTCAAGTACGTGCTCTGAGCCCGGTACTACTTCTGCTCGGCTACGGCCGTTTTCATCAGGCTCACCAAGTTGAGTTTTAACCATTTTAACGCCGGCAACATGGCCATTATCATCAAGTACAATGCCCGTTGGCTGTACATTAAAAGTAAAGTTTACACCTTCTTCTTTAGCGTTTTTAACTTCACGTTTAGAGCCTGGCATATTTTCTTCATCACGACGATAAGCACACGTTACTTTAGCTGCATTTTGGCGAATAGAAGTTCGCACACAGTCCATCGCGGTATCACCACCGCCAAGTACCACAACCTTTTGATTGGCCATATCAATACACGCTTGGTTTTTTTCATCGTAACCCATAACGCGATTTGTGTTACCAATTAAAAATGGTAGTGCATCGTGTACGCCTGGTGCGTCTTCGTTTTCAAGACCAGCGCGCATACTCTGATATGTACCTACACCTAAAAATACCGCGTCGTAGTCAGCTAAAATTTCGTCCATAGTGATATCTACACCCACTTCAACGTTTAGCTTAAATTCAACACCCATTTCGGTGAAAATTTCACGGCGCTTTTGCATTACTTCTTTTTCAAGTTTGAAAGAAGGAATACCAAAAGTCAGTAATCCACCAATTTCTGGGTGACGGTCAAAAACCACTGGTTTTACACCGTTACGCACTAAAATATCTGCGCACCCTAAACCAGCCGGGCCCGCACCAATAATCGCCACTTTTTTATCCGTCCATGTCACGTATGACATGTCTGGTTTCCAGCCCATTTTAAATGCCGTATCGGTAATATACTTTTCAATGTTACCAATGGTTACTGCACCAAACTCTTCATCAAGCGTACATGATCCTTCACACAGTCTGTCTTGTGGGCAAACACGTCCACATACCTCTGGCAAACTGTTTGTACGATGAGAAAGCTCAGCCGCTTCTAAAATACGGCCTGTTCTAATTAATTTTAACCACTGTGGAATGTAGTTATGCACTGGGCATTTCCATTCACAGTAAGGGTTACCACAATCTAAACAACGGTCAGCTTGTGAATTTACCTGGTTCTCAGAAAAGGGTTCGTAAATTTCCACGAAAGATTTTTTACGCGACGAGATTGGTTTTTTGCGCGGATCTACGCGCTGCACGTCTATAAATTGATATACATTTTCGCTCATACTGCCCCCTTATTGCGCTTGAACACGAAGTTCTGCGCTACTACGAGCGCGGTGCCCGAGTAAACTTTTTACATCACTTGATTTTGGTTTAACTAGTTTGAACATAGGTAAATACAGTTCAAAATTAGCTAAAATGGTTTCTGCTCGACATGAACCTGTAAGCTCTAAATGCTCGGCAATTAAGCCGCGTAAATGCTCTTGGTGCGAACTTAAATCATCAAGTGTTACTACTTCAACTAGCTCTGGGTTGATGCGTTTTTCAAAGTCGTTTCGCTCATCTAAAATATAAGCAAAACCACCTGTCATACCCGCGCCAAAGTTAACCCCAACATTTCCAAGCACACAAACAACACCGCCGGTCATGTATTCACACCCATTGTCGCCTACGCCTTCTACTACCGCTTGTACACCTGAGTTACGAACAGCAAAACGCTCGCCTGCACAGCCTGCAGCAAATAATTTACCGCCCGTAGCACCGTACAAACATGTGTTGCCCACAATAGTCGCTTTATGGCTTTCAAACGACGACCCCAGCGGTGGGCGAATAACAAGCTTACCACCAGCCATGCCTTTACCCACGTAGTCGTTTGCATCGCCAATAAGGGTCATTTCAAGGCCACCAGCATTCCAAACACCAAATGATTGCCCTGCAGTACCATGTAGCTCAATCGATACTGGATCTGCAGCCATACCTTGGTTGCCATGCTTTGAGGCGATGTAACCCGACAGCATTGCGCCAACTGAACGGTCTGTATTACATATGCGGCTCACAAGCGAAATACCCGAAGAAGTATCAATTGCTTGTTGTGCTTTACCTAGTAACGTTTCGTTTAGTTCACCTAAATAATGAGAGCTATTTGGCGCACTACAAAATAAGGTTTCGCCCGTTGGGTTATTTGGCTGAGCAATCACAGACGATAAATCTATTTTCTTTTGCTTCGCTGTTTTACCTTCAATTGCTTCAAGTAAATCTAAACGGCCAATTAAGTCAGTTAGATTAGCAACACCTAAGCTTGCCATGATCTCGCGTGCTTCTTGCGCTATAAACTGAAAGTAGTTCATCGCCATTTCTGGTAAGCCGTGGTAATGCTTTTGACGAAGTGTTTCATCCTGCGTTGCAACACCGGTCGCACAGTTGTTTAAATGACAAATACGTAAGTATTTACAACCTAGCGCCACCATTGGGCCCGTACCAAAGCCAAAGCTCTCTGCACCTAAAATAGCGGCTTTAATGATATCTAAACCTGTTTTTAAACCACCATCTGTTTGCAAGCGAATCCGGTGACGAAGGCCGTT
This sequence comes from Pseudoalteromonas sp. S3776, assembly GCF_005886915.1. Lineage (NCBI taxonomy): Bacteria > Pseudomonadati > Pseudomonadota > Gammaproteobacteria > Alteromonadales > Pseudoalteromonadaceae > Pseudoalteromonas > Pseudoalteromonas sp. S3776. The sequence continues at coordinate 24,199 of NZ_PNCU01000047.1, read as the reverse complement.
TTCAACAAGTGCTTGCTGAGTTTCTGCCAGGCCAAGCTCCCAAGGGCTACCTGCATACTTTACAGACGTAAGCGGGCTTGCGCCTGTGCCACCATCGTATCCTGAGATAGTAATTAAGTCGGCGTACGCTTTGGCTACACCTGTGGCAATTGTGCCTACACCCGGCTCTGACACTAACTTCACCGATATCATCGCTTCTGGGTTTACTTGTTTTAAATCGAATATTAGCTGAGCTAAATCTTCAATAGAATAAATATCGTGGTGCGGTGGTGGTGAAATTAATGTTACACCCGGCACTGAATAACGAAGCTTTGCAATATACGGCGTTACTTTTTCGCCTGGTAATTGTCCGCCTTCGCCTGGTTTAGCACCCTGCGCCACTTTAATTTGAATTACATCAGCATTACGAAGGTAGTGCGGCGTTACACCAAAACGACCCGAGGCAACTTGTTTGATTCGTGAGTTTTTCTCGGTGTTGTAACGGAGTTTGTCTTCGCCACCTTCACCAGAATTTGAACACCCGCCTAAGCGGTTCATTGCAATGGCAAGCGCTTCATGCGCCTCAGGCGAAAGTGCGCCAATACTCATTGCTGCTGAATCAAAACGCTTATATAGGTTTTCGGCAGGTTCTACATCGTCAACGCTAATGCCTTTTTCAGGTAATTTAAGCGCTAACATATCGCGTAGCGTTGCAATAGGACGGTTATTAACTAAATCAGCGTAAGCGCCGTAGTCTTTGTAATCTCCAGAGCGTACCGCTTTTTGCAGCGTTTGAATAACATCTGGGTTGTAAGCATGGTACTCACCACCGTGCACGTATTTTAATAAGCCGCCATGGCTTAGTAGCTTACGCTTACTAAAAGCAAGTTTATGTAGCTTTTGCTGATCACTATCAAAATCGCTAAAACAGGCGCCTTTAATACGGCTTGCAACACCTTTAAAACACATCTCTATCATGGCATCTGATAAACCAACGGCTTCAAAAAGCATTGAACAACGGTACGATGCAATCGTACTTATGCCCATTTTAGACATAATTTTGTAAAGGCCTTTATTAATAGCTTTTCGGTACGAAAGCGTCACTTCGCAGTACGATTTTTCAATCACTTTACTGTCGCTCATCGCGACCAGTGACTCGTATGCAAGGTATGGGTATATTGCGGTTGCACCAAAACCAAGTAATACAGCAAATTGGTGTGCATCGCGTACGCTGCCCGTTTCAATAATAATGTTCGACTCACAACGTAAGTTGTTATCTACAAGGCGCTTTTGTACAGCACCTACCGCCATTGCAGCAGGAATTGGTAATTGGATTTCGCTAAAGTTACGGTCAGATAAAATAAGCATTACACAGCCGGCAGCTGCTTTTTCCTGTGCAGCGTCGCAAATACGTGCAACCGCTTTTTCTAAACCTTCCTCTGCAGTGTATGTAATATCAATTTTACAGTAGCTGTAATGCTCGTCATCGGCATTTAGTAGCTGCTGCATATCAGCATACATTAAAATTGGCGTATCAAACTGTAGGCGCTTAGCATGGCCTGTGGTTTCATTAAATACGTTTTGCTCACTACCAATACACGTTGCCAATGACATTACGTGGTTTTCACGCAGCGGATCGATTGGCGGATTAGTTACTTGCGCAAACTTTTGGCGGAAGTAATCATACAGTGAACGATGCCCTTCGCTTAGCACAGCAAATGGCGTGTCATCGCCCATTGAGCCTGTCGCTTCTTGGCCGTTTTCACCCATTACACGAATAACACTATCGAGCTCTTCATTCGTGTAGCCAAACATTTTTTGGTACTTAGCAAGCGTTTCGTCATCAAACGAGCGATTACCCGCGTCTTGCTCAGTAAGTTCTTCAAATGGTGTTAAACGCTTAACGTTTTCTTCAAGCCATGACTTATAAGGGTGGCGTGATTTTAAATCTTGATCGATTTCGTCTGAGTGCCAAATTTTGCCAAGCTTAGTATCAATTACTAATAATTCACCTGGTCCAACACGGCCTTTTTCAACTACTTCATCGGCAGTGTAATCCCAAATACCTACTTCAGAGGCAAGTGTGATAAAGCCGTCTTGTGTAATAACATAGCGCGCTGGGCGAAGGCCATTACGGTCAAGGTTACATGCTGCAAAGCGACCATCAGACATTACAATACCTGCTGGGCCGTCCCATGGTTCCATGTGCATAGAGTTAAAGTCGTAAAATGCACGTAAGTCATCATCCATAGCACGATTTTTCTGCCATGCAGGTGGCACAAGCATACGCATAGCACGGAATAAATCCATGCCACCCGCTAAAAACAGCTCCAGCATATTGTCTAGGCTTGATGAGTCAGAGCCAGTTTCGTTTACAAACGGTGCTGCGCTTTGTAAATCAGGAATAAGTGGCGAAGAAAACTTATACGAACGTGCACGGGCCCATTGGCGGTTGCCTTCAATGGTATTAATTTCACCATTGTGTGCTAAATACCTAAATGGTTGCGCTAAAGGCCAACGCGGCTGTGTGTTAGTAGAAAAACGCTGATGGAAAACACAAATAGCGCTAGTCATACGAATGTCGGCTAAATCTAAATAAAAGTTAGGCAAATCAGCAGGCATCATAAGGCCTTTATAGATTGTTACTAACCCAGATAAACTAGCAATGTAAAATGACTCATCCTCTGCTAAACGCTTTTCTGCGCGGCGACGTGCTACATATAAGCGGCGTTCTAAATCTTTAGAGCGCCAACCTTCAGGCGCACTAACGAAAATTTGTTCAAAACCAGGCAACTGCTGAGTAGCAATAGGACCTAGCATTGAAGGGTCAGTAGGCACTTCACGCCAACCAAGTATTTTAAGTGTTTCTTGTTCTAATTCTTCACATAAAACCTGTTTTGCAGCTTGTGCTAAAACGGGATCTGAATTTAAGAAAACCATGCCTACGGCGTAATTTTTACCTAAGTGCCAGTTATGCTCGTTAGCAATGGCACGAAAAAAACTATCAGGTTTTTGCAGTAATAAACCACAGCCGTCGCCTGTTTTACCATCGGCAGATATACCACCGCGGTGTTGCATGCGATCAAGTCCAGTAATAGCTGTACGAATAAGCCGATGACTAGCTTGACCATTTACTTGGGCTATTAAGCCAAAGCCACAATTATCTTTTTCTAATTTTGAGTCGTATAACATAGACCCCTCCCCTTGCTGCACTGTTAACGTGAATGAACTGCTCGACGATTTGCTAACAGACGCACAAAACTAGCCTCTATAGTAAATAGAGTCAATATTATTTTGAATACATATTCACATTCTTGAATATTTCTCACTTCAAGGCAAGATTTCTTTTTAACTCATAACTTTTAACAATTAGTGCTTATTTAACCGTTATTTTTTTATGACACTGGTGTCAATTTTAACATTTTGTAAAAATAAAGGGCTTAACAACCGACCCTTTACGTAAACGTAAAGCTGAATCACAATGAATAAATATTCACTAAAGTTAAGCTAATTCAGTTAACATTTAGATAGTTTACTATGGTTTTAGGGAATTTAAGGATTAGGATCACGATTTTTAAGCGTTCATGAGTATAGTTATTAAAACTTGTGTCAGTTTTACTGCACATTTAGTGAATTTTTATCTAACTAGACCTGAATTTAAAAATATATAACTACAAGGTGGGTTATTAAGGCTCGTTATAAGGTTGCTTGAGGAATCGCACGCACTTTAGTTAAGTGATGAGTTGTTACAGCAAGGTATATCGTCAATTATTAATAAAAGGCAGGTATAAGTAGAAGCTAAATTCCATACAAAAAAGCCACGTTCAACGTGGCTTTAGTAATTTAGCAAAGTAACTATTACTCTGCGTCAGCTTCTTTATATTTAGCTGCAGTTTCAGTGATCAATGGCTGTAATTCACCACGCTGAAACATTTCAATAATAATGTCGCAACCACCTATCAATTCGCCCTCAACCCAAAGCTGTGGGAAGGTAGGCCAATTAGCGTATGCTGGTAGCTCAGCACGAATATCTGGATTAAGTAAAATATCAACATAGGCAAATGGTTCGCCACATGACATTAGAGCTTGTGACGCTTGTGAAGAAAAACCACAATTTGGTAATTTAGGTGACCCTTTCATGTAAAGGATAATTGGGTTTTCAGAAATCTGCTGTTTAATTTTATCAATGGTTTCCATCTACAACCTCAAAATGACGATAGCTTGATATATCCGGGGCTTGAAAATAAATCATTGTGGCCACAAATATATAACTTAAAATGGGCAAATAAAGCCGCAATTGAAATAGTCTTTAGCAATAGCATTGCTGTTTGCTTAAACTTGAGTAAAATACTCAACAATTATAGTAACACTATATTCTCGTTTGGTATAGGTAAGTGGTCTGTTCTATCAGGCATTACGTACTACCAAGCGAGTTATCAACCAAAAGAAGATGGAGATAAAAAATGGCATTTGAACTACCGTCACTACCATATGCAATTGATGCACTTGAGCCTCACATTTCAAAAGAAACTCTTGAGTATCACCACGGTAAGCATCACAACACGTATGTTGTTAAATTAAACGGTTTAATTCCAGGTACTGAATTTGAGAACAAATCTTTAGAAGAGATTGTTTGCTCATCTGAAGGTGGCGTATTTAACAATGCTGCACAAATTTGGAACCACACTTTTTACTGGAACTGCCTATCTCCAAATGGCGGCGGTGAACCAACAGGTGCAATTGCTGACGCTATCAACGCGAAATGGGGCTCATTTGACGCGTTTAAAGATGCACTAAACGACAAAGCTGTTAACAACTTTGGCTCTAGCTGGACATGGCTAGTAAAACTAGCTGACGGTTCATTAGATATCGTAAACACATCTAACGCAGCAACGCCGCTTACAGACGAAGGTGTTACACCAATCCTAACTGTGGATTTATGGGAACACGCATACTACATTGATTATCGTAATGTGCGTCCAGATTACCTTAAAGGTTTTTGGGCGCTTGTTAACTGGGAATTCGCGAACGCTAACTTCGCTTAATTAGCCACTATAGGCTGATTTAAAAAGGCGCTTCGGCGTCTTTTTTTATGCCTTTAAAAAATTTAAGCCGCCTTTATACGTGCTAAATTGATAAATTAGCCACATGATCTTTTTTCACTTAAATTTTTAATTTTATTGCACAAAAATTTCAAACTGAGACTAGACTTTAAAAAGTAAGCACCTTTTTAAAGTGGGTTTCGGAGGTTATTATGACTATTTTTGAGCACTACCAAGCACGATACGAAGCAGCACAAGAAGAAGAATACAGCATCAGCGAATTTTTAGAAATTTGTAAAAATGATAAATCAGCTTATGCCAGCGCACCCGAGCGCTTACTTATGGCAATAGGTGAACCACAAATGGTTGATACTGCAACCGACGCACGTTTAAGCCGCTTGTTTTCTAATCGAGTTGTTGCACGCTACCCTGCATTTGAAGACTTTTACGGCATGGAAGATGCCATAGAGCAAATTGTCTCTTATTTAAAACATGCGGCTCAAGGACTAGAAGAATGCAAACAAGTCCTTTATTTACTCGGCCCAGTAGGGGGAGGTAAATCTTCAATCGCTGAAAAACTAAAATACTTAATGCAACAGGTACCTATCTACTCAATTAAAGGCTCGCCGGTAAACGACCACCCGCTTTGTTTGTTTGACCCCGTAGAAGATGCAAATGTGCTTGAAAAAGAATACGGTATTAAGCCCCGTTATTTAAAAACCATTATGTCGCCATGGGCTGCAAAACGACTAAAAGAATTTAATGGTGACATCAGCCAATTCAGAGTTTTAAAGCGCTACCCTTCTATTTTAAATCAAATTGGTATAGCCAAAACCGAGCCTGGTGATGAAAACAATCAAGATATTTCAGCATTGGTAGGCAAAGTAGATATTCGTCAGCTTGAGCACTTTGCTCAAAACGATCCAGACGCTTACGCTTATTCAGGCTCATTATGTTTAGCAAACCAAGGCTTAATGGAGTTTGTAGAAATGTTTAAAGCACCTATTAAGGTGCTGCATCCACTCCTTACCGCAACGCAAGAGGGTAATTACAACGGTACAGAGGGCATTAGCGCCCTGCCCTTTAACGGCATGATTTTAGCTCACTCAAATGAGTCAGAATGGCAAACGTTTAAAAATAATAAAAACAACGAAGCGTTTTTAGATAGGGTGTATATTGTAAAAGTTCCTTACTGCTTGCGTGTTACCGAGGAAATTAAAATATACGACAAACTCATTCAGCACAGTGAACTGGCAAGCGCCCCCTGTGCACCAGGTACGTTAAAAACACTGGCACAATTTACTACGCTTTCTCGTTTAAAAGAGCCTGAGAACTCAAGCATTTATTCAAAAATGCGAGTATACGATGGAGAAACCCTAAAAGATACTGACCCTAAAGCGAAATCTTATCAAGAGTACCGTGATTACGCAGGGGTTGACGAAGGTATGACTGGCCTTTCGACCCGTTTTGCTTTTAAAATTTTGTCACGCGTATTTAATTTTGATACCACTGAAGTGGCCGCCAATCCAGTGCATTTATTCTATGTATTGGAACAACAAATAGAGCGTGAACAATTTAGCGCTGAAGTGGAAGAGCGTTATTTAAGCTTTTTAAAAGGCTATTTAATTCCACAATATGTTGAGTTTATTGGCAAAGAACTCCAAACCGCTTATTTAGAGTCGTACTCTGAGTATGGGCAAAATATTTTTGACCGCTATGTAATTTATGCTGATTTTTGGATACAAGATCAAGAATATAGAGACCCAGATACAGGACAACTATTTGACCGCGCATCGTTAAATGCAGAACTTGAAAAAATAGAAAAACCCGCCGGCATTTCTAATCCTAAAGATTTTAGGAACGAAATAGTTAACTTTGTATTACGTGCACGCGCTCACAATAATGGTAAAAACCCACTATGGACAAGCTACGAAAAACTGCGCACGGTTATTGAGAAAAAAATGTTCTCAAACACTGAGGATCTTCTCCCTGTTATCTCCTTTAATACTAAAACCTCAGCAGAGGATCAGCAAAAGCACGAGGACTTTGTTAACCGCATGGTTGAAAAAGGCTACACGCAAAAACAAGTGCGTTTACTTTCTGAGTGGTATTTACGGGTTAGAAAATCGCAGTAACCTTCATGTAGTTTAGGGGGAACAGTATGGCGCATTTTATAGATAGACGCTTAAATGGTAAAAACAAAAGCACGCTTAATCGTCAGCGCTTTATTAGGCGCTATAAAAAGCAAATAAAAGAAGCAGTGTCTGATGCAGTTAATAAACGCAGCGTTACCGATTCAAGTTCAGGGGAGAGTATATCTATCCCGCAACGAGATATTAGCGAGCCCATTTTTCACCAAGGTAAAGGGGGTGACAGAGAACAAATTCACCCTGGCAACGATCAATTCTCTACAGGTGACAAAATTGAGCGCCCCAGAGGCGGCCAAGGTGGTGGTGCAGGCGATGGCGATGCGAGCGATTCAGGCGAAGGCCAAGATGACTTTGTGTTTTCTATTTCTAAAGATGAATACCTTGATTTGCTCTTTGAAGACTTAGCGCTGCCCAACTTACAAGAAAACCAGCTAGATAAGCTTGTACAAATGAAAACTCATCGGGCTGGTTTTTGTAGCGATGGTATGCCCAGTAATATTGATATAGTACGCTCATTGCAGGGCTCACTCGCCAGGAGAGTCGCCATGAGTGCGGGTAAAAAAAGGCGCTTAGCAGAGCTTGAAGGCCAACTTGCGATGGAACTTGAGCAAGCGGCCAGCGACCAAGCTATCGTAGCATTATTGCAAGAGGAAATTGAGCAACTCAAACAGCAAATAAAATCCGTACCTTTTATCGATAACTACGACTTACGTTTTCGTAATTATGAAAAACGCCCCCACCCCACTAGCAAAGCCGTTATGTTTTGTATTATGGATGTATCAGGCTCGATGGATCAGGCCACAAAAGACATGGCAAAGCGTTTTTATATTTTGCTGTATCAATTTTTGACCCGTAGTTATAAAGACATTGAGGTAGTGTATATACGCCATCATACACAAGCTAAAGAGGTCGACGAACAAGAGTTCTTTTATTCTCAGGAAACGGGAGGCACTATTGTCTCCAGTGCTCTTAAATTAATGAACGATATAATAAAAGAGCGTTATGATTCAGAGCAGTGGAACATATACGCGGCGCAAGCATCCGATGGCGATAACTGGGCAGACGATACCCCCCACTGCGCAGAAATATTACGCAATAAGCTACTTAGCGCCGTTCGTTACTTTGCTTATATAGAAATTACCACGCGTGCGCATCAAAGCTTATGGCGCGAATACCAAAACATAACCCACACTCATAGCAACTTTGCTATACAACATATACAACGTGTTGAAGATATTTACCCTATGTTTAGGGAGCTCTTTAAAAAAAATCGTCAACAACAAGGCGCTGCTTAGCCTAAGCGAGGTTTACGATGAGTAATGAACGAATTAGTGATGGTCCAGACTGGACCTTTGAACTGCTTGAGCAATACCAAACTGAAATAGCCCGCGTTGCCACCCATTACCGATTAGACACTTACCCTAATCAAATCGAAGTCATTACAGCAGAACAAATGATGGATGCGTATTCAAGCGTTGGCATGCCAATAGGATACAGCCATTGGTCATATGGTAAAAAATTTATCCAAACAGAACAAAATTATAAACGTGGCCAAATGGGGCTGGCTTACGAAATTGTTATTAATTCAAATCCCTGTATTGCTTATTTAATGGAAGAAAACACACTTCCCATGCAGGCTTTGGTTATGGCGCATGCCTGTTATGGCCATAATTCATTTTTTAAAGGGAACTACTTATTTAAAACATGGACTGACGCCGATTCCATCATAGATTACTTAGTGTTTGCTAAAAATTACATTAGCCGTTGTGAGGAAAAATATGGCATTACTCAAGTAGAAAACTTGATTGATTCGTGTCACGCATTGATGAATTATGGTGTAGATAGATACAAACGCCCGCAGCAAATATCCCTTTTTGAAGAGCAAAAGCGTCAAAAAGAGCGTGAAGATTACATGCAATCACAAGTAAACGAGCTATGGCGTACTATCCCTAAGCAACAACAGGAAGCTAAAAAGCAAGAAAGACACTTTCCCCAAGAGCCGCAAGAAAATATCTTATATTTCATCGAGAAAAATGCGCCACTATTAGAGTCTTGGCAGCGAGAAGTAATACGTATTGTTCGAAAAATATCGCAATATTTTTATCCACAAAAACAAACCCAAGTGATGAACGAAGGGTGGGCAACCTTTTGGCATTACACTATTTTAAATCACTTATATGAAGAGGGTAAATTAACCGACTCATTCATGATGGAGTTTTTGCAAAGTCATACCAACGTAGTTTATCAGCCACCTTATAACAGCAATTACTATTCAGGTATAAACCCCTATGCCCTAGGCTTTAATATGATGGTAGATATTCGCCGTATTTGCGAAAACCCAACAGATGAGGACAGACGCTGGTTTCCTGAGTATGCAGGGACTGATTGGCTTGACACTCTGCATTTTGCGATGGAAAATTTTAAAGATGAAAGCTTCATAAGCCAATTTTTATCACCAAAGCTAATACGTGATTTTAAGTTATTTACTATTGTCGATCATAGCCGTAACCCACATCTTGAAATAGGCGCAATTCATGACGATAGCGGCTATCGGGCTGTACGCGAAGCGCTTTCAGCGCAGTATAATTTGAGTAATCACGAACCTAACATTCAAGTGTATAATGTTGATATTAGGGGCGATCGCTCTTTAACATTGCGCTATGTTCCTCACAATAATATCCCCCTCGCGGACTCCCACAAAGAGGTGCTAAAACACCTTTACAGGTTATGGGGGTTTAAGGTGCAACTACAGCAAGAGACAAGTAGCGGCGATGTCTCTACGCTTGGCCAATGCCCAGCTGATGACACACGCCATATTTCAGAGTAAGTAAGGTGGAAAAGCAAAAGTCATTAGCATTTGTGGGCATAAAAACAGCGTAAGCTCGCAGAGCTAAGTATTACTCACGTAGCATTATTTTAATAGCACATAATAAAAATGACGCTTATGCGTCATTTTTTATATCCTCAAAATCAGTTACTCTGTTACGACCATGCTCTTTTGAGTAATACAACGCTTTATCAGCAGCTTCAATCCAACGTTCATGCTTTGCAAACTCTGGGCTATTGCCTGCAAAGCCAACACTCACTGTCATCTCTATTTTTGTATGCTTATAAATAAAAGGGTTGGCCTCTATCAGTGCTCTTAAGCGCTCGGCGAATGTTGCTGCGCCTTGTTTGTCGGTATCAAGTAAAGTAACAACAAACTCCTCCCCACCATATCGTCCTGCTATGTCGGTTTCGCGAAGCGTCGTTCGAAGCAAATCTGAAAGGTGGCGAAGCGCCTCATCACCACAGCTATGACCATGCTCATCATTAATTTTTTTAAAATGGTCGATATCAAACATTAACAGTGTGCTGCTACCACCACTGCGCTTAACGCGCAAAAACTCTTGGTGCAGCGTGCTTTCCCAATGCCCGCGATTATACAGTTGCGTTAGGCTATCAGTTTGGCTGACTTGTTCTAAACGCTTGTTTAAATCTTCCAATTCTTTTTTATTTACTGCCACATCGGTAACATCGTAAATAATAATACAAATATGGCTTACTTCGCCCAATGTGTTGGTAAGTGGAATAAAAGTCGCGTTTTGGTACATGTAATCCGCTTTACCAGTAATTGGCCGATAATTTTTAAAACGAAAAATGTAAGGTTGCTGCTCCCAAATAGTAAACGAGCGGTTTTTAAGTACAAATACAGACTCTGACTTACTTCTAAACCATTTTTCGTCAATTGAGGGGAATAAATCAAATAAATCTTTGTCCTTTACAGCGCTGGGCAATAGCCCCGAATGGTTTTCCATAAAGCCATTCCATACGCACACTTTATAGTCTCTATCCAGTACAACTAGGCCCACATCAACTGTGTTAAACATATCCATTAACCAATGGATTTCATTCATTTCTAAATCAGCGGCCATAACTTAGTCTTCTAATAGGTAAGCAACTTTGTATTTCAAAGTCTTCAGTGAATCTTCGGTAAATAACAGCATAAGGTCACAGTTAATATCGTGGTTTTCGATGCCGTAGCTTATCTCTATTGCTAAAGTTCTTTGCCAACGAGATTTATTCGATTTAACCAACTCTGATACATCGCGATGCTGGCCAAGTACAATGGGGTGGCCTTGACTAAAAGACATGTCAAGCTGTTTAGAGAGCCCCGTTAAAATTGAGCCTATTAGAATATTACTAATATCCATAAGCAGCTCAAGTTCAACCTTGTCGTTAAGCTCACCATCGTAATTCATTAATGACGCAATTTCTTTAAAGCTTGAGTCATTTAGTAATAGCAACGCCTCGCCAGATACGCCACCGCCAATAAAGCCCTGGCAAACGCCCGAGGTAGCTGCGTTGTTATCAATAGACTGCAACGCCATGTCTAGCTCATTAACTTCAAGCACATTCACATTCGGAATCGGCAGCTCTACAAACACATTTAAAAGCCGTGCAAGTAAATCCCCCGCTTGACCCATAGCAACATTTGTAAGCTCTTGGTATATATCGCGCACATCTGGGTCTACTTGCTCACCCAAAGAGTGGGCGAGTCGTTCGCGCATGGCTTTATCTTTAATACCGTGGTGCTCAATAATATCTGCGAGCTTTTCAGCAGAGCAAGGCTTTTGGATAAAATCAATAGCCCCTAACTCTAAAACACGTTGGTGCGCATTTGGCTGAATATCGCCAGATACCACCACGGTTAGGATATTAAGACCTTGCTCTTTCATGGCCATAAGGACTTCGTACCCGTCCATTTCAGGCATGTTTAAATCAAGAAAAAGTATTTCGGGCTCGATTATTTTTAGTTTTTTGATGCAATCAACACCATCTTGAGCAAACTCTACTTTAATATCCCAGTCATCTGGTAAAGAGCGAGCTAGCTGGCGCCTCGCTAATTTTGAGTCGTCACATATTAATACGGATGTTGACATACTATCTCTCTATTATTTAACCCAATGTTGTCAATAGGCCTTATGACTTTATTAAAGATACATTTTGTAACTACATGTTAATAAAAGTTCTTCGAGTTTACAATTTATATATCACAGAACTTATTATTACTTTTACAGTGATATTTAATCGCTTGGTTAGTGATATTCAGTATAATACACTCAAACCTATTGCGTTAATTTAAAAGGAAATAACCTATGGTACGCTCTCTTATTTTTGCACTAAGCACGCTTGCTTTAAGCTCAGTTGGGCACGCATCACAGTACCCCGAAAACACGCTTGATGCAGGTAAGGTCTCTGCTCAGGGTAAACCTGTCACCTTGCTAGGTAAAGGTGTGAGTGTAGGTGATAATGCGCCAAATTTTAAAGTAGTTGATGGTGGTTTTGCTCCTGTAAATCTTGATGATTATAAAGGGCAAGCAGTATTGATTAGCGTGGTACCAAGTTTAGATACAGGTATTTGTAGCTTACAAACAAAGCATTTCAACGAAAAAGTGGCATCGCAATTCCCTGCTGTTGCGATGCTGACAATTAGCGCCGATTTACCTTTTGCTCAAAAACGCTTTTGTAATGCCCAGAATATTGACAAAGTCACTGCCCTTTCTGACTCTGTATGGCGAGACTTTGGCCAAAAATATGGCTTAATTATAAAAGATATGGGGCTGCTTACCCGCGCCGTATTTATTTTAGATAAGAGCCACACAGTGATATACAAACAACTCGTGTCTAATTTATCAACCGAGCCAAACTACGACCCAGTAATAGAAAAGTTAAAAGCGTTGTAGATACTAAGTTTTACCAAATGGTTTAATTTTAAATTGTTAAAAGCTAATAAATACAAAAAAACCGCCTGAGGGCGGTTTTTTAATACCTAAGCTGTGTTTAGATTATATTAACCTAAAAGCTCTGCTAATTGCTGGCTTACTGTTTCAACAGCTTGCGTACCATCAAGTTTATGGTACTGCGTGTTGCCCGCTTTTGCTTCAGCTTGGTAATAATCAACCAATGGCATAGTTTGCTCATGGTAAATACCTAAACGTTTGCGAACTGTTTCTTCCGTGTCATCTGCACGGATAATTAGTTCTTCGCCTGTTTCATCATCTTTACCTTCCACTTTTGGTGGGTTGTAAACAACGTGATAAACACGGCCAGAACCAGGATGCACACGGCGGCCACCCATACGCTCAACAATTACTTCATCAGCAACGTCAAACTCAATAACGTGATCAACCACAACGCCATTTTCTTTCATTGCATCTGCTTGTGGAATGGTACGTGGGAAGCCATCAAGTAAAAAGCCTTGTTCACAATCTGGTTTAGCAATACGCTCTTTAACTAAACCAATGATGATATCGTCAGAAATTAACTGACCTGCATCCATTACTTTTTTAGCTTCTAAACCAAGTGGTGTACCTTCTTTAATGGCTGCACGAAGCATGTCACCGGTAGAAATTTGTGGAATACCGTATTTGTCCATTAAAAACTGAGCTTGCGTACCTTTACCAGCACCTGGCGCGCCCAAAAGAATAATGCGCATATCATTGTCCCCTAGTATGGATAGTTATTTTAAAGCCTGAATTCTTCCACAAGCGCTGCAGATACTCAAGCAACTTATACTAATTGCCTACTTTAGATCGCATAAAAAAAGGAAGCATACGCTTCCTTTATAATTATGGTTATCTTTTGAGCTATTTTAGCATTTAAAAGAGCCTGTTAGCCTTACTTATTCAAATCAAGCATTAATTTGTTTAAGCGTGTTACAAAACCGGTAGGGTCTTTTAATGTGCCACGTTCAGCAAGTAAAGCTTGGTCTAGTAATACATGAGACCACTGTGCAAACTTATCTTCGTCTTGCTCATCGTTTAAGTGCTTAACTAACTGGTGCTCAGGGTTAAGCTCAAACACTGGCTTGGCCTCTGGTACAGGTTGGCCTACTGACTCCATAAGCTTTTGCATTTGCGAGCTCATGTCGTTCTCATCGCTCACAACACAGGCAGGAGAATCTGTTAAGCGATGCGTAAAGCGTACTTCCTTAACTTCTTCACCTAGCGCTGTTTTAATGCGTTCAATTAAGCCTTCTACTTCTTTTTCAGACTCTTCTTGCGCTTTCTTCGTTTCTTCGTCGTCAAGTTTACCTAAATCAAGGTCGCCACGGGTGATTGACTGGAACGATTTTTCGTTAAATTCAGTTAAGTGGCTCATCATCCACTCATCAACACGGTCACTTAGTAATAATACTTCGATGCCTTTTTTGCGGAAGATTTCTAAGTGCGGAGAGTTTTTAGCCGCAGTAAACGAATCAGCAACCACGTAGTAAATTTTATCTTGCTCATCGTTCATGCGCTCAATGTATTGCTCAAGCGATACATCTTGTGTTTCTGAGTCGGTATGCGTAGATGAGAAGCGTAATAATTTAGCAATGGCTTCTTTATTTGCTGTATCTTCTGCTGGGCCTTCTTTGATTACTTGGCCAAACTCGTTCCAAAATGTTTGATAGTCTTCGGCTTTGTTTTTAGCCATGCGCTCTAGCATTTTTAAAATACGAGACGTACACCCTTTGCGTATAGCTTGCGTTACTTTGTTATCTTGTAAAATTTCGCGCGATACATTTAGCGGTAAATCATTTGAATCAAGTAAGCCTTTTACAAAGCGCAGGTAACTTGGCATAAACTGCTCAGCGTCATCCATAATGAAAACACGTTGAACATACAGTTTTAAGCCACTTTGGCGCTCACGGTTCCATAAATCGAACGGCGCTTTTTTAGGGATGTACAATAAGCTTGTGTACTCAGTTTTACCTTCTACTTTATTGTGCGCCCAGTTTAGCGGCTCTTCCCAATCATGGCTTACATGCTTGTAAAACTCTTTGTATTCTTCATCAGAAACCTCTGACTTATCACGTGTCCATAAAGCGGTTGCACGGTTAATGCTTTCCCACTCACCTGGAACGGCTGGGATTTTTTCGCCATCTTCGCCTTCAGACTCAGGCACTTCTGCTTTATACATTTGTACAGGTGTAGAGATGTGATCTGAGTATTTAGTAACGATGCTACGCAGTCGGTATTCATCCGCGTATTCTTTTTCTTCTTCACGCAGGTGTAAAATAATATCCGTACCACGACCTTCTTTTTCAATCTCTTGTAACGTGTACTCACCTTCACCTTGTGACTGCCACTCGTACGCTTGTGTTTCACCTGCTTTACGCGTGCGTACTGTCACTTCATCAGCCACAATAAAGGCTGAATAAAAACCAACACCAAATTGACCAATTAATTGAGAGTCTTTGCTTTGGTCACCGGTTAAGTTTTTGAAAAACTCAGCAGTACCCGACTTAGCAATAGTGCCTAAAGAGCTAATCACTTCTTCACGCGTCATACCAATACCATTATCAGAAATGGTAATTGTGTTCGCTTCTTTATCTGCGCTAATACGTACACGTAAATCGGCATCACCTTGGTAAAGGTCACCATTAGAAAGCGCTAAAAAGCGTAGCTTATCGGCAGCGTCTGATGCATTTGATACAAGCTCACGTAAAAATATTTCTTTATTCGAATATAACGAATGAATCATTAAGTTTAATAGTTGTTTTACTTCTGTTTGAAAGCCTAATGTTTCTTTTTGTGCTGCAGTCATTTATGTATCTCCAATTAGCAAAGTGTCTGCGTTATGCACTTAATATGGGGTGAGGTGGAGTAACTTCAAGGGAAAAATTTAAAAAAGCAGCATTTGCACTTATATAAATGAAAAGCCACATATAAATGTGGCTGCTGGGGTTAAATTACGGTGTGTTTTGAGCGTACTGGGCTTTTAAAGCACTAACTCGTTCGTGTAAATAATTAGCGCTTACCTGCTCTGCGTCAATCGGCTCTCCTACACTCACCGAGACTAACGACCATTTAAGACGCGGTAGTTGCCATTTTGCTTTACGGCTAAACATGCTGCCCCATAAACCACCTAAGTGAACGGGCACAACAGGCACTGGTGTGCGCGCTATAATGCGCTCAATGCCACGTCTAAACATGTCCATTTCTCCATTGCTTGTTAGTTTGCCTTCAGGAAAAATACCAACTAACTCACCGCGTTCAAGCGCTGCGGCAACCTCATCAAATGCTTTGGTAAACGCCTTTGGGTTGGCTTTTTCGCTATCAATTGGAATAGCTTTTGCCATTTTAAATAACCAATGCAATGCTTTTGAATGATAAATGGGCGCAAACACCATAAAGCGTATAGGCCTAGGCGAAGTCGCTAAAATAAACATCCAATCTACAAAGCTAACATGGTTAGCCACAATAACGGCTGCGCCTTCGCTTGGAATATTTTCATGCCCTTTTGTACGCACACGATACATACATATGGCTAGAATATAGATCACAAAGCGCAAGAAGAACTCCGGCACCTTAGTGTAAATATAAATAGAAATAAGTAAATTTAGCCCCGCCAAAAGTAACAGTAACGACGAAATATGCCACTGTAAAACAGAGAGCGTTACAATACTTAATATGGCACTGCCAACCATAAAGAGCGCATTAAGCACATTATTAGCAGCAATCACCCGCGAACGACTTGCCTCCTCGGTACGCTGCTGAATAAGCGCATACAGCGGCACAGTATAAAAGCCAGATGCAATACCAATACCTGCCATCCAAAAAAAATGCCATATCATATCGCCCGTATTGAGCACTTGCTTTAGTGTTAATAAATTTTCAGAGGGCACGATATATTCACTAATAGCCGGCTCTTGGCTTAACAAATACAAAAATAACGTTATTAAAATAGCGCCAAAAGGTACAATTCCCAGCTCAATACGTGAGCGTGAGAGCTTTTCACACAACAAAGACCCCACAGCAATGCTTAGCGAAAAAACCACCAGCGCACTGGTTACAACGAGCTCATCGCCACCCATTACATGCTTAACGTAATTAGGTAATGCCGTTAAAATAACCGCGCCTATTAGCCAAAACCAACTTATACCCAACACCGATTTACCAACCGATTCTGTTTGAGCATTAAGCGCTTTAAATACATCTTTAGTGGAAGTAAAAATATTATAGGTAAAGCGCAAGTTTGCATCATTCGCTTCACTAATAGGAATAAACCGGCTACTTAAAAAGCCAAGTACAGCTAATACTAATACCGCGATGCTGATTACCGTTGGGCCTGTTGTTTGGGTAATAAAATAGGTGCCAAAAATAGTGCCCAATAAAATGGCTACAAACGTGGCAGACTCAACTAAGCCATTGGCTTTTGTTAGTTCGTTGGGTGCAACGTGCTGCGGTAAAATAGAATACTTGAGTGGGCCAAAAAAGGTACTTTGCAGCCCCATAAAAAACACGGTTGTAAGCATTAGCCACACATATTGCGTAAAAATAGAGGCCGCGCCAATAACCATAATTGGTATTTCGCAAAATTTAACAAGCCGTATGAGCTTTGATTTTTCTGTTTTTTCGGCCAGTTGCCCCGCCATCCCAGAAAACAAAAAGAACGGTAATATAAATAAGCCCGCTGCAAGGTTTGAATATAGCGCACCATCGCCTAGGGTTGCAGCTTGAAACACCAATAATATAAGCACAGATTGCTTATACACATTATCATTCATAGCCGATAAAAACTGCGTTACAAATAGCGGTAAAAAACGCTTACTGCTGAGCAAACCGTCTTTATTGCCGTGTTTATTATTTTGCATAGTACTCCTTACTAATCAGATAAATTCCTGATGTTTGCTTATATCAACTCGCCCACTTGAGTGGCCCTTTAGGGCGCAAGTGCCTTGCAACAATCACGCTATTTAGTTGTTGTTAGTCAATAATTTATAACATAACAGCGCCAAGTTTAACTCATTTATTAATAAATATGATTATTGCTAAGCTCACACACGTTATACGGTATTAAAAGAGCAAACACAAAAAAGCCTACATATTTTACTATGTAGGCTTTTAAAACAATTTCAGATAGTGATGCTAGTCCTGCACAGCCGCTCGCTAGTCCTGCACAACCGCTCGTCGGCCGCTAAATGCGTGCATTAACGTTGTGCCATCCACTAAGTCGAGTTCGCCACCCACAGGGATACCATGCGCTATACGCGAAGCGCCAACTTTATATTTATGGCAAAGTTGGGCAATATAATGTGCAGTGGTTTCGCCCTCAACGGTGGGGTTGGTAGCTAAAATCACTTCGTTAATTGCACCATGCGAGAGCTTTTGTTCAAGTATATCTAAGCCAATTTCTTTGGGGCCAATCCCGTCAATCGGCGATAAATGCCCCATCAATACAAAGTACAAACCAAGATATTGGCCTGTTTGCTCTATAGCCAACACATCGGTAGGCGACTCAACAACGCAGAGCACGCCACTGTCTTGGCGTTTTGTGCTTAAGCAAATATCACACTGAGCTTGCTCAGTAAAGGTGCGACACGACTGACAATGCCCAACCGCAGACATGGCTTTGGTTAATGCGTTACCAAGTTGGGTCCCGCCTTTACGGTCGCGTTCCAGTAAATGAAATGCAATGCGCTGAGCAGACTTAGGGCCTATACCCGGTTGGCAACGTAGCGCTTCTATAAGCTGTGTTAAACTATCTGAAAGTTGCATATTTATTAGAACGGCATTTTCATACCTGGTGGTAATTGCATACCGCCAGTAACTTTACTCATACGCTCTTGCGTTTCGTCAGCAACGCGACGAACAGCATCATTACATGCTGCTGCAAGTAAATCTTCAATCATGTCTTTGTCATCTTCCATCAGGCTATCATCAAGCTCAACACGACGCACGTTATGATTACCAAGCATGGTTACTTTTACAAGGCCTGCGCCGGCTTCGCCAACAACTTCCATTGTTGCGATTTCGTCTTGGGCTTTTTGCATGCGCTCTTGCATTTGCTGCGCTTGCTTCATCATGTTACCCATTCCACCTTTAAACATAATTTTCTCTCTTTCTTTTAAACTCTAGTTGTCATGAAGATAAGGGCGATTGTATTTAATTACAATGCCTGAATACTGTTTTCGTCAATTTCGGCGCTAAATAGCTGCTGAAATTGTACTATGTTTTCATCTGATGTGATCACATCAATAGCTTGCTGATGCCGCCCTGCATCAATTTTTTGCTGAATTAAATAAGGCGAGTCAATCACCCCTTTTGCAAAGTTAATACTTAGCGATACGTTATGTCCGTAAATGCTTGATAACGCTGCATCGAGCTTTTGCCTAAGCATGGGCGTATCTAAGTGTTTTTGAGATTCATCCACGTCAATATGTAAACTGTCGCCTTGCTTGGTAAAAATCGAGTGTAATGCAAATTGACGCATTCGCCCACCAAGCCCCATACGCTTAATTAAATAAGCCCACTCATCTTGCTGATGCGCAAATTTAATCTCGCTAATTGGACTTTGAAAATCATCTGGAACCGGTATAGCAGGCTCTTGCTCTATTACCTCTGGCTTTTTTTGTGGGTTAATTTGCTCAAGCAGCTCAGGGGCTAAGTTTTCAGTAATTGTTTGATGCTTTTCTTTAAAATCAACCTTACGCGCTGGCTGGCTTTGCGTTACTGGCTCAGCTGGCGTTTGGCTCCCTGTTACTGGGAGCGCTGGCTTTTTTTCGCTGTCACCTTGCGCGTGGTCATGCCATGGCGGTGAATCATTTTGTGGCTCACTCGCTTGCGAGCGTGTATTGTGTGGTGTTTCTTCAATGAATGGCGCTGCTTGATCAGGCGCTTTTGGTGTTTGCGCATGCTCAGTGGTATTTACACTTCCCCCTGAAAGCCTGCCTGCCCCCGATATATTTCTATCACGTAAAATTCGCGCAATAGCTGATTGTGCTTGAGCTTCTTGTTCACGCACACTGCTATCTTTAGTATCGGCGTTTTCAGCGGCGGATTGTGTATGTGGCGCTACAGGTGCCGGGTTATAACCTTGATCTACAGCACTGCTCATAACATCATCAAATTGTGCAGCTAAGCTTTGCTCCATATTACTGTGTTGCAAATATGCATCGTCTTCACTTTTGCGCTCAGCGGCCTCGTCATTCTTAGCAATGTGTTCATTTTGCTGCACAGGGCTCGACATATCGTTTTGGGGGCTTTGAGCCGCAGGTGTTACGCTGTTGCTGTGTTGCTCACTTGGCGAGCGAGTTAGCTGCTCTGTGGGCGGGTGCGCTACTGGTTCATCAGTTGTATGACTTTGTGCAGTGCTTTGGCTGTGCTCAACCATTGGTTGCGCAGCTGGGGTTTCGTTTTGCGATGGCGTTTTATTTTTATTTAATATATCACGCAGCGCATCGGCACGGCCTTTACTATTGGTAGGCGCAGGCGTTGCTGCACTTTGTGTGTTGCTTGCCTCAGGAAGCGATTGAGCAGGTGTTGTACCTGCAGATTCAAATGCTAATAAACGTAGCATTATCATTTCAAAGCCTAAACGAGGCTCTGGTGCCCATTGTAAGTCTTTTTTACCATTTAATAGTAACTGATAATACACCTGTACTTGTTGAGCCTGAGTGTGCTGTGCAACATGGCTAATATAATCGGCGTTTTTATCATCAAGTTGCGCTGCCTGCGGGACCAGTTGAGTTAACTGAATAAGGTGAGTTAATGCAATTAAATCATCAAGTAGTGCAATATAGTTAGGGTTACGGCTCGCTACTTGGGCTATTTCATCCATTAGTGCACCACCGTCTTGTGCTAACAAAGCAGCCAGCAAACTTTGGCTGTAATGTGTGTCCATTAAACCAAGCATGGCTTGCACGGCTTGGTTGTTTATGTCGCCGTTGGTTTGCGCAATAGCTTGATCTGTTAAGCTTAAGGCGTCTCGCATACTACCATCGGCGGCTTTTGCAATAATACTTAGCGCATCTTTATCAAAGTTTAGTTGCTCTTGAGTAAGTACATGCTCAAGCTGAGTTTTAATTTCGCTTTGCGAAAGTGCATTTAAGTTAAACTGTAAACAGCGCGATAAAATGGTAACAGGTAACTTTTGCGGATCGGTGGTTGCCAGTAAAAATTTCACATGCTCTGGCGGCTCTTCTAACGTTTTTAATAACGCGTTAAAGCTATGCTTCGAGAGCATGTGCACTTCATCTATTAGGTAAACTTTATAACGTCCGCGTGTAGGTGCATATTGAACGTTATCAAGAATTTCACGAGTATCTTCAACTTTGGTGCGAGAAGCGGCATCAATTTCAAGTAAGTCAATGTAGCGCCCTGCTTCTATATCAGTACAACTACTACATTGTCCACAAGGAGATGCCGATATACCCTCATCACAATTTAAGCTTTTAGCAAAAATGCGTGCAATGGTTGTTTTACCCACACCGCGGGTTCCAGTGAATAAATAAGCGTGATGCAGTCTATTTTGTGTAAGCGCATTAACAAGCGCTTGCTTTACATGAGACTGGCCAACCAATTCATGAAAGGTTTGCGGACGCCATTTTCTAGCTAGAACCTGATAACTCATCAATTACTCGCCTTCAAACTCAACAAGTTTTAAGATTTTAATACCCATTTTTTCTATACGCTGCTCACCACCAAGCTCTGGTAATGAAACAACAAACGCAGCATCAGTGGCCTTGCCGCCTAATTTTGCAACTAGCTTTGCTGTGGCTTCAATTGTGCCACCGGTAGCTAATAAATCATCCACTAATAATACTTTGTCGCCTGGGACAATAGCATCAACATGAAGCTCTAATGTGTCTTCGCCGTATTCAAGTAGGTAATCTTGGCGAATCACTTCGCGTGGTAGCTTGCCTGGCTTACGAACAGGAATAAAAGGGATCCCTAACGCGTATGATAGCGGCGCACCAAAAATAAAGCCGCGAGATTCTGTTCCAATAATTTTTGTAAAGCCTTGGTTTTTATATTCGTTTATAAAAGCATCGATTGTTGCTTTAAAGGCTTCTGGATTTGCCATTAGTGTTGTTACATCACGAAACATAATGCCTAGTTTAGGATAGTCGGCAATGGTTGCGATACTGTTTTTAATAATAGCGGGTGTTACTTGAGTCATAAGTTTAATTGCTCAATAGTTTATATTTCAAAGCAGCTGATTATAACCTTAACTGACGTTAAAATGCGAGTTTGCTGTTATTAATACCGAGGTGGTTTGAAAATTATACGGGTGGAGGAAGAAAAGAAGCATAAGGCTGATAAAAACAACAGCCTTAATAGAACTAGGAGCTTTAAGTTAGGCTTGTGATCCAGCCTAAAATCGCATTTAAACAGCCAATACCCACAAAAACTGCTAAAAAAGCAATAAAGTAAGTAGCGTTAAACGGATCTTTAAAGTCTTTATCATCTGACATTGGTATAACCTTTTTTAAGCACGACAAATAAGGCTGCCATGATAGACGAAGTAAAATAATCTATAAAGACCTTAATGTTGATTTTTTGTCACGATAATACCCCGCTCGGACATTGCATTAAGCGTACTTAACGCGCCTTGCGCAATTTGTTGTTCACTAAAATTAGGCGCATGAACTAAAACCTGCTGGCATACACTCTCAAATTCAATGCCCGCTTTTGATTCTATTATTGAAAGTAGTAAAGCGGTCATTGCATTTGTGGCTAAAAACTGCACGTCATCGTTATCATTGCGGTATACAACAAAGTAATTAGGCTGCTCAGATGGCGTGCTGGGTATATACTCTGTGCTGATATGTTGAACCGCATACTGGTAGCTTAAATTACGCGCAACACTCGATAAGTAAAGTGCAGAACTGGTCAGTTCAGTACTTTTTAAGCGTTGCTCGCTAGTATCTTCATTAGCCACGGAAACATCAAGCTCTATCCACTCGTAATGTGCCAGCTCCAGCATAAATGCATAGTCGTATTCTTGCAGGGTATAACTGCTCGATAAGTAATTAATAAACTCTCCTGCTATGTCTAAAAAATAAGGTGACTTGCAGTCATGCTCACTAAAAAATGCTCTTACTAATTTTTGCCATTGCTGTTGTGTGTATAACGTTTTAAGCACCGGAAACCCAGATGAGATAAACCCTGCAATATTATTAAAAAATAAGTCGCGGTAAATCGCCATGCGTCTATCTTCAATACCTTTAGGCTTTGGGTTATGCTCAGGCTCTCGTATGTGCGCCATAAACTCATTTTGACTGTCAATAAAGCTCATATTTCTTCCTTTATGCTAATTGCTGAGTAGGCGATGCGCATAACTGCTTATTTTGTAAGTCGTGAATAATATCAAGCTCTTTTGTAAGTGTATTTATACTTGGGATATTAAAATCACGCTCCAATAAGGTAGGAAACACCCCATGCGCTTGGTACGCTTTATCAAGCAAGTCCCATACGGGGTCAATAACATCAGCGCCGTGGGTATCAACAATTAAATCATCGGCTTCATTGTAGTGCCCAGCTACGTGGCCATAGGCAATGCGTTTTGAAGGCAACCCTAATAAAAACGTCTCAGCATTGTAACCATGATTAATTGAATTAACATAAATATTGTTCACATCTAGCAGTAGTTTACAATCAGCTTGCTCTAAAATCGTATTAGTAAATTCAAGCTCAGATAACTGCTGGCCAGGTGCCGCGTAATAAGAGACATTTTCAATGGCTATTTGTCGCTCTAAAACATCTTGCACTTGTTTGATGCGAGGTACAACGTGCGCAATAGCTTCTTCAGTAAAAGGAATTGGCATTAAATCGTACATATGCCCTTTTCCAGAGCAGTAGCTTAGGTGCTCACTGAATAGTTTAATGTTGTGCTGATCAAAAAACGTTTTTAGCGATTTAACAAATTCAATATCAAGAGGTTCAGGCGACCCGATAGAAAGCGATAAACCATGGCAAACAAAATTATTGGCGTCAGTTAAGGTTTTAAATTGTTTTTTAAAGCGCCCTCCGAGCTTAAGCCAGTTTTCAGGCGCGACTTCCATAAAATCAATTTGCTTTGGCGTATGCGCTAGTAGTTCATCAAGCATCTCTCGACGAAGACCTAAGCCCACCATTCCAAATGCTGAGTTTTGTGTTGCTCTCATCATTATCTCCTTAAACAAAAAGGGCCTTTTGGCCCTTTTAGCATAACGTATATCCGAGTAAATCAGGTACTTAAATCAGCCTGTTATTGGCCGCCACATTTGCCTTCGCC
>NZ_PNCU01000046.1:0-17043 GCF_005886915.1 Pseudoalteromonas sp. S3776 | reverse complement strand
AAGTCAGGGCTTTATCTACGGAGCAGTATTAAATACTAGGCGCAAAGGCAAGCTCACTGACTTCGATGTGATAAATGATAGCTAATCATTTATCAACGAGAGATACAAGGCGCTTAGCTTGCTGGCGCGTCGGGCGATAGCTCGAAAAGTTTTACAAAATTGTCTACAGACGCCTCTACTATTAATAAAGCCTAAGTTACTTTGATAATTAAGTAACTGTGGAACTCCCATAGTTTGCTAGAGGCTCTTTTTTAGCTAAATATTTAAAGCTGCTTTGGCGTTTGCTAAATAGGTTTGTGATACTGGTACTTCCAAACCATTTTCGATAATAAGCATAAGTTTTCTGCCTAGGTTAGCGTGTTGAACTAGTAACGGGGTTGGTAAAGCTATTAGATTTGATTGAGCCTGCACGTTAACCGCTCATATTTTAAATACAGGATATGCGCAATGTTTAAGCTACAAAGGGTTGGTTATGTGTAAGCATAAGCCACAGACTTGTTATAGCGCAGTGTGTAAACACAGACAGGAGCTGGACTAACATTGGTACTAAACGATGACTGAGGCGAAGCCAAGGGCCTTAAATAATCATCAATAATTTAGCCTAAATTCATATGGGTGACTGGTGCATATCCACACCAATCGACGTCATTACTAGGTGGGTAGTTATATTTAAATTGAGTCCAAATAATAAGAATACTTGGTTTTTGAATAAAGAGATCAAGAAAACATAGCTGCTAGTTTGACCAAAACCTTCTAATGAGCTACCTCTTTAACTCCTAAGGTACCGTGAAGATGAAGTAGCTTCTGGATGTTTCGTTTTTCTATAACAGAAGAGAATTTTAAAAGTTGGCAACAAATCTTTACCAAAAAATTGATTTAAATTATCTTAATTAGTATCATTTTAGCTACAATCCCCCACAACAACAAGGAAGAGTTGATGAAATCACCTTATGTAACAGAACAATATAAATCAGATCCTATTGGTTTTCTAATTAATATTTTAGATGCTAAAAAAATTGAAAATAAGATTAGAAACGAAGATGATATCTTACCTATATTAACTGGCCTAATTGCCTATAGACAGTTAAGTCGCTATAAACAGACACAGTTAAATGCCGCAATTTTAGCAATAAAAAGTGGACCTGTTAAAGAGCATCTATATGGGCTTGTTGCACAGTTAGCATTTAATCCAAAGTGGTTTAGCTGGAGTTTGAGTGACAAAGAATTAAGAGCCTTTTTTGAAAATAATAAAGACTTAGCTAAAGCAACTGCCGTTTTAGGTGTGGCGTCCGTAGGAACAAGCGTCCCTGCAATTTTAGAATCGCTTTTAAATATAAAAAAAACCGGGGTTAAAGCTGCGGCTAAAGAAGCAATAGTGAAAGCCTCTAATAGTGAAGTAGTTAAATCCGCCGCTTCACAATTTACTAAAAACTCAAAAGTTCTTATTGGTAGTAGTTATGCAGCGGCATATGTCACTGTTATTTCTACTTTTTTGTGGTACTGCTCAAGCAAAAATGAAGCGGCTGCAAAAAAAGAGTTAATCTTAAGAGGTTTAATTAAACTGGAAGATATTTAAATGATATTAAAAGGCTGCATAGTAATATTTTGCTTAATATGCATCAATCTTTTTGCTCGACATCATATAACTCAAAAGAAAGCTAAAGGTCATTCTAATAAGGACTTGTTAATAATCTCATTTATCTTTTCAAGTCTACTGGCGATTCTAACATTGGCTATGCTAGCTATTGGTACTGAGTTCGTTTGCTCGATTCAATCTATAGGCTTGTTTATCATATATTGGAGTAATATATATGGTTTGCTAAAAGTATGGAGAAATGCTGAGTGAAACTAATTAAGCCTTTTTGTTTAATAAGTATTATACTTTTTAGTCAGCTTGCGGCAGGAAATGATTTATATTTTGATGTGGGCAAAGCTACACCTTACCTTAGTGTTTGCTCTCTTAAAAATGATTTATCTGAAAGTAATAGCGTTGTTGACTTTGCTAATGGTGTACTAAGTGAAATATATCATTCTTCTGAGGAATCGAAAAAGGAAGTTGCTGCTTTAGGAGCTAATGAATATTTTGACCAGCTAAGTTATCAGTCTGCACTCGGTGTTACTCAAGAATATGAGCTTTACACTTTACCAAGGTGCGAACGCTTTGCAATTAATATTTTGAATAAGTTATGCTCAGATAAAGTGAGAGGCTTATCAATGCTAGAGTCTGCATGTGAAAAGGCTAAACAGTATCTTTAAATAACAAAACTTAATAAGATTATATTACAAATTAATTTAGGATGGTTTTTAAGGCTTAATTTTCGATTAGCTTTAATAAAAGGCTAAAGGGGTTAAATCTCGGCTTCATATATCAATGGTCTAGATTTATAGTTTATTGCTCATTGAGTTAATTATTATATCTAGACCGTTGCGAATAGAGTTGAGAATGCATTTATAATGTGTGAATCGTGGAGGAGGGCGTGAAAACACCTTTTTGAGTGATGGCGACTTTAAGTGTTTTTTATACTGTATTGAACAAGCAAGCCTTCGTTTTAATATTGAAGTACATTCGTATTGCTCAATGATCAATTACTATTACCTGCTGATAAAAAAGACGAATTTGACCTCTATGGATTTTGCTTTCGGTCCTAATGAAAAGTAAAAAGCCGTTACGGCAATGCAATGGCTTTTCATTATGGTTTTATGTGCTTTGGCAATACGAGCATAAGGCTTTATACCCCTTTAAAAACCTCGCTTTATTCATCAGGCCCTTTGAGCGTAAATTTTAAATGTTTACGCATATCTTTTAAAATAACGCCTTTTTTAAGCATTGCGCCGCTTAAACGCTTTTGCCACTTTAATAAATCTGGCTCTGCGGCTGCTAAGGCTTGCTCGTTTTCAAACTGAAAGCACAGCAGTAGTGAACTTGGAAATAAGTGATATTCCACATCAAACCAGCATTGCAACATACCAGGGAGCTCAGCGCGGCCTTGCTCTTCTAATTTTTCGGCAGTATTAAGTACAAGTGCTTGCTGTTTTACTTGCACTGCAGAGAGTTTTTTCATTATTAAAGTCCAAATTAGCGGCTAACACATACAGCCAGAATGCGGACATTATACGCAAGCTTGTAGGCAGGCAACAACCGTAGGTTTGAGTGAAGCGAAACCCAACGCATAGCCAATGTAATAAACACAAATAAATACAAATGCTATGGGGTGTAGGCGCTTAACTAAAGGCTCTTTTTTTGGCTAAATATTTAAAGCTGCTTTGGCGTTTGCTAAATAGGTTTGTGATACGGGTACTTCCAAACCATTTTCCATAATAAGTATAAGTTTTCTGCCTTCTTTTTTACTTGCCGCAACAGCTTCACGCGATACCCACCAAGAGCGGTGTGTTTGAAAACCGTCGTAACTTTCTAATTTTAATAAAGCATCTTTAAACCGAATAAGTAGCAGGTGTTGGCCTTTATCTGTAACTATATTTAGGTAATGATCATCCATTTGCAAGCAAATTAATCGGCCTCTTTTTTCTAGTGGTAATTCGTTGATTAGTTCGTTTACTTGTTGGTTTTGAATAGTTGCAATTTTTTTAGATTCATCAGTAAGTGCTTTTTCACTTTGCTGTAACTGTTTATTTTGGCGTATTAAAATGCTTTTTATAGAACTTACACCCGCAATAACTCCGCCAATAAATACACACGCTAAAAAAGACATGGGGAGTGATTGCCAGTAATTTTCAAGCGGATTAAAAAATAGGTTAATGATAAAGGGGGCAAAAAGGGCCATGATGGCACTGGCCGTAAGTGTTGAAATAATTAGCCTAATTGCTGCATTGTTATAAGGCTGAGGTAAGGTGTTAGATAACCTCGCTGATAAAACTTGCATTACGGGTGAGTAAACCGCATAGCCACTAAAGCAAATGATTGTCCAAAAGGCGCCGCTGTATAAAAAGCTAATTTCATGCATACCAAATGGTTTTAGAAATGTTAAAAAAAGCACAAAAATAGCCACAACCGCGCAGTCAGATAAAATACTCCCTTTATCAAAACTCCCTCTTATATACTGATTTATATGGTTTATTTCACGATTCGTCAATTGAACTCCTAGTTTTTTTACTTATTTTACGAAGTTTACGGTATAGCTTACGAAAGCGCTGTGGAAGGTGTTGGTTGTTAACCCTATTGTGATTTCAGCGAGCTAAAAAGGCTCCGTCAATTTAACTTATTAGGGGTAGGAAATTCCATGAACTTATTACAGCTTTCAACGCTAGCACTTACTTTAGTAATAGTACCTGTATCGGCACAAACGGTGCAATTTGATATTCAATCTATTAAGCATAATGATGGGAAACTATACATACAGCTGTATAAAGGTAAACAAAGTTATAAAAGTGATATCCCCTATAGTGCCACAATAATAAAAGCAAAAGAGGGCACTGTTAGTGTTGTGTTTAATGGCATTGAAGCAGGTGATTACGCCATTCGCTATTTTCATGATGAAAACAACAACGGCAGCATGGATACCAACTTATTTGGCCTGCCAGTTGAAGGGTATGGTTTTTCAAATAATGCAATTGTAAAGTTTGGCCCTCCAAACTATGAACAAATGTCGTTTAAGGTTGCTCAACAGCCAGTTAAAACTCACTCTACGATTAACTACTGAGGGCGCTGGTATGGAACGCAGAGAGGCACTTAAAAATATATTTAGCTTATCTATTGCTGCAGCGGTTGCCCCGCTACCATCTTTTGCTAATTTATCTTTAGCCGAAGGTGATTTTTTAAAGCAAAACGCGCAGAGCTTTAATAAAGCTTTATTAACTAATCCAAATTTACAGGGGGTTGTTGGATTAAAGCAAAATATCTCCCCGCAGACACTAACGATTGAAGGAGCAATACCAGCTGATTTTAAAGGGATATTTTATAGAAATGGCCCTGCAATACATCAAAGGCAGGAGCAACGCTATTCACATTTATTTGAAGGCGATGGCATGGTTCAACAGTTTTCATTTTCTGGGCAGGGGGTGACCCATCAGGCAAAGTTTGTTAATACCGATAAGTTTGTGCAAGAGCAGCAAGCAGATAAATTTTTGTTTTCAGGTCCCGATAGTAAATTACAGCATAGCCTTTCAATTACTAGCCCCGACAGTATTAATACAGCGAATACCAATGTATTGCCTGTAAATGGTGAATTATGGGCTCTTTGGGAAGCAGGCTCAGCAACAGCACTTGACGCGAATACGCTCAATACAAAAGGGTTGGTTGATCTGGGTAAAAATACTAAATACGGCCGTAGTTTAAATGGGTTGGCATTTTCAGCTCACCCTAAGGTTGATCCCGATGGCACTATTTGGAATTTTGGTAGCACCACTTCTGGCGATATTGTGCTGTACCATTTGAACAAACAAGGGATTACGCAAAAAGTTAATATTTTAAAAACTAATTACCGTGGCGGCATGCTGCACGACTTTTTAGTCACCCATAAACATTTACTTATTATTTTGCCTTCTATTATTCAAGACAAAACCAAAAATACATTTTTTGGTGCTATTAGTTTTGCTAAAAAACTACCAATGCGAGTGCTTGTTGTTGATAAGGAAACGCTGACTTTGAAAAGAGAATATAACCTCGAACCAGGGTTTGCTTTTCACTTTGGAAATGCGTGGGAAGATCAACAAGGTACTATTCGTTTTGATGCTAGCCTTTATCCTAATTTAGATAATTTGCATTATATGAGTGATGTTATGCAAGGCCGGGTTAATCATCCTGAGCCCGCTAAAACAACATTTTTTACGTTATATAAAAATGGCCAAACTAAGAAAGAAACCTTAGCAGGGGTGAGTGAATTCCCTCGTATTTATAATCACTTAACGGGATTAAAAAACGATACTTTAGTTACATTATCTTCCATTGAAAGTGATGTGTGGAGTGACTCTGTGCGTGTTATTAATACTAATACAGGGAAACAGGATATATTTACATATGGTAAAGAATACCTAGTTGAGGAGCACATTGTGGTTGATACCTCACAAAAAGAAGGAAATGGGTATCTAGTAGGCACTGCTTTACATGTGCCATCAAAACGAACATGTGTAAACATTTTTAAAGCGAATAGGGTGAGTGAAGGCCCCGTTTGTAGGGCATGGCTGCCTCATTCAATACCACTTGGTTTTCATGGGAATTTCATGACTACTTAATTGAGTGTGAAAAATAACGTTATTTGCTTATATAACTAAGTAAAGCCAATGTAATAATCACAATAAGTAAAAATGCTATTACTTGTAGGCGCTTAGCTTTCTAGCGCGTTGGCCGAAAGCCCGAACTATTTGCTTTTACATGTAGAGGGAGTTTGTTTTAGTTTTTAAGCAGGAAAACGTATCTAAACTACTATTACGCCTCCAACAATAATGATTTTTACACCGAAAATAAAAACAATATCATTTTGCTAAAAGCTAAAAGCTAAAAGCTAAAAGCTAAAAGCTAAAAGCTAAAAGTGCTCACATAGTAAACACTTTCGCCCTATGCTTTAATATTAAAAAAGGGAGGGGGTTATGCGTAAAAATCGATTTTTATTTAATAAACACGTTGCTGTAATGGCTGCGCTAGGGGCTTTAGCTGCGCCGTTACCTGTATTGAGTAATGAGCCTGGGGTATTGGTTGAGCAGCTTTGTGCTAGTTGCCATAGTTTAAACAACCTTGAGCGCAGTGCGGGTTATAGCCAAGCGGATTGGCAAACACTTATAAGCTATATGGTAGATACAGGCGAAGGTACTGCACTTAGTAAAGATATAAGCGCGTATTTGGCCAAGCATTACCCTGTTAACACTAAGCGCGAGTCAACGGTGGTTAAAGGCGATTTAAAACTAAACTTTAAATACTGGCAAGTGCCTACGCTTGGGCAACGCGCTCGCGACCCTGTGCAAGGTGAAAACGGGCTTATTTGGTGGGTTGGCCAGTGGGGCAATATTTTAGGCAGGTTAAACCCTAAAACCGGTGAAATGAAAGAGTACACTTTGCCAAGTGGTACGTATGCGCACAGCGTGTCGCTTGATAAAAACCAAACCCCTTGGTTTTTAGGTAATAAAAATGGCTCGGTGGGGTATTTAGATTTACAAACCGAAAAATTTAAAGTGTATAAAATGCCTAATAAAAATGCCCGTGACCCGCATACAGGCGTGTTTGATGATGCAGGTATATTTTGGTTTACCCTGCAGCACAGCAACATGATTGGCAGGCTAAACCCTAAAAACGGCGATATTAAACTGGCTACTTTACCCACTAAAGGCTCGCGGCCTTATGGTATAAAGCTTGATTCAAGCGGGACGCCGTGGGTGTCGTGTAACGGCAGTAACTGTTTGGTTAAAGTTGATATAAATAACATGGCGCTTAGCGAAATAAAACTCCCAGGTGCTAAAACACATACTAGGCGCCTTGCTATTACGCCTGATGATATGGTGTTTTTTGTAAACTCTGGCATGGGTAAACTGGGCCGCTATAACCCCAAAAACGGTAAAATAACGCAGTGGGATAATCCCAGCGGCGCAAACAGCCACCCGTATGCCATTGAATATGCCGATAATGCTATTTGGTTTAATGAGTCGGCTAAGCGGCCCGAAACACTAGTTAGGTTTGATTTAAAAACTCAAACCATGCAAAGCTGGCAAATTCCCAGTAAAGAAGGGGTTTACTCTGGCTTAATTAGGCATATGCGTATGGGGAATAACGGCTTAATCATTCATCAAACGGCTACTAATCAATTAGCCGAAATTACGTGGTCTAAGTAATTGAGTTTATTAACACGTTATAGGGAGCCGCTAAGCGTTAATACCCTTATCTATGAGGTAGGAGTTTTTTACAACAGTTAGCAATATTTACGTTGTTTACAAGAGTGTTTGAATGTGATTTAACTTAAGTAATTGATTTTTAAGTGTTGTTTTGGTGGCTTAGGTTTTGCTTAGTAATAGCTGTATTATTTTAAATAGATAAAGGAGTTATTATGAGCAAGGTTATTACTGGGTTATTTGAAAGCGCATCGCAAGCAACACTGGCTATTTATAGGTTAGAAGCATTAGGTATTAATGAAGCTGATATAAGCATTATAGCCAATGACTCATACGCAAAGGAAGATTTTGCTTTAGATGAGGGAACTAAAGCGGCTGAGGGCGGCATTGTAGGAGCAGCCTCAGGTGGTATTATTGCCGCTCTTGTAGGCGGGTTTACTGCTGTAGGTACCGTGGCAACCGGTGGAGCAGGTTTGCTCGTAGCTGGTCCATTAGTGGCTGCTTTTGCAGCGGGCGGCGCTGGTGCTGCTGTAGGTGGCACGTTAGGTGCTGCTATTGGTGCATTTATTCCAGAGCACGAAATTAAATATTATGAAGATGCGATTGAAAAGGGCTCTATTTTAATCGGCGTTAAGTACGATAGCGATAACAAAAACGCAATTGAAGAAATTCTTAACAATGCAGGGGCAAGCAACGTCTCTACTGCATAATGGTTAAAGGAATTGCCAGAAAGGTGAAACGTAGTTTCACCTTTTTTTATTCATTTTTAAATGTCTTTAGACACACTTTACTTATAGCGTTAAAAAACCCCTATAAGGGGCTTTAGAAAAGTTACACTTATTAGGTGGGTTATTTGTGCTTTCGTTTATCTAGCGCGTAATTTACGGCCATTCTTGCTAAGCCTGCACCCACGCCCGACACCACAGCCCATGTAACGGCTTCTTTAAGATCAGTTTTTTCACTCGGGTTGTCTTTTGGGGCTGGCTCATTGGTTACTTTTTCCCACGACTTTTGTAAGCTTTTTCTGGTCAACATGCCAGCTGATGCAGCGGCTAGGCCTATACCTAGTGTTTTAATTAGTTGCTTGTTACTCATAATTCCCTCCATTGTTTAATAGCGATAGGGTCATCTATAACCCGTTTAACGACACTAGTATGCTGAGCAATTAGCATACCGACAGCGCAGTGGGCGTGGCGATCATGGTTTATTTTAGTTTGTGTATGAGAGTGTAATTTGATTAAACGCGCTGTGCTATTGGCTTAGCGTAAAGTTAACTAATTAGCCTCTTAGCGGTTTAGTTGTTTTTTAAGCCACCGCAAAAGGTATTTAGGAAAGCGTGGGTTGCCTGCTAGGCCTGTAAAGTTGTCATTTTATTTGTAAATATGCCTCAGTTTTTGTACAGCGTTTTGGCAAAATTGCGCAGTATGTTTAAAAGTGGCGAGTTGATAATTTCCCATAGCTGATTATTTTATTATGATTCAGCGAGTTAAGTATTATGTAGGCAAATTATACATCCATAGCGAGCTTGGTATAAAGATTGAACCTAATAGCTAAGCAATCACGGTAATTTATAAACCTGATACTTTACGAGGAGATTACAATGAATAGTTTACTGTTTGATTCACCCGTTAGTAAAAGCGCAACACGTATTCTTAAACCCACTTGCGCCATACTTTTTACCGCTGCAATGCTACAAAATAGCGCATTGGCGAATGTAGATGTTGATATGCATGCAGTAAGTAAGTCGGGGCAAGGTGAGCTACTTGGCACCGTTACATTAACAGAAAATGAGCACGGGGTGGTATTTACCCCTGCGCTTAAGGGGTTAACGCCTGGGCAGCATGGCTTTCATGTTCATCAATATGCTAGCTGCGAGCCTAAGCAAAAAGACGGTAAAGTTGTACCTGCCGGTGCTGCTGGTGGGCACTTTGATCCTAACAGTGCTAAACACCACGATGAACCGTGGAGT
The DNA here is from genome assembly GCF_005886915.1 of Pseudoalteromonas sp. S3776. Taxonomy (NCBI): domain Bacteria; kingdom Pseudomonadati; phylum Pseudomonadota; class Gammaproteobacteria; order Alteromonadales; family Pseudoalteromonadaceae; genus Pseudoalteromonas; species Pseudoalteromonas sp. S3776. The sequence continues at coordinate 7,301 of NZ_PNCU01000046.1, read as the reverse complement.
AATGGCCACTTAGGCGATCTACCTGCGTTATATGTAAATAAGGATGGCGAAGCTACATCGCCTGTTTTAGCCCCAAGGCTCAAGCTTGAGCAGCTTAAACAACATGCAGTGATGATCCACAAAGGAGGCGACAATTATGCCGACGAACCCAAGAAACTAGGTGGAGGCGGTAAACGTGTTGCGTGCGGCGTAATTAAGTAATACAGAGGTTATTATGCCTTATCGAAATACAAATGAGTTACCTGAGTCGGTAAAAAGTAATTTACCTAAACATGCCCAAGAGATATACCAAGAGGCATTTAATAGCGCGTGGGATACCTATAAGGACCCAAGCGATAGAAAAAACGATGACGATCGTGAAACCACAGCGCATAAAGTGGCATGGTCTGCTGTTAAAAATAGCTACAGTAAAAATGATAATGGAAACTGGGTTAAGGCGAGTAATTAGTTACTTGTAAAAGTAAAAAACCAACGTTTAAAAAGCCGCTACAACTTTTGTAGTGGCTTTTTTATAGCGCAATTAGGCTACTCGCTATTGTGTTTGCGGCGTTTATAAAAGGCAAAACCACCTACTACACATGCTAATATAAACGCCATAATAATAGTAAATGCCCACGGTCCAAAATTAGCAATGGCAGGAAGTGCGAGTGCAGTAACAATACCGCCGCCAACCACAGGCTCATAAAGCGGTTGTTTGTAACTAAAGGGGCGAATATGCTCACTAGGGTTTGAGGTAGCCTGTTTTAGCATTAACAGTCCAACCGCCGTAGTGCCCATAGATTGCCCAAGCTCGCCAATCCCTCTCACTTTCCAATCTTTAGTGAAAAACCACCCACCAAAGAAAAAGTAAATAGCTGTGCTATAAGCAACCCCTACCGCGCCTAAAATTAAAATACTTTGCCAATATTTAGCAAGCACCGATAAGTTAAGCGCACCCAGTGCGGCAATTATCAGTAAATCGAGGGAGAGGTTAGAAAGTAGGTTTATTTGATAGTGACTAATTAAGTTACCCATGCCTGATTTATTGAGCGCTATTTGCACCACTAAACCCACCATCATGGCAATGGGGAATAAAGGCATGTACTCAAGTATTTTTACCGATGAATCGGCAAAAAGGTTTTTTTCGGCTACTTGTAAGCCGCTAAGTAAAAGCCAAGCAACAATAACAACAGTGCCTAAAATAGCAAAGTGCAGACCAAACGGGCGGTCTTTTACTTCTACTTTTTCGTCGTGGCTAATTTCAAGCTCTTGGTCGCCATCATCGGTGCGGTTAGACATAATAGTCCCTAACACGATGGCGCTTATAAGGCCTATTGTTGCTATACCTAGCCCCAAGTCCATACCTTTTGCAAAATCGATACTCTCAAAAGTGGATTGCAGGCCAGCTACGGTGCCATGCCCGCCCTGAAATCCTACAGCAATGAGTGCGCCGGCAATTTCGTTGGTATCAAATAAAGGGGTAAGTATTAATAATGCTGTGATCATCCCGACTACATATTGGCCTATGGCAATGCTGTAGCCAAAGCTTAAATTGGGTAGGCTTTGATTTAGCGATTGTTTAATTGTAGGTATTTTTTTACCTAAAAATAAGCCTGCAAACACCACCACAATTAAATACCCAGGTAACTCCTTCCATATATTTGTGACCTTTTCATCTATCCATAAATTAGTCCCTTGGAGTGACAAATTAATATGCTCACCGAGTAATTGTGGCCCTAATAAAAGAGCCAACACGCCGGCAATTAACGAGGAGGGCACAATTAACCCCCTTAAAAATGTGTACTTAATTAAATTACCTAGCGTTAAAAAAAAGGCTAGTAATAGTAACGACTTAAAAAATATAGCTATATCCATAACTGATTTAACCTGTGTTTTATGCCCCTTTAAACTGCCTGCTAATAAAAAGAGCTATACATGTTTGAGTGCTAAATACGCTAGGTAGCAATATATATTCCAGCAACTTTTAAACTTTAAGTGATTGATAATTATATTTTAAATATTTTATGCTGAATTGAGTGCGACGGCTTTACAGAGTTTTTGTATGATTTTCAAACTATAGTGTTAGGTAATTACACAGGGAGTGCACTAAACACGCGTGTGAGTTTCGCTCAAATGTGCGTTACTATTTGGCAAAATTAAGTTTGTTTAAACCCATTGGGATAGCGTTGAATTATTTAGCTCACCTTTATTTTGCACAACCTACAGCCGATTCGCACTTTGGCAATTTATTAGGTGACTTTGGCGGCCGCAGGTATGCACTGCACCTGCCAAGTAGCGTTAAAAGCGCGTTAGAAAACCACTACTTAGTTGATAAGTTTACCGACTCACACCCTTTTGTAAAATCCGCTAAACAGTACTTTTCGCCCGAGCGAAAACGCTTTGCAGGCGTAGCGATTGACGTACTGTTTGATCATTTTTTAATTAGGCATTGGCAACACTTTAACAAACTCCCTTTAAATGATTTTAAACACAGCAGCTACGCACTTTTAAATGATCGCATAGCGGTTATGCCACCGCGCATGCAGCACGTTGTAACCAGCATGACTACAAACGATTGGTTTAAAGAGTACGAAACGATAGAAGGGGTAGGGCTTGCGCTCGATAACATAGCCAAACGCATTCGTTTTACTAATAACTTTGCTGGTACTGCTGAGGATATAACGCAAAACTACCATGAGTTAGAAGCGGTATTTTTAGCGTTTTTTCCTGAGCTGATTGAGCATGTAAAAGAGAGCGGGCTTGAAAGAGGCTGCTAAAAATAGTAGTTATAAGCGTTTCCCATTAAATAAAAGCAGGAGCAGAAAAAGAACCCTGAAGGCCCAAATATACATAAGCGCGGATTGCGTAAAGCAACTAATAGCAAAATATGGGGGGCTGTAGTGTATCCCCTTAGTGATGAAATATTGTTGAAATTTAAAAGGAAGCAGATTTTATGCCTGATGTAACGGCACTGTTTTATATAGCTATTATGGCTTTTTATTTATTACACAAAAACGAAGAAGCCAAAATATTAGTTCCCGTAATTGGCTTCGCTGCAATCCCTCTTTTTAGTAACGATTACTGGCAATGGTTTCAGCTCAGTGCGGCACTGAGTGTTGTTGTTATAGTGATAGAAAAAGAGAAAGCAGGGTATACAGGCGGTGGTGCTGTTTCGGCATTTGCTGCATTTTTTATCGGCGCGTTATTAGTTAGTATTTTTATACACGCGACTTCGTCTGCGGTTACTAGTTTAAACTCTACAAGCTTTAATTTTAAACATCCACTAAGTTACGAGTGGCCTAGGGAAGTTGTAATTTTATACGCATCTTCGTTTATAACTGCATTGCTCGGGATATTATTCAATGTTCGTATGCCTGCAGCTCATAATGGCCTAGTAATTATTGCCGGCTTACTTGCTGTTTTACCTCATTTTTGTGGCTCTTTTTTATATGGTTTAGCATTGAGTGTAATTATTATTGTAGTCACTTTTTTGGTAGCACTTGTTAAAAAGGCGCAAGAAGAAGCGCGCGTTACATTTCTTTATATTGGCGCTGGGTTAATGCAGGTGAGTTGTTTAGTTAAGTACTTTAGCTAACTATTTTTGTTATTTGAACGACTGCTCAAGTTGTGCTTTAATTGTAGCTACTACTTTTAGGAGCGTTTTATGATCAAATTTTATTTTCACCATACACCTAACCCAATGAAGGTTGCTTTGTTTTTAGAAGAAACAGGCCTACCGTTTGAACTTGTACCACTTGATACCTTAAAAGGTGAGCAACATACACCTGAGTTTAAAGCCATTAATCCTAATGCAAAAGCACCTGCCATTGTTGATGGTGAAACCCGTGTGTTTGATTCGAACGCTATATTAATGTACCTAAGTGAAAAGCACGGCAAGTTAGCAGGTAAGCCAGAAAATCGCGCCGAAATGCTTTCATGGTTAATGTTTATTGCATCGGGTTTAGGCCCATACTCAGGGCAAAGTGTTCATTTTAGACACATGGCGCCAGAAGGGCTTGATTACGCAGTAAACCGCTACTTGCGTGAGGCGCAGCGCCATTACGAAGTGCTTGATACACACCTTAAAGGTCGCGACTTTATAGTGGGTGATGAATACACTATTGCTGATGTATCTGCTTGGGGTTGGATTGATAAAGCCCCTGTAGTACTTGGTGAAGAAGGCCTTGCACCATACCCTAATTTAAAGCGTTGGTTTGAAAGCATTGATAGCCGACCAGCGGTTGCGCGTGCACGCAAAATTGGCACCGATGTCGGCTTTAAAAAAGAATTTGATGAAGAAGCCAAACGTGCTTTTTTCCCATCTAATTACCCAAAGAGCTAACGCTTAAAAGTAATAAAAGGGCAGTTTTTGCCCTTTTTTATGCGTATTAATTCCTTAATTTTGCTACAGCGCTACTAAGCTATGCTCTAGCATTGATTGAATCTGTTCTACTATTTTAGCTTCTGTTTCTGGTTCGAACTGTTGTATGCGCGGAGTATGGATATGCCCGGTAGGTATGCTTGAATTTAGCTCGTCACGTAGGCGTATGCTGCGATACGATATTTCGTTAGATAAATATCCACCCCCGCCGCCATTTACCGCAACACTGTTCTTAAGTACGCCATACGATCCCGCTTTAAAGGTTTTATTAAGTGTAGTGACTTCGCGGTTGTCGATTACTTTATACGGGCCATTGGCGTTTTGCATGGCGCTTACTGGTAGGCTAAATTTTACAAACTCATTACCAGGTAGTGGGCGACCATTTAGCTTAGGAATAACAGGGCTTGTTTGCGTACCGCCGTAGACAATATTAGCGTTATCTGGCGCGGTAACACTGCGGCGTTTACCCGGAAAGTGCTCTAAATCAAACTCGGTTCTGCCCATGCTAACCGTTACAACCATGTCAACGTTATTAAGTGCATAGTAGGGGGCAAGCAGAGACTCTACTATGCCTTGGTCAAAGTCTTTGTAGCGTACTGGTACCATAACCGTGTTAATTTCGGCGCTAACGCCATTGTAATTAATAACTTGGCCGTCGAGTAACAACGCGGCTACCCCAGATGGGTTGCTTTGGTTGATATTTTTGTCGAGTAAAAAAGGGTCAAACCCGGTTAGTACAATCTTTTTATCACTGCCTGATGAAAAAGCTAAATCGGCGCGGCCTCGGCTGCCTTCTTCAAGCATTTTTAGCAGCGTATTTATTTGCGCGTTAGATAGCTCAAATTTTGCGGCGGTTGTACGTATTATTTTACTTGAAAGCAGGCGCGCCCAGTAAAGTGCTCTATCATCGTAGTTTTTAGTTTTAATAATGCGTTGCTTAGCGCTTTCCCACAGCTCAAAACTATAGGTTTTTATGAGCTGCTTGGCCTCTTTAAAGTTATTGAGCGCTTTGAACTGCTGCTCAAAGTTGGTTACTTCTTTATCAAAGGCGTTTAACACGGCGGGCATTGCAGTTTGTGCTTTGCTGATGCGTTGTTCTTCAACGGTGAGTGGATTACTTAAAGCTGCGAATGAAGAGGCAATTAAGCTGGTTGCTAGTAATACTTTGATCATGATACTCCTAATTAAGCCGTTGTTATTTGAGTAACTTACTATCCTACTATTAAACAGTGAGGGCAATTATTTAAAGTTGAATTAACTGATATCTGGTACGGATGGAATGTTACATTATTACATTTTAATGAATTTAGCAAAGCGCCGCACTTTTAGTGGGTTATTTCCTTTACTATAGATTTAATAAAAAACACGGGAATAAAATAATGGTTTCTAGAAGAGAGTTTTTATTAAGTGCAGGCTCGCTTGCGTTTATTGGCTTATCGCGCAGCGCAATGGGTAACGTTGCTTTACCTGAAGTAACAACTAAGCTGCCCGCTTATGGCCCATTAATAGCCGATCCTCAGGCTTTATTAGACTTACCTAAAGGCTTTAGTTATCAGGTTATATCTAAGCTCGGCGATAAAATGGATGATGGTTTAGATGTGCCCGATCGGGCCGATGGCATGGGCTGTATTGCATTAGATAACGAACGCGTAGCCCTTATCCGTAATCATGAATTACAGCCTAAACACATTGATACAGCGTCTGACTTAATTAGTAATCACAAAAGCCCCTTAGCCTATGATTCGCTTGAAAATGGTGTAGCTTTGCCTGGGGGCACTAGTCATATAATTTTTAACTTAAAAGAGCAAAAACGCGAGCAAGAATATTTATCGCTATGTGGCACAATACGAAACTGCTCAGGCGGTGTAACACCATGGGGTAGTTGGCTAACGTGCGAAGAAACCGTTATGGATAAAAGCGATGGTTTGTCACAATCTCATGGTTACATTTTTGAAGTTCCAGCCAGTGCCAAAGGCTTAATTAAGCCAGAGCCATTATATGATATGGGCCGATTTAATCATGAAGCCGCAGCAATAGACCCACAAACCGGTATTGTTTATTTAACTGAAGATAGAGGCGATAGTTTGTTTTATCGGTTTATTCCTCATCATCGCGATAAGTTAAATAAAGGCGGCACATTGCAAGCTATGGTAATTAAAAACCAGCCTCAGTTTGATAGCCGAAATTGGGACTCTCCGGCCATGCCACTACACAGCGACCTTTTGGTTGAATGGATAACACTCACAGACCCTAAAAGCCCAAATGATGACTTACGCAAGCAAGGTTATAAAAAAGGCGCAGCCTTATTTGCACGGGGAGAGGGGATACATTGGGGTAAAAATGAGCTTTATTTTTGCTGTACTAATGGGGGCAAAAAGCAGTTAGGTCAGGTAATGAAGTACACACCATCAAAAAACGAAGGTACTGAGTTAGAGCAAAATGAACCTGGCAAAATACAACTATTTGTAGAAAGTACAAACGAGTCGTTATACAACTTTGGTGATAATTTAACGGTAGCGCCTAATGGGCATTTAATTGTATGTGAGGATCAATATACTGATACAGTGAATAACCATTTACGCGGGGTAACACCTAAAGGAGAGGTGTATAACTTTGCTAAATTGCATACGCAAACAGAGCTTGCTGGGGCGTGTTTTTCACCTGACGGGCAAACCTTATTTGTAAATGTATACATGCCATCTAAAACGTTGGCTATTACTGGTCCTTGGGATAGTTTTAAGCTTTAAAGCGGTAAAAAATACAAACGCTTAGCATGCTTATACTAGGGCGTGCTGAACTTTGTAGGTTGAAATTTTTTCAATTTAGGGGCGATTAAATCGCGGCGCGAGGTTTGTAACCTAGTGGGCTAAGTAAAAACCGAGCAAAGCTTCCGCGTCCTGCTCACGCCCCTTACCTACATCCATGTAGGCAACAAGGAGTT
>NZ_PNCU01000045.1:0-543 GCF_005886915.1 Pseudoalteromonas sp. S3776 | reverse complement strand
TTTATCGTGGTTGAGAGACCAGCTTACAAACAAGATTAAAACAAAAGTCTTTAAAAACAAGCGCCAAGACTTTTTAGCAATAGAAAAGTGGCTTTTAAATACAACAAAAAGCGCTGCTAGTGAGCTCGTTATCACACTCGAACCAACGGGTGTTTATCATGAAGCTCTGATGTATTTTTTACACGAGCAAGGCTTTAACATTATTTTAGCGAATACAGGTAAAGCTAAAAAGTATGCAGACGCGTTAAACATAATTCATAAAACAGACAAATCTGATGCAACGATGCTTGCCCACTACGGCTGTGCAAAGCACGCAGTCGTTGATTATTGGCAACCTGAAGCGTTAGAAGTTAGAGAGCTTAAAGCCCTTATCCGTCGTTTAGATGCGCTTGAGAGTAACCGACAACGAGAAGCTAACCGATTAGAAGCAAGTGAATTCAGCAACGTTTCAGCACGTGTTCGCCAATCGATAAAAGTGACTATCGCGTTTTTAGATGACGAAATTAAACAGCTTAAATCTGACATTGATGATCACATAGATAA
>NZ_PNCU01000044.1:0-592 GCF_005886915.1 Pseudoalteromonas sp. S3776 | reverse complement strand
GCCAGGGATAGACTCGAGTAGCTTCCTGTCTCTTTTTAAATCAGGTTCATTATCTATGTGGTTATCAATGTCAGATTTAAGCTGTTTAATTTCATCATCTAAAAACGCGATAGTCACTTTTATAGATTGGCGAACACGTGCTGAAACGTTGCTGAATTCACTTGCTTCTAATCGGTTCGCTTCTCGTTGTCGGTTACTCTCAAGCGCATCTAAACGACGGATAAGGGCTTTAAGCTCTCTAACTTCTAACGCTTCAGGTTGCCAATAATCAACGACTGCATGCTTTGCACAGCCGTAATGGGCAAGCATCGTTGCATCAGATTTATCTGTTTTATGAATTATGTTTAACGCGTCTGCATACTTTTTAGCTTTACCAGGGTTCGCTAAAATAATATTGAAGCCTTGCTCGTGTAAAAAATACATCAGTGCTTCATGATAAACACCCGTAGGTTCAAGTGCGATAACAAGTTCACTAGCAGCGCTTTTAGTTGTATTTAAAAGCCATTTTTCTATTTTCTCAAAGTCTTGATGCTTGTTTTTAAAGACTTTTGTTTTAATTCTGTTTGTAAGTTGGTCTCTCAACCACGATAAA
>NZ_PNCU01000043.1:0-34099 GCF_005886915.1 Pseudoalteromonas sp. S3776 | reverse complement strand
TCTGAATAATTATTATAAAAACCCTATTTAGGTAATTAACCCAGTTGTAAGCAAAAGAGCATCGCCACCCTTTACAAACAATGGCGAGGGTCACTGGTTCAAGCCAGGTGATATTAAGCCAGCTAAAGGTATTGAAATAATTTAATCTTCTAATAACCTCGGCTAATAGTTAAATTCCCTTGTAAGCAGCTAAACTGTTGATTATAGTCTGTGATAAATCAAACAACATTCAAGCCAATGCCAACTAAGATCTACGCCAAAGCCAAAATACTGATAGTGGAAGAGCAGCCTCTCGCTCAAAGCTATATGAAACAGTCGCTAGAAAGGCTTGGCTTTCGGCAGTTGTACTTTGCCGATCATGCAATAGCAGCAAAAGAGCAATGCTTAGCGGAGCAATTTGATTTAATTGTATGTTCGTTTAATTTAAGCAAACACCAAGACGGCTACCAACTCTACGAAGAACTCAGAGTTAAACAACTGATAAAAAACTCCACCGCGTTTATTTTTATTTCTGCAGAAACCAGCGGTGCGCTAGTACATAGTGTTTTGGAGCTTCAACCCGACGATTTCTTAGTAAAGCCATTTACGGTACAGGAGTTAAAAACGCGGATTGAGCGTATTTTAAAACGTAAAAATGAGCTACAGAGTATTTATACTTTAATAGATGATGGCAACGACTCTAAAGCTATCAAAGTAATCGATGCCGCTTTAAATAAAAAAAACAATATATATAGTCCTATTCTACTGCGCTTAAAAGGTGATGCGTTGCTTAGGTTAAACCGCAGTGAAGAAGCTAAGGACTTTTTTACCTCGGTGTTAGATATACAAAAATTTGCCTGGGCCAAAGTGGGTTTAGTAGAAGCGTTGATTGCTAACAATGAGCATATACTGGCTCAACGTATGTTAAAAACCATGCTTGAACGTCATGAAACACGTTTAGTTGCTTTAGATTTACTTGGCCGGTTAGAAATCAAATTAAACCAATTTGAGCTAGCGCAAGATTTTTTAAGCCAAGCTGTGGATATTGCGCCCCGTAATATTCAAAGACAAAAATCGTTAAGCAATGTTTCGTTAGTAAACCACGATTACGAAAAAAGCTATTTAACCCAAAAAGACATAGCCAGCTACGCGCGTCATTCTATTCACGACAGCCCCGATATTTATCTCAATGCTGCCCGTGCCGGTATAGACTTTGCGCTAACAACCGATCAAACAGATCAAATACAACGTATTTCGCGCCAAACTAACAAATACATCAATGATTTAAAAAATCAGTTTCCTAATAACGCAAATCAATCTCAAATTGATGTACTTAATGCGCGTTTGCACTATTTAAAAGACGAGCATCAAAAAGCAAAGCGTCTTATTGAGCAGCTCGATGATGACGATACGTTAATACGCTCTGTAGATGGGGCGCTTGATAAAGCAAAAGCGTTTCACGAACTGGGTTTTCACCAAAAAGCACAAGCCTTATTCAGCCAAATAATTAGCCACTGTGAACGCCACCCCAATATGAGTGATATGACTTACTTGCGTTACATTCAACAGCAGCAAAGTGAGCGTCGCGATATTAAAATGGGCCCGAAAGAGCTTAACAACCATGCAGTAACGCAGTTTAATAAAGGGCAATTAAATACAGCGTTAGAGGCGTTTACGCAAGCATTTAGAGTAATGCCGCGCAACCCAAGCATTGCTCTTAATTTATTACAGTGTTTATTTGATTCAACAAAACAAAAAGGCGGCACTTTTAACTTAGTTCTTGCCAAAAAGTGTTACGCCCTTTTGAGTAATGCTACCTTGCAACCAGATCAGTCACAGCGATTAGATAAAATTTTGCATATGGCAAAAGAAATGAAACTCGATATACAAAACTTAAGTAAATAAAACCCTAGAGCTTTTTCATTGCAGCGGCATTTACACAGTAGCGCAAACCCGACGGTGCTGGGCCATCAGGAAAAATATGGCCTAAGTGTGCATCACACACATTACACACCACTTCAACGCGCTGCATACCATGGCTTAAATCGTTCACATAACCAATTGCATCGACAGTTGCAGGCTGTGTAAATGATGGCCAACCTGTGCCGCTATCAAACTTTTCATCGGCATCAAAAAGTAAATTATCGCAGCAAACACATGCATATTTACCTGGTTCCAATAACGTACAACTTTGAGAGCTATGTGGGCGTTCTGTGCCCTTTTTACGTGTCACATAATATTGCTCATCACTTAGCATTGCCTGCCATTGCGCGTCTGTTTTTACAACCTTTTCGCGTGGCGTAGGGTTGCCATTATTGGCAAAATTTATAACATCATTCCAAGTAAGCATAATAGCCTCCTTCGGTATTAATAAGTGATTAGGTTCTGTTGATCTTTTAAGGTTAAATTTCCAGCAGCCTGTTTGGTATTTAGGCAAGATAGAGCCTATGCAGTGTGGTTATTCCCCATAATTGGGCGATAACGTAGCATTAATGCCAAACAGGCGCTAACTAAAGCGAATAGTTTGCTTTTCATGATCTGAAAGTATGCGCTTCATGTAGGCGTCTATGTCATTTTTTTGTGCGGGTAAACTTACACTAAATTGTCGCTCGTTATTGCTATGAATAATAAGCTCATCGTTCTTACTTTCTATATGTTCAATGTTGCCAATAACAAGCCATTGCGGGCCAAATTTTTTATCAAAAAAACCTGCCAAACTAAATAACATTAAGTGCTGTGCATAGCGCTGAATAAAATTATCAAGCGTATTGCGCTTTTTAAAGGCGGGTGTCAGCCTGTAACAACACGAACAAAACACAAATAACCATAATCCTATTACGGCAGAAAACCAAATATGATCAGTTAACGATGTAAACAGCACCAAAGCACCTAAAACAATGCCAATACCAAGCACTACAACGGCAATTTTTTTATTAATGTTATCCATTTAGCTCCCTTTTATTTAGCGTTTTTATCATCTGCTTTTTCGGTAGGCTCTGGCCAATCGTTAAAAAACACCTTTAAATAACGACTCTTTGCCAAGTACCACATTACCCAAAACACAATTACCATTTGCACAGCTAAAAACAGTGAAAACCGGTAATGACTATGTGCTGCTTGTATTGTTAACCAGCTTAAGTCGGTTATTGCGCACACAAGTAACGGCCAGCGCATGTAACGCCATGCCATCGCTAAACGCGCGCTTTGTTGGTGCGAGTCCCGCGGACGTCTTAAGCAAAATAAAAAAGTGGGCACAATCGCAATAGCACCAATTGAAATTGCGATAAAAAAATCGTTTTTAGATTTAAAAAATAACGACATTAAATCAAGCTCAGGGCGGCGACTCAGCGCCGCTATAACCCAAATAAAATACGCCCGTAGTAACACCAATAAACTTAGGTGAAATGCAATTGGCGTACGGTAGCTACCGTATTTATCCCAATACTCGGGTCCATATCGGCTCATTTTATTATCCTAAGCATTGTACTTATCAAACAGTGCAATTAAGTCGTCTTCGCTAAGTATGTCTATACCTAAATCTTGTGCTTTAGTTAATTTAGAGCCGGCTTTTTCGCCCGCCACCAATGCATCTGTTTTAGCCGACACACTACCGGCCACTTTTGCACCTAGCTGTTGTAAGCGTGCTTTAGCATCGTTTCGATTTAAAGTAGTAAGCGTGCCTGTTAATACATAGGTTAGCCCAGCTAAGGGTTGCTCATCCTCTGAAGGCAGCGTTAGCGCTGGCCAATTAATGCCTTGTTCGATTAAAGCATTAACCACATCTACATTATGTTGCTCATCAAAAAAGCCACGAACATGCGTTGCTACAATAACGCCTACATCGCTCACTTGCGTAAGGCTTTCAACACTGGCGTGGGTTACCTTTTCAAGTGTTAAAAAATGATTTGCTAAGTTTTGCGCTGTGGCCTCGCCAACCTCACGAATACCCAGCGAATACAAAAACTTTGCAAGCGTCGTTGTTTTTGCAACTTCAAGCGCATCCACTAAGTTTTTAGCCGACTTAGGGCCCATACGCTCAAGTGACTCAAAGTGACCTTGTTTTAATATAAATAAATCTGCGGGGGTTTTTACCAGCTCTCTATCAACCAGCTGATCAACTATTTTGTCGCCTAAGCCATCTATATCAAGCGCTTTGCGTGATGCAAAATGCTTTATCGCTTGTTTACGCTGAGCTTGGCAAACTAAGCCACCAGTACAACGAGCCACGGCCTCGCCTTCTACTTTTTCAACGTGTGAGTAACAAATAGGGCAACTGGCAGGAAATACAATGTCACGTGTATCATCTGGACGGCGCTCTAGCACTACTTGTGTAATTTGCGGAATAACATCGCCAGCGCGGCGTATAATTACTGTATCGCCTACCTTTACACCTAAGCGAGCAATTTCATCGCCGTTGTGAAGCGTTGCATTTGATACCGTAACACCGCCTACAAATACAGGCTCTAAACGCGCTACGGGTGTTATAGCACCTGTGCGGCCAACCTGAAACTCAACATCAAGTAACTGGGTTATTTCTTCTTGCGCAGGAAACTTATAAGCGATGGCCCAGCGCGGCGCACGTGCAACAAACCCTAAACGCTCTTGTAAGGCTTTTTGATTTATTTTTATTACTACGCCATCAATTTCATATTTAAGCTCGCTTCTGCGCGTCAAGATATCGCTGTAGTAATCTAAAGCCGCTTGTGTGCCTTCTACTAACTTTGTTTCTGGGCACAGCGGTAAACCCCAATCAGTTAATTTTGCCAATTGTTGGTAGTGATCTTCAGGAATTGTACCCTCAGCCACCAGCCCGGTGCTATACGCATAAAACATTAGCGGGCGTTTAGCAGTAATTTTTGAATCAAGCTGGCGTAGGCTACCTGCGGCTGCATTTCGCGGGTTAACAAATACTTTTTCGCCACGTTTTTCGGCTTCGGCGTTTAGTTTTTCGAACCCAGCGCTATCCATAAATACTTCGCCACGTACTTCAAGCTCTGCCGGGTAATCGCCACGCAGCTTAAGAGGCACGTTACGGATTGTTTTTACATTTTGTGTAATATTCTCGCCAGTAAATCCATCGCCGCGCGTTGCTGCCTGCACAAGCACACCATCACGGTAAATAATCGACACAGCCAAGCCATCTAATTTAGGCTCACAACAAAAAGTGAGCTCATCTTGGCTCATTAAACGCTCTTTAATACGGCGGTTAAAAGCGCTAAATTCTTCTTCACTAAAGGCGTTATCAAGCGATAGCATGGGCACTTGGTGAGCTACTTGTTCAAATTTACTCAGCGCTGCGCCTCCTACCTTTTGAGTTGGCGAATCAGGCGTTAAAAATTCTGGGTTTTCTCTTTCAAGGGCGCTTAACTCGCGCAATAGTCTATCGTATTCTGCATCAGGAATACTGGGTGTATCAAGGACATAATAATTGTAGTTGTGTTGCTCTAACGTACTACGAAGATGATTAATTTGCTCACTAATGCTGCTAGACATTTAAACCTCAAAAAACATAAAAAAAGCCACTTTTAGGTAAGTGGCTTAATAAAAATAATGTGTGCGTATAAATTACGCAGAAAATGCACGAACCTGCTCAACATATTGACGAACGCGCTCAACGGTCATTTCTTCACGCTCGGCATCTAAAATTTGTGCACCAAATTCATCGGCAATTTTCTTAGCTGCGCTATGTAACATATTAAACGCTGCAAGCCCGTCGCCTTCACAAGGTAAAGTCATAAATAAGCTAACCCCTGCGGTGCTAAACTGTTCCATATTATCAATATCAAACGTACCTGGGTTATACATATTTACTAATCTAAATAACACTGGACCTTGCCCTGCAGGGTCTATGTGGCGATTAAAAAAGCCTTCTTCTGAATATTTAAATCCTAAGGTATTTACTGCAGGCAATAACTTACTGCCTTGCATGCTTAGCCCCTCAGGCATTTGAATATGCACGATAACAAAGTCAGACACATCTGCTGGCGCTTCTTTTTCGCTCTCTGGCTCTGGTTCTAGCTCTGGCTCTTGGACTACTTCCAAGTCGTCTTCAATGGGTGTTTGCGCCACACTCGTATCTATTTGCGGCTCGTTTGCATCAAAGTTTAGCTCGCCAAATTGCGGCTCATCTCGCTGGGCAATAACCGGCTCTTTAGGTTCAACAGGTGTATGCGAAGGTGTATCTTGCATTGGCTCAACCCGCTCTGAAGGCGCTACCTCTGAGCTGTCTTTTTTTCTAACTGACCATAAACCATGTACTAATAAGCCACCTATGACAAGTACACTGATCACAATTAAAACCAATCTTAGTTCTTCGGCCATCCCCTCACCTTTTATTATTTGTTATGCCTAAACCCGTGTATTAATTAACACTAATACGCTTAAAATAAACTGTTATGTGTGTGCAAGTTGCACTGCTTGTTCTATATCTACTGCTACCATGCGTGATACGCCTGGCTCTGCCATAGTAACGCCAGTTAAACGCCCTGCCATTTCCATCGCAATTTTGTTATGACTAATATAAATAAACTGCACCGATTGTGACATTTCTTCAACCAAACGGCAAAAGCGTACCACGTTAGCATCATCAAGCGGCGCATCTACTTCATCCAGCATACAGAATGGAGCTGGATTGAGCCTGAATATAGAAAACACTAATGATAATGCGCTCAGCGCTTTTTCTCCACCACTTAACAGATGAATTGTCGAATTTTTCTTACCTGGCGGCTGTGCCATTATACTAACACCACTTTCGAGTAAATCGTCACTGGTTAATTCTAAATACGCGCTACCACCGCCAAATACTTTTGGAAATAGCTCGGCAAAGTCTTTGTTTACTTGATCGAAAGTAGCTTTAAAGCGTGTTTTGGTTTCACTGTCTATTTTACGTATCGCCCCTTCAAGTGTATTTAACGCTTTGGTTAAATCCTCAAGTTGATTATTAAGGTAATCACTGCGCTCTTTAGCTTGTTCAAACTCATCTATTGCGGCTAAATTAACCGGACCTAGCTTATCTAGTTGATGCACAAGCCCACTGATCTGATTTTGCGCTGCATTTAAACTCAGTGAATCAGGCAGTGTATCTAAAACACTTTTTAAACTTTGCTTTAATTCTTCAAGCGGCTCAAGTGCTGCCTGCGCTTTTATAATTAGGCTTTGCTCTTCAATGCTTAGCGTTTGATGTTGTTCTTGCAAAGCCACCAACTCACCTTGAGAGTGCTTAAGACTCGCTTGCTTGCTTATAAGTGTTTGCTTTGCCTCATTAAGCTTTTTTTGTATCACATCTAAGCTCGCTTCACCTTGCTGATGTTTTATTAAAAGCTGTGCTATTTGCTCAGTGAGCTCTTGCTCAGGTATTAGTAACGCTTCCATTTGCGCTTGTAGCTCTTGCGCTTCTTCTTGCGCACTAATGAGCGCTTGCTCAGCATGATTAAGCTTTGTTTGACTAAGCTGCCACTCACTGTGTGCTTTTTGCTCTTTTAACGTGGCTCGATGCGCTTTTGTTTTATATTGCTCAAGTGTCGCTGCAGCTTGGCTGTATGCTGTATTACTGCGTGTGCAAGCGGCGTCGGCGCTTGCCAATTCGTCAGCTAAAACACTTTGCTTATGATGTAACCCTTCAAGCGCAGTGTTGTGCTCATCGCGGGTTTTTAATAATTGTGATTGCTCAGTGGTTAATGCACGCTTTTGTTGCTGGTGTTTTTCTAGTTGCTGTAAAAACTGTGCTACTTGCTCTTTTAACATGTCGCTTCGCGTAGTGGCCACGGCAATATTTTGTGCTAATTGATGAATTGCATTTTTAAGAACCGCTAATTCATCACTCAGCTTTTGCTGCTGTGTTTTTAGCGCATTAAGCTGCTCAACGTCTCTTGCAAGTGTATTTTCGGCCTCTACTAAGCTCGCTTTTTTTTGCTTTAACTGTGTGTGTTTTAAAAGTTGTGAGTTTTCGGCATTTTTGTCTGGGCTGCGGTGCCAGTTTCGAGCATGTAAAGCACCGTTTTTATCCATAACCGCAATATAAAATGTATCGTTTAATGCAGCTAAGTCAGCACTTTCACTGTACGCAATACGGGTCAGTAGATCTGGATAAACCCCCTCAATAATGAGTGCCGCAACGCTATTTACTGGTATTTCACTCTTCTGCGGCCATACGCTATTGTTGCTTTGCACATCCGCTACGTTTAGATGCTCAAGGGTTTGCAGTGCCTGTTCAACTATATGTTCAAACCCTGGTTTTACTTCTAATTGATTAAATAAAGTGTGCTGCTTATTGTCATTCTCAATCCCTAAACTGCTTTTAAGCCCAGCAATGCGCGCTTTTAACTCATTAACGTGCTGCACGCTTTGCTGATGCTGTTGCTCAGCGTCGTTCACTAAATCGGTTTGCTCTTTGAGCGCTGCGTTGCACTGTGTTTGCGCCGTTTGCTTACTGGCAAGCTCTTGAGTAAGGGTTTGTTTGTATTTTTGTTGCTCGGCTAGTTGCTGCTCTAATTGGCTACTTTTAATATCGTCAATTTGGCTATTTAGTTGGCTAAGCTGTGCGTTTACATGGGCTAAGGCTTGCTCTGTTTGCTTAACACTACTTTGCTGAGCCTGTACTTTATTATTAAGCGCGTGCTGTTGTTGATTAAGGCTTTGCCACGCGGCTGTGTGCTTATTTTTTTCATCAGCTAAATCTGCAAGTGTAAGGGTAAGCTCTTCAACTTGCTCGCTGCACTCTAAACTGTACTCACTTATCTCTTGGTGGCTCACAGCTAACTGCTCACATACGTTTTGCTGCTGTGTTTTTAGCGCTTCACTTTGCAGCTTTCGCTGCTCAAGCTTAACCATACTTTGCTTAAGTGTTTGCGTTTGCTGTTTAATATTAATGTGTTGCTGTTCGGCGCGGGTCAACTCTGTGTGGGTAACGTGTTGTTGGTGCTGCGCATCGTTAAGCGCATCTTGCTCTGCATTTACTTGAGCCTCTAGGCTTGCAAGCACATCGTCGTGGCCTGAGTGAGCCGTTTTAAAAAAGGCGATTTGCTCATTAAGCTTTTTAATTTGCTCACTTTTTTCAAGCTGTTGTTGATGCAGTTTTTGCCATTTTAATACAGCCACTTGGCCTTTTAAGGTACGCTCTTGCGCTTTTAAATCGCGGTATTTTTTCGCATCAACCGACTGCACAGCCAGTTTATCTAGTTGCGCTTGTAATTCTTTACGCACATCAAGTAAACGCTCAAGGTTTTCGCGGGTACTTTTAATGCGGGTTTGCGTTTCGCGGCGGCGTTCTTTGTATTTAGACACACCCGCGGCTTCTTCTAAAAATACGCGCAGCTCTTGAGGTTTGCTCTCGATTAAACGCGAGATCATCCCTTGCTCTATAATTGCGTAACTACGCGGACCAAGCCCAGTGCCTAAAAATATATCGGTAATATCGCGCTTACGGCATTTGCTCCCATTTAAAAAGTATAACGATTGACCATCGCGTGTTACTAAACGCTTAATCGCTATTTGGTTTCTGTCGGCAAATGTATTAGGTAAATCACCTTGGGTGTTATCAAAAATAAGCTCTACTGAAGCTTGCGAGATAGGTTTACGATTAGTTGAACCATTAAAAATAACATCGGTCATGGCATCGCCACGTAAGTTTTTAGCTGAGCTTTCACCAAGCACCCATCGCACAGCGTCAATCACGTTTGATTTGCCACAGCCGTTAGGCCCAACAACACACGTCATTTGATCAGGAAATGGAATTTTAGTGGGCTCTACAAACGATTTAAAGCCCGCTAATTTAATAGTGCTTAAGCGCATCTTATTGTTATTACCGATTATTATTGTTATTACTTATAAACAATTTAACTCATAAACAGTTAAAAAGTTAAGCTTGGCGTTTAAAGTTATCTAAAATAATACCTGTGGCCATTGCCACATTAAGTGACTCTGCCTCACCAAAAGCCGGTATGGTTATTTTATCGCTTACTAATTTTGCACACTGCTCGCGTATGCCATGCGACTCACTGCCCATAAGCAACACACCTTTTGCGCTAAAGTCTGTTGTATGTACGCTTTGCCCATCTAAAAATGCCCCATAAATAGGCATATTTAATGTTTGTAAGTATTCAGGTAGCTCTACTTGGCTTACCGACACTCTGACAAACGAACCCATAGTCGCGCTAATTGTTTTAGGGTTGTAAGCATCGGCACTATCGGTACTTGTTACTATATGTTTAATGCCATACCAGTCGGCAACTCTGATAATAGTACCTAAATTCCCCGGATCAGAAACCCCATCAAGCGCCAATATTAAGCCGCTATTATCAGGTAAATCAGCCTTTGGCATATCAACCACTGCAATGGCCGCGTTATTACTCACTAAGGTACTGGCTTTAGTCAGCGACTCTTCTTCTGCCGGCGTAAAATCTACATGTGGAAACTGGTTTTGGTGAGTATTTATAAACGCCTGTGTTGCAAATATATCAACCGCCTTTAATGGGCTGTTTAACAACTCAAGTACGTTTTTTTCACCTTGTACAAGGTATTGATTATATTGCTTTCGGTACTTTTTTTGGCCAAGTTGGCGAATAAGCTTGAGTTGGTTTTTTGAAATCATAACAGCCCCATAAAATTATCGCCCTAGTATACCAGAGATGATTTAAAGTGCAGCACCACATATATTAAAAGCAGCGCCATTGTAGGCTGTAAGGCTATTAAAGATTGAGCTTTGCACCAAATTTAGGTAAATTAACAAAAAAACAACATGGATATAATTTTAATGGAATCTATACACCCTACTCCCCCAGAAACCACCCCTGCAGTAAGTGAACCTGCTGCCCCTATTTTTAGCGGCAAAGTACAGTTTAGCGGTAAAGGCGGTGAATTTTTTGGTATTTGGATAGTCAATATTTTACTGAGCGTGCTTACTTTAGGTATTTATTCGGCTTGGGCAAAAGTGCGCACAATGCGATACTTTTATGGCCACACCCGCATTGACGGACACAGCTTTGACTACTTAGCCACCCCGATGCAAATTTTAAAAGGCCGTATTTTAGCGGTTATTGTATTTTTAATTTACTCCTTTGGTAGCAGCTTTTTTCCTCTTGTAGGCTTACTATTTGCGGTGGCTTTTATCTTTTTAATGCCATGGATTATTAACCAAGGCCTGCGCTTTAATATGCGTATGATCCGCCATCGTAATGTACGCTTTGCATTTAAAGGGGATTACGGCGAAGCCTTCATTAATTTTATACTGTTACCTATCGCCAGTATTTTTACCCTTTATTTATTAATGCCGTATGTTTTAAAACGTATCGACAGTTACATACACAGCAATATTAGCTACGGTGATACGCCGTTAACCGTAAACCTAAAAGGTGAAACCTACTACTTAACCGCCCTTATTTGTTTTGTGGTGAGCTCTATCACTATGGTGATTTTTATGGCTGTTTTAGGCTTGTTTGGCCTTGATTTAATGAATGCAGAAAACCAACAAGCTGCACAAGATCCAGCCAAAATGGGCATTATGTTTGGTGGGATGATGATTGCTTACATATTTATGATAGCAATAGTAACCGCTGTGTGGGCTGCGGCTATTCGTAACCATATTTTTGATAACAGTCAATTTGAAGACGTAGCGTCATTTAAATCAGAGCTTAAGCCTATTCCTTTTGCCATATTACTGTTAACTAATATGCTAGCCATTGCGTTTACTCTTGGGCTTGCCTACCCGTGGACCAAAGTACGCACATCAAGGATGCTTGCCGAGGTTACAACCGTTAGTATTTACCCAAGCGCCCTAAACTTGGTTGATAGTACGCAGCAAGAGCAGTCATCATTTGCCGAAGAAGCGGCCAATGTATTTGATATTGACCTATCGCTAACCTAAGAGCTAATTATGCACGTACAGGGACATTACTTCCCCAAAGCATCAAGCAATTACCAGCAAGGTGTCGCTATTATTAGCGACACCTGTGTTGAGATTAGCTACGATGATCAGCTTATTTCAAGCTACGCTATAAGCGATATAACACTCACCCCAGGGCTTGCCGGTCTTGCTGACGAACTGTGTTTTAATGATGGTAGCCGCTTTATTCCTACTGATGTAAATTATCGCTGGCCTTTTAAAACGAATAAACTCGATAGACTCGAGCGCCTTGAAAAAAGTAAATGGGCCATTATCGCGGCTATTATTTTTACACCGCTTTTTATGTGGCTAATGCTTTATAAAGTTGTGCCCACTATTGCCGTTTACAGTGTTGATACTCTGCCGCGTAGTGTTGTAGAGCAGATGGGTGAACAAAGCTTTACCATAATTGAGAAGCTAGCACTTGATGAAAGCGAACTGCCTAATGAGCAACAAATTAGAGTACAACAATACTTTAATACCATGCTTAATAAACTCTCACTTGAGCCATCTATTTATAGGTTGTCGTTTTATAAATCAGAGGCCTTTGGAGCGAATGCATTTGCAATGCCTCACGGGCGCATAGTGGTCACTGATGAATTAGCTAACTTATTAGCTGATAAACCCAACGCGTTAAAAGCGGTATTACTTCACGAAATTGGTCATGTAGTCCACCAGCATAGTGTACGCATGACCGCGCAATCGGCAGCCAGTACCATTGTACTTGCTGTGATATTTGGTGATTTAGAAGGCATAGCAGAAGTGGCACTTGGCACCGGTGCTACCTTTGCACAGCAAGGGTTTTCGCGTGATATGGAGCGTGAGGCAGATAGCTATGCGCTCATTCAACTTGAGCATTTGGGTTATTCGAGCAATGATTTTGCCGATGCCATACAAGCACTGCAAAGTGCCCATACAAGTGAAAATGAACACCTTGAAAAGGTTAATAATTTGCTCGAATACCTATCAAGCCACCCAAGTGCACAAGAGCGCATTGATAATGCCAGAAAATAACACGGTTTATATCCAACTTGCACGCTATATTGTTGGGCTGAGTTGGATATACCACGGCTTTTTCCCAAAGCTGTATCATATTGCACCACTTGAAAAATTGATGACTGGCAGTGCGGGTTTTTCAGCACAAGTGACTGACTTAATTACACGTTCGGCGGGTGTTGGCGAAATTATATTTGGTTTGTGTTTATTGGTATTTTATAAACATAAGCATATCGTTATTTTAAATATCGTAGCGTTGATTGGCCTTCTACTCGCTGTAGTAGTAATGCAGCCACAATTACTTATTGAAGCATTTAACCCAGTAACCACTAACCTGCCGCTTATTGGGTTAAGTTTTATTTGGTTAAAAGAAATTAAGCTGCAAAATAATCGGTATCTTTAAAATAAAAAAGGTATGCCTGCCCATACCTTTTTTGTAGTGCTCTCTTATAACGTTAATACTTATTTTTATGTGTCCACAAATGCAATAACTCGCTCGCAATGGTTGCTGCGGCAATAGCGGTAAGCTCGCTTTGGTCGTACGACGGTGATACCTCTACCACATCCATACCCACCATATTTATGCCTTTTAGCGCGCGCAGTATTTTAAGCACTTTATCAGATGTTAAACCACCGCATACCGGTGTGCCTGTACCTGGTGCAAATGCAGGGTCTAAACAATCTATATCAAACGTTAGGTAAACGGGTAAGTCGCCTACTCGCTCACGTATTTGCGCTGCAATGTCATTGGCATGTAAATCGTTAGCCTGCATTGCATCAATCACGGCAAACTCGTGCTTTGATTGGACAAAGTCGGTGCGAATACCAATTTGTATACTGTGCTCTACATCAATCAACCCTTCCATAGGCGCATGATAAAACATAGTGCCGTGATCAAAACGTGAGCCATTGCTGTATGTATCAGTGTGCGCATCAAAATGAACCAAGGCCATTTTGCCATGTCTCTTTGCATGTGCACGCAATAGCGGAAGCGTTACAAAGTGATCGCCCCCAAGGCCTAACAGCGTTGTACCTTGGCGAAGTATTTGCTCCGCGGCCATTTCTAACTGTGCCGTAAAATACTCCGGATCGCCTACCGGATAAGTAAAGTCTCCGGCATCGGCAACGCTTAACCGCTCAAACAAAGGAAATGTCCACGGGTATTTAGTGTCTTCCCAGGCTAAATGTACCGAGGCTCTGCGAATGGCATCTGGCCCTAAGCGTGCACCGGGGCGGCCCGACGTTGCCAAATCAAAGGGTAAGCCTAATACAACAACATCTGCATCAATAGCATTAATGTTTTGCACCATAGGACGACGTAGAAACGTCATCCCGTTTGAATACAATGAGTCGTCAACATGACCAAACAAGCTAGACATTGCTTATAACTCTTCTAAATAGGTGTAGCCATTAAGGCCGTTTTGCAACTCGTCTAAAACGCTTTGCTGTTCATTTTTGTCTATTTTTGCAGACACTAACTGCGCGTACGACTGCTGAAAACTCTCAACATCTAAATGCACATAGCGCATCATATCGGCCACCGTATCGCCTTGGTTTATTTCGCTAATACTGGCAACACCTTGCTCATCCATATTGATAATGGCACTGTGCGTATCGCCAAATAAATTGTGCATATCACCTAAAATTTCTTGATACGCTCCCACTAAGAAAAAGCCCATTAAGTAAGGTTTATCTACACTGTACTCAGGCACGGGTAAGGTGCTTTCAATGCCTTGGCCATCAACATAGTGTTCAAGTGCGCCGTCTGAATCACAGGTTATATCAAGTAATACCGCACGATTTTTTGGTGCTTCGGTTAATCCACTTAATGGCAATACCGGAAACACTTGATCAATCCCCCACGCATCAGGCAATGATTGAAAAAGCGAAAAGTTTACAAAAAACTTATCAGCTAAACGCGCATTTAACTCGTCAATAATTGGGCGATGAAAACGGTTTTTGTTATCCATGTGTTTGTTAAGCTCATAACAAATACGCAAGTTAACTTGCTCTGCCCACGCACGCTGCGTTAAATCTAAAAGCCCCAGTGCAAATTGGTTATGCGCCTCTGCTAAGTCACCTTGGCTATCGTGATAAATTTCAATCAGTGCACGGTCATCCGTTAAATCGGTTAATTGCACAAACGATGCCCACATGTTTTTTAATAACAGAGGTGCATCTGCCACTGGCGCTACTAATTCCTCTGGCGTGTAACTTTCAGTACCAATAACATTAGAAATAAGCACTGCATGATGCGCCGTAAGCGCACGTCCTGACTCAGAAATAATCGTCGGCATGGGCTGCGCGTACTGCTTACAGGTATCACCAATGGTGTACACAATGTTATTTGCATATTCAGCTAAGCTGTAATTCATAGAGTTATGCGATTGGCTGCGTGTACCATCGTAATCAATCGCTAAACCGCCCCCTACATCTAAGCACTCAATGTTTGCACCTAATTTACGTAACTCACAGTAAAAACGCGCAGCCTCGCTTACACCTAAACGCACATCGCGAATGTTTGCCATTTGCGAGCCTAAGTGAAAATGAATAAGTTGCATTAAATCAAGCTGGCCTGCGTCTTTTAAACGGTTCACTACGTGCAAAACTTGCGACGCTGATAAACCAAACTTAGATTTTTCGCCGCCACTTGCTTGCCACTTACCTTTGCCTTGCGATGCTAAACGTACACGAATACCAATACGTGGTTTAACATTTAGCGCTTTTGCTTGGCTAAGCACCATGTCGAGCTCAGAAAGCTTTTCAAGCACTATGTATACTTTGTGGCCTAGCTTTTCGCCAATCAGTGCTAAGCGCACATATTCTTTGTCTTTGTAGCCATTACATACAATCACTGCACTGGTTTTTTCTGCCATTGCCAATACTGTTAAAAGCTCTGGTTTGCTGCCCGCCTCAAGGCCTAATTGTTTTTTTTCTAATTCGGCTTGGCTTGCTACTATTTCTTCAACCACTTCGCGCTGTTGGTTTACTTTAATTGGGTAAACTAATAAGTAATCTTTTGGGTAACCATAGTTTTCAATCGCGGTATTAAACGCACTACATAAACTGTGCACACGATGATGTAAAATTTGTGGAAAGCGCACTAAAGCCGGTAAGCTTAAGCCCTTTTCTTGAAGTTGTTTTGTAATATCTGTTAGTGCAATAGTTTGCTCTGGGGCGTGAGCCTTTGGGGCAACATACACATCACCTTGATCATTAATACCAAAAAAACCTTGGCTCCAATGACGAACATTGTAACTCGTGCGAGCTTGTTCTAGTGATGTTGTCTCTTTCATTTATCTTTCTCTTTTGTTTAATGAATGCCGGTTCGGCGAGTTGGGCGCATTAAAAGAAAAATAGACTGTTAAGTCCAACAAGTATTTTTACTCGTAACGAGTGATTTTTAGTGTTGAGAAAAAACACCTACACCTTAGCTTTTTACAGCTAAAAAAATAAGTACAGCTGTACTTTTTTAATATAAAATAGAACAACTGTACTTATTTGGTATAAATATGAAACAAATTTATTTTAATCAAAACAAGCCACCTAAATTTTCTAAAATAACAAAGGCTGCCACTTTTGGTCTGACCAAAACATTTCCTAAACTCAGTGCCCGCCTTGCCATGAAGGTATTTTGTAATCCGCATAGCCGACGACAATACGAATTTAGAACATGTATACAGCCAATTAATATTAAACTTACTACCGAGCTTGGTGCAGTAAACCTGTACTATTTTAGCCAAGCCGAAAACACTAAAACGGTATTTTTATCTCATGGCTGGGCCGACAGCACTAATCGATTTACTGCTTTAATAGACGAACTACTTGAAAAAGGCTTTAATGTTTATTCAATTGATCACATAGGCCATGGCTATTCGCACGGCAATACCTCGCACTTATACGGGTATATGCAGGGTCTAACAGCGGCTTTTGAGTACTTTAATGGGCAAAACATTACCATTAATAGAGTCGTTACACACTCTATGGGCGGTGTTGCTTTGTTAAACTTAGCGCCTCATTATTTAGAAAATAAAAAAATTGTGTTTATCTCTGCCCCTGCACAAATATTTGAAGCCATGTTTGCAAAAGTTAGGCAAGTGGGGATTTCTGAGCTCATGCTAGAAAACATGCTTAATAAGGTGTCGGATAAATATGGTATTAGCTGGCAAAACCTTCACCCTGACCATTCTAAAAATAAAATAAACGAAAACATGTTGTTTATTCATGATAAAAATGACTCAGTGGCAAGCTTTGAAGCAATAAAATTATTGACTGAGAACACACCCGCAACACTTGTGGCCACACAGGAGCTTGGGCACGTACGCATTTTAAAAAGCCAATACGTGTACGACCAAATAACACGCTTTATGGATTAACAATGAAAAAAAGTGAGAGCACTAAGCGCAATATACTGCACAAAGGAATGGCCTATGCGGCTGCACAAGGTTTATATAGCTTGTCGATAGGGAAAATAGCGGCAGTAACTAACATGTCGCGTACGGGGGTGATCTCACACTTTGCCAATAAAGAAGATATGCAAGTGGCTATTTTGGCCTACACAGAAGAAGAGTTTAGAAAACAGGTTGTTGATATATCTGTTGATGAAGATGCGTTAATTCATTTAAATAATTTTCAGCAACGCTGGCTTGAGTGGCTCAATTTTTTAGATACGGTATCGCCTGGTAAGCAGGCAAGCTGCCCGCTCATTAAAGCGTCGGTAGAATTTAAAGCGAGCCCCAATTGTTTGGTAAGGCAGTTTATGCAAGACCAACACTTAAAAATGATTAACTACCTCACTAAACTTGCAGTTAACTGCCAAGCACAAGGCTACTTTAGCCAAGACAAAGAGCCGAGCATTTTTGCGTATGAGTTTTATGGCTTATATACCGGGCATGTTGTACAAACAAGTTTAATAGATAACCCAGCTTTAACGCTTACTTATAAAAAAGTAGTTGGCAATTTAATTGAGCGATATATGCGCGTTAACAATAGCCTGTAAGGCGTTTTTCACCTTTAATATGACTTACTTTTTAAGCGCTTTTAGGCGCAAAAATAATAATAGCCATACCCAGTAAGGCAACCGCCCCGCCCACTAAATCCCACATTGTAAGTTTTACGCCATCAATAGCCCATAACCACAGTAAAGCCACACATATGTACACGCCGCCATACGCGGCATACACTCGTCCAGCGGCTGCTGGGTGTAACGTTAGCAACCACGCGAATAGCGCTAAACTGACTGCTGCAGGTATTAAAAGGAATATGGATTTATCTTCTTTAAGCCAAAGATAAGGTAAGTAACAACCAATAATTTCAGCAAGGGCGGTAATAATAAATAGCGCGATAGTTTTTACTTCAAACATAAAACCTCACGTAATTTAAATAACAAGAACATAATAACGCTAAGTAACTAAAAATTAGTTACTTAGCTAAAATATAATGTGAAATATGGGTAAAAAATTCTTTACCCATATTTAAGCAAAACAAGTTACTCGGCCAAGGCCGCGTCAGCCAGCTTCATTGTACTTTCGAACGATTTAGTACCGGCTATAAATAAACCATTGTGGCAAAATACAGCGTCGTCTAAGCCTGTTTCAGCTTGAAACTCTTCATCCGATAAACCAGCCCACGCTTTAGGCAGTGACTTTCTGTCTTCAAACGAGCCTGGCTCTACTGGTACAGTTTGAATAATCCATTGGCCGTTTTGCGAAGGGTAAACCATAAATAAAGCGTCGCTTGATAAATGGTGTACTGTTTTTTTCCATGGTGTGTATTTTTCTAAAATAATCACGCGGGGATCTTTTGCCTCTTCTATTGCTTTTGCAACAATATCTTTGGCGTTAATGCTTCCCTTTGCTGAGGCAATAAAACGGGTTAATAAACGCGCTGCAAACTCAACGGCTTCATCAAAGCATTCATCAAAGTTGCCTTCCTCTTCCCATGTAGGATTAAACATAGAAAGCGTTTGGCTAAGCGTTATGCCCTCAACCACACCTTTAACGTAACCACAATCTATTGCATCAATAGTAGAGACTAAACCAGCGTCTACTCTATCAGCCACCGCTTGGTTATTATCACACAGTGCTACACCATACTTTTTCCAAATTAAGCCAAATGACGAGTATGGCGTGCCATTTTCACGCTCGCCTGCGCCGCCGCGTTGGTGGTGATCAAAGCGTCCTGTGTCAGGGTTGTATTCGCCACCTACATCAACAACAATATCGGCACTTTCTATTATGGCTTTATCGCGGGTTCGTACCAAGTTAAAGGCAGGCAATACATGCTTAAGTACCGCAATGCTAAACACATCGTCGGCATGGAAATTACCGCTGTGGGTTACTACTGTTAAATCGCTCATTGGTTTTGGGCTACTTTTAAAAAAGATAAAATTCTCACTTATGAAGTGCTAAATGCAGATTAAAACTTACGTGGCGAATTTTATACGAACAGCGCAATGAAAAACAGTGAAGTATTTTTTGCGCCCACATTAAAGGGCAGGCGCAAGGAGTAAATTAGCAATTTTATTTTGGCTCAGGGCTTAGACCAAGCTCCATAAATACACTTTGTGGGTTATCTTTATACGAGCCAAAGCTTGCACAGCGCTCAAAACCTAAATCCTCGTATAAACTAATTGATTCGGTTTGCTTAGGGCCCGTTTCTAAACGAATGAGTGGAATTTTTGTTTCGCCGGCATAATGCAGCAAGTTTTGCATGATACGTCTTGAAAAGCCTCTACCTCGGTAACTCGGTTTAACGTATAAGCGCCTTATTTCGCCATAAAGCGTACCGTCATTTTGCTTAACAATAGCGCCACAAGCTATAATGCCATCTTCATTTTTTAAACCAATTGCGTAAACGTTGTCTTTATCTAATTCTTCTATTTTAAGAGATTGGGCTGTAGCCACCGGATATAACGAGTTTATCAGTCTATCTATATCTGCAAACACATTAACTACATCAGGATCCTTAGGGGTTAATTCGACTAACTGCATCTCTTGTCGTCCATTTTTTATTTTGAATCATTATAATAAGTTCATAATATATATTTACGACATGTGTTCCTAGTGTTGTTTAAACAAAATGTTTTAATAAGGTAAAAATAGAATTATTAAAACGTTAGCTAAATGAGCGTAAACAACGTTCAGGCTACTAAGCACTTAGACTTTGCTTTTTTAATTGATGGGCATGCCACTTGAGGTAATTGCTGCTCTTCATTGGCTTTGCGACTAGGTAGCCTTGTATGCAATCTGCATTGAGCAAGTTTAGTAGCTCAAATTGCGCCTCTTGCTCTACACCCTCGGCGACCACAGTAATATCTAAACTTTTACCAAGGCTTATAATCGTATTAACAATATTAAAGCCTTTGCCTTTATCTAAAATTTTATCAATGAAGCTTTTATCAATTTTTATTTCCTGAACAGGGAAGGCATTCAAATGTGCTAAGCACGAATAGCCAGTGCCAAAGTCGTCAATTGAAAACACAAATCCACGTTCTTGTAGTTCAGCCATTTGTTTTATTGTGCTGTTTATATCACCCGACAACATGGTTTCTGTGATCTCAAGTTTTATGTGTTGTGGCTTTATGTTGAACTCTTTAATTGTAGAGCATAGCTCACGGGTAAGCTGCGACGAATTAAACTGTATATGGCTAATATTTATAGATACACTAAAGTGCTCTTCTATCATATTGCTTTGACTAAGTTGATTGATAAGGCTACAAATATTACGAAGCACTATATTTTGCAGTTTTTGGAGCAAACCGTATTGTTCTGCTATGGGTATAAACTGGTTGGGCGCGATAACCCCTTTTTCTGGATGAATCCATCTAATCAGCGCCTCTGCACCCACTAAATTCCCTTGCATATTTATTTGCGGCTGAAAATACGCACAAAACTCATTATTTGCAATGGCCCTTACAATATCGGTTTCTAATTCAGCTTGTTTTTCAAGTAATGTTTGCAACCTAGGATCATAAAAGCTGCAGCTGTTTCCCCCTTTTTCTTTGGAGCGGTACATAGCGGTATCTGCAAATTTTAATATGTTATCGGTGATTGTGTGCTCTTCGTTGATTAAACAAATGCCTATACTACAGCTCACTTGAAATGCCAGCTCCCCAATTGAAAACTTATCGTTAAACACGCTTTGCACTTTTTTTGCGACTATTTCAGATTCAACACAGGCTTGGTGATTATGCTCACCAATGTATTCGAGTAAAATAATAAATTCATCGCCCCCCACTCTCGCTAACGTATCTGATGCTCTTAATACGCCACTTAAGCGTTTTGCCAATTCTTTTAGTACTTGATCGCCTGCGCCGTGACCTAGTGAGTCATTTATTCGTTTAAAGTTATCAACATCTAAAAACAAAAGTGCGCCCGTTTTGTTGCTGCGTTTAATACGCTCTACACATTTTTTTAAGCTGTCGCTGAGCATGCGCCTATTAGGTAACCCAGTTAAAGGATCAAAAAAAGCAAGCCGCTGCACTTCTTGCTCGGCTTTTTTGCGTAGGGTCACATCTCTTGCCATCCACACTACGTGTTTAAGTGTTGGATTGTCTGGCTGATAGTTGTTAAGTGCGGCCGCTCTACCTTCAAAGGTGATGTGGCCCTTAGGCACTTTTAAATCGTACTCAAATACTTGCATTTCATTAGTTTGGATGGTTTTGTTGATAACCCCCATAATCATGTCGGCATCTTTTACAGGGAACAAATCTTTTACACTTTGACCAACCAAATCATTCGATGATTCGAGTAATAAATCATTCGAGGTGCCATAAATATCGGTATAGACTCCCTCTTCGTTCAAAATCAAAATAAGATCGGGCATCACCTGCGTAAACGCTTTAAATTTTTCATTACTTTTTTGCAGGTCTGCAACTAGCTGCCTAGCTTTTAGCGATTCTGCGTTTTTTTCAAGTGCTATGCTGGAAAAGTGTACAAAATAGTCAATAAGCTCTAAATCTTGCTGTGTAGGTGCTTTAGGGGTGCC
This sequence comes from Pseudoalteromonas sp. S3776, assembly GCF_005886915.1. Lineage (NCBI taxonomy): Bacteria > Pseudomonadati > Pseudomonadota > Gammaproteobacteria > Alteromonadales > Pseudoalteromonadaceae > Pseudoalteromonas > Pseudoalteromonas sp. S3776. Next base: position 12,258 of record NZ_PNCU01000043.1, on the reverse strand, counting down.
GTGGTAAATAGCAAACGTGCCTAATATTTCATCAGTGGTTGACACAATCGGGGATGACCAACAAGAGTATAAACCATAGCTTTGCGCTAACTCTTTGAAACCTTCCCATAAAGGTGAGAGGTTAATATCAGGCGCAATAATTCGTTCGTTTTTATAAGCAGCGGTGCCGCAAGAGCCAACGTTAGGACCTATAAATAAACCATTTATTGCCTTTAAATATCCATCGTCGATATTTGGGGCAGCACGATGAAATAACTGATTACCCGTTAAAGAAAGTATAGAGCACCTTGCCGAGCTGTCTTCAATGATCTGCTCTATAGCTAAACAAATATCTTGTAAAACATCGTCTAAAGCTATACCTAACGCAATTTTAGATAATATATTCTGCTGGTGAGATAACAATTGTTTTAGTTTTGCAGTATTCATACTTCACCATGCATCTAGGTACTATTAAGTTATTAAGCACTTTAAAAAAGCAGTGCATCAATAAATTCCTGCTCTTAGTTCGTATATTTAAATTGAGTATAGTTAAAAAACTTACAACGCGAGTTTTATTATTACGATTATAGAAATTGTTTTTAATAAAATAGCTAAATATCAGTGTTAGTATGCGTCAAGCCCACATTGTTTTGCAACAAAAAATAAACATTGTTAACAAAGCAACCCAACTAAGACATTCATCAACTTTTTAAAAATTTTGCAGGTTTAACACTTTGTTACTTAAAAAGGCTGTTCAAAATTATCAGTCTAATTATACTGCATGCAGATATGAGTCTTTTTTGAGGTTACTGTGCAGATCATACAAGGTATGGAATATTTTTTTTCGGGCTTTAAATTAATTAGCCAAAAAGGCCTTAAGCGCTTTGTGCTTATTCCGCTTTTACTTAATATTTTATTGTTTGGTAGTTCACTCTTCTTTTTATTTGGTTGGTTAAGCGACAGCTTTAATTATATCAACAACATGTTACCTGAGTGGCTTAGTTGGCTTGAGTGGCTAATGTGGCCTATAGCAATACTTGTTGTACTATTTAGTTACAGTATGCTTTTTACCGTAATAACCAACTTTATTGCCGCACCATTTAATGGCTTACTCAGTGAAAAAGTTGAGCTTTATTTAACAGGTCAAAAAATAAATGACGACGGTTTTGCTGATTTAGTTAAAGACATACCCCGCATGGTAGGCAGAGAGTGGACAAAGCTTTGCTATTACTTACCCCGCGCTATTGGCTTTTTTATTTTACTGTGGATTTTACCCGTTATTGGCCAAGTATTATGGGTTTTATTTACATGTTGGATGTATGCTGTGCAATACAAAGACTTCGCTTTCGATAACCATAAAGTAGGCTTTAAACAAATGAAAGACGATTTAAAGTCTAAGCAAGGCTTATCTTATGGCTTTGGCTTTGCTGTTATGCTGCTCACTGCAATCCCATTTATTAACCTAATTGTTATGCCCGTTGCTGTGTGTGGCGCCACCCGTTTGTGGGTAGATAATTACCGCTCTAAATACCGAGCGGGCTAAATAACACTATAGCAATTAATAAAAGCACCTTTTGGTGCTTTTATTTTACCTACTTCAATTTAAGTGCAGTGTAATTTAATTTAGCGCGCCTTGGCAGTGGTGCACTTTTTTCATCTTGTAAAATAAACGCAGTGATCACTATCGAGAATAACTGCTTTTTAAACGTTATATTGATGACTTCGCCTATTTTAGTTTTATAAGTATGCTGCTGATTAAACAGTTTAAGCTCGCCGTTTGCTAATTGCTCAACATACAAATAGGGGGTGTGCAAAGGCAGTTTTAACCTTATAACATTTAAACTGCTTTGCTCTTGCATTGCAATCCACTCAGCTTCTTTATAAAGCGTATTAAAACGCGTTATGCCCTCGGGCTGTAGTACAGAGTCTTTTTGTATTAAACACGTGCTGCACCCGTTTACACGCCTTTGCTGCCAATTTACTGGCTTGTTATTATAATAAAGTGCATCAGTTAGTAACCATTCACTATCATGGCTATTGCCAGTGTTATATGTGGCGTTTTGGCTACACGCAGCGATAAAACAAATAATAGCACCTTGCAAGAGGGCTGCTTTTTTAAATCGGTAGCTCATTTAGTGCTCTTTAATTGCTTTAATTTGGTTGATTATAAGCTCGCTTGGTGCTGCTTCTTTTATATAGCTAGGCAATGAAGTAGAAACAGCTTGAACACGTTGTTGTTGATACTGTTTATGGCTCATTGTATTGGCAACACCAAATCGATTGCCTGCACTTTGCGAGTAAAACTGCAGGTTGATCATGCCCCACTCGTCAGCGTCGGTAAGTATAGTAATTTGCGAGTCTTGGTTTGCATCAAAGTTAGTCAATGTATCGCCAAATATTGCATTGCAATTATAATCAACTGCCTCGGAGCCTGGTCTATTTAACCCGGCGCTTTCTTCAATAGCACTTTCATTTATATCTGCAGCACTACCATTTGAATAGTCAATTATAAAGTCATCTGTTGAGCCCGTTTGATTATTAGTATTTGGTACAAGGTCACAATTAATATTATTGGTATAAAACCGATCGTAATAACGGTCGCCTTCATTATTGCCTATGCTTGCAAGCCCCGTTAATTGATATAAGTAATTCATTGAGCTTAAATGGTTTGGCTTAAAGTTCACTTCTTCATCGCCACCATGGTAAAGCCCTAAATTATGGCCTAACTCATGAAAAATAGTAGATGCTTGGTAATTGTTCGTCACATTTTGTGATGTTTGATCATCAACCGATAACCCCCAACCGCCCATGGTCAACATTAGGTCATTACCATTTATTTCAGCAATACCCGAGCCACTAATGCTGCCGTCTTCGTTACCACTGTTTGCCATTAATAAATAATGAAAAATCGGACGGCGCGTTGTATCGGCATATTCCATTTTATAAGCAAATAAATTAGCTGTGCCTTGATCATATTCAAAGGGCGTGTAGCTGTTAAATGGTACGGTTGTACCGCCCCCTAAATCAAAGTTAGCGGTGGAAATACCCGTGCTTTGATCAAACAAATCGCCCACATCAAAGTGAACCATGTAACCATTAGATGCAAATACACTCACTACTTTTTCAAGTGCTATGCGCTGTGGCGTAATACCTGGATCTGTACTGTCCATATAATCAATTTCTATAAATATATCTTTTTGATTTTCACGCGCTCCCCATTCGTATAAGGGTAGCCCGCCAAAGGTTGAGCCTTCTTGCTCAGCACAATCTGGAATACCATCTAAATCAGTATCGGTATCACAGGTAACATCGTTTTGCCCTGCAGGCGTATTAAAAACTGAGTAAGCCCAATCGCTTGCTTGGTTAGTATCTGTTGCATTAAGCGCACGTTTTAAGCTTGACCCTTGTTCAGCCTGCATTGCTGGCGCATTGCCGCCTTGCCATTGCGCGGCACTAACTGGTTGCTGGTTAGAGTTACCAAATTTTACAAAGTCGATTGTTTGTGTTGCTGCACTGTTTAATAGCTCTGCATAGCCATTTATATACCAATAAGGACGTAGTTCATCGCTTTGGTTACCCACCAGCACAATTTTAGGGTTATTAAGTGCCGCACTTGCTAAAAATTCATCACCAAAGCGGCTTTGCAGTAAAATATAACTGCCGTTTTCTACTACTTTATTGGGTAAAGTAAATACTTGCTCGGCGCTTACTGAACTATCAAGCATATTAATTGCGTGCGTTTTTAATGAGTAATTTTGTAAATTAACAGCCTCTCCAGTGCCATTATAAATCTCAACCCAGGGCGTATCATTAGTAAATTGAACCGATATGATTTCAGTGATTTTTAAATCTTGGGTAGACGTAGTAAACTCACTCACTTGACCAGCTATTGAAGCAGTGCCGAAGAAATTTACTAGCAGATCAGTTAAGCGGACTTTGTATAGCGTGTTTTCTGAAAAATTAGCGCTTAGGTTAACGCTTTTAAAATACTCATTCGTTTCATCTGGCCCATCAGATATGCTTTCTATATTCAGTGCCACACAGGTTGCAAAATCATCACTTGATACCTGAATACTGCCTTCACAACTACCCGCGCTACTATTAACAGTTAACGAACTACTGCGCATTACATCAGAGAACGTAATGCTAAGGGGGGTGTCAACCAATACCGGTTCATCTGATCCATTAGGTGTTATTTCTGTCACCGTTGCAGCGCTGGTATCAACAACTATTGTGTTGAGTAAAAAGTTAGTGCTGTCTTCACCGTCACTGGCTATCAGAGTATAGCTTTTTGCAGAAATACTATTTACAGGCGGTGTATAGCTAAAGCGCAGCGCTTGGGCATCAATAACGCTTACTTGTGCCCCTTCTAAATCATCTGGAAAGATAATTTGTACCGTATCCCCATCGATGTCATTTACTGATAAATTAAATTCAGCACTTAAGTTGTACTCCACTTCAATGCTTACATCATCAGCTACAGGTGGAGTATTTGGCGGCACCACAATTACCGTTTTTTGTGCACTATTGGTTGCATCGTCGTTATCTTTAACTGTGGCTAAAAAGGTAATATTGGTGTTCTGAGCAACCGTTGGGGCCATAAAGGTAATGCTTGAATCGGTTTGCGTGAATTCGACCACAGGGCCGTTTGTTTGCTGCCAGCTTAGTTCGTTAATAGTGCCATCGTCGTCTTGCGCAGTGGCTGTTATTGTAACTGACTCATTTTGCATTGCCTCCTCAGGCCCTGCTAAGGTAATACTAGGCGCACTGTTTAATTGCGTAATAAGTACCGTTGCGCTGCCTTGCACAGTGCCTCCTGCATTATCAGTTACAGTAACAGTAAAACCTAGCGTTTCGTTTTCACTCACATTCGGTGCAGTAAAGTTTAGTGCACCTTCGGTTTGGCTAAATTCAATAGAGGAACCAGCAGATTGCACCCACACTATGCTGCTAATCGTGCCGTCGATATCTTGTGCATTAGCAGTTAAACTCACTTGGGTATTAGCCAGTGCGCTGCTTGGGCCTGTAATGTTTACCGTAGGAGGCGTATTTTGGACAGTAACCGTGCCTGAAAACACCTGCTCTGTTGTCGCCCCGTCGTTATCAGTTACTAGCACCGAAAAGCTAAAATTAGTGTCAGTATTTACACTTGGGGCCGTTACGGTGAGTGTGTTGCCATTAGCTGTAAAGGTAAATTCAGGCCCCGATAGCTGCTGCCACTGGTAACTAGAAACCTGCCCGTCGCTATCGCTTGCTTGAGCTGTAATGGTAAAGGTTTGACTAGCAAAAATAACACTGCTGCTAACATCAATACTAACGGTAGGGGCAGTATTAGCAGTCGAACCGCTGTCTGAGGAGTCACCATCACTGCCCCCGCCGCCGCAACCGGCTATTAAAAGTGATAAAAAAAGTAATCCTAGCCATTTGTAAACATTATTTAATACCACTTTTATGCCTCTATAATTTAGCTATACAAATTTTGGGGCACCTTAACAACGTTTAAATGAACGGTGACTTCCTCACGATCATGATACAAATGCTTTGCTTGCAACTCATAGGTTATACCGTACTTAGTAAGCTCTTCTTTGATCATCGTCAGGCATTCATAAACACTATCAAAGCGTTTTTTCATAGGCAGCTTTAAATTAAATATAAGCTCTTTGGCGTATGCGTTTACTGCCCAGTCAATCATTAGATTAGTCACTTTGGTTGGTTTTTCCACCATATCGCACACTAACCAATTAATATTTCTTTTTTCTGGGCGATATTTGAAACCATCGGCTCTAAAATGTTTAACTTGGCCTGTTTCCATCAAACTATCGTTCATTGGGCCATTATCTATTGCGCTCACAAACATGCCTCGGCGCACTAATTGATAGGTCCAACCGCCAGGGCAAGCACCTAAATCAACCCCTCGCATGCCTGGTTGTACTCGCTCTTCACGTTCTTTCTCAGGTATAAAAACATTAAAGGCTTCGTCAAGTTTTAACGTTGAGCGGCTCGGTCCATCACTTGGCATACGTAAACGTAAAATACCCATAAAAAATGGCGAATTATTATAGCTATACGAATACCCTACATACGCGGCATTATTGGCTAAAAATAGTATATGCATCACTGGGCGGTTTGCTTTTGGCTCACGCAATACCGTGTTTTGTTTTTCAAGTGCTTTTTTTAGTGGTGTTGATATTTTTTTACAAAAGGTCAGCAGCTCTTTGCCTTCGTTAGTATCGGGGGTTTCTACACGCAATTCACTGCACAATGGAAAATCCTTTGCGGTTTCTTTTAATGCCGTCACACGGTCCTCTACCGGCATATTTTCAATCAACGTACCTGCAAACCACTGGCGCGCAAATACCATATTTTTAAAGTCGACCTTTTTGATTATTTCGTCGCTGTGTTGCGCTTCAAAACATTCATAAATCACGTAGCCGGTATTTGGTTTGGCTTTAACATAGCCGGCAAAACCTTGCTCGGCAGCATGAAACGTTATTTCAGCAGCCGCATCGTTTTCAAAACCACTACGACAATAAATCACAACACTAGACATATTAACCCTTAAACTCTTTAAAACTTAAATCGTGCAACTTGCACTAAAATAACAACCCAACCAATTATAAAACATAACCCACCTAATGGGGTTATTGGGCCTAACCACTTCATTCCGCTAAGTGCTAATAAATACAAACTGCCACTAAAAAGCAGCGTACCGGCAATAAAAAAACCACCCGCCATAGTTAAATTAATACCCCACTTAATTAAAACCGCTACGGCTATAAGCGCTAGGCCATGCACCATTTGATACTCAACTGCGGTTTTAAATACCCCAAGTGAATACTCAGTTAAACGACTTTTTAAGCCATGCGCGGCAAACGCCCCTAACATAACCGACAGCATGCAAAAAAAGCTGCCTGTGAGTAAACATAATTTAATCATAATTGCTCCACTCTATTGGCTATAAATTTACCTGCTTCACGCGCCGCTGTTTCGCAGTTTTCAAGCTCGCTTGCACCACTTTTTTTACGAGGTTTAAGTGAATGGTCACCATCGCTAAGCCATACAAAGCTTGGCTGTTTTGGCATAGAAAGCGTTTTAAGCTCTTCGCGAGTGCCAAAGGTATCTCGTTCGCCTTGTAATACTAAAAACGGGCAAGGTATGTCTGCAAAGTGTTCGGTGCGTAACTTTTCGGGCTTACCGGGTGGATGAAACGGATAGCCAAACGCTAAAACACCAGCTATCGGTTGTGCAGAAGTACATGCAAGCATAGACGCCATGCGCCCACCCATCGACTTGCCGCCAATAAATAACGGTAAATTAGGTTGCGTATTTGTCAGTACTTGCTCGTAATAAGCTAACAGTTTTGGAGCTCGCTCTGGTGGCCTACGTTTTTGTGTTCGTTTAGTGATTTGCATGTATTCAAAATCAAATAAACCTACATCAATACCCTGCGCACTAATGAGTTTAGCCATATGCTGCATAAAATCAGAATCTGAACCAGCCCCTGCACCGTGCGCAAATATAAACTGTGCAATAGCCGGCTGCGTTTCACTTTTAAACCATTCAATCATTATTAATACTCTTGTTCTTGTTCAACCAAGCTGAGCATCCAATCTTTAAACGACACTATTTTACCCAGCTCTGTTTGCGACTCTCTGATCACTAAGTAATACGCATTTTTGCTTTCTAAACTGTGACTAAACGGGATCACTAAACGACCAGCATCTATATCGGGTTTGGCAAGCACACTATTGCCTATTGCTACCCCTTGGCCATGCACCGCGGCTTGCAATACCATTGACGAGTGGCTAAATATAGGGCCTTGATTCACTTGAACGTTGCGTACACCCGCCGTTTTCATCCAAGTTTTCCAGTTACGCCGTGTGGTATCGTGCAACAGCGTGTGTTGAGCTAAATCACTTGGCTCATTAAGCGGCTTATGACCGCTTAATAACAGCGGGCTGCATAAAGGCACTAAATACTCTGTGTGTAGTTTGTAAGTTTGAACCCCGCTCCAATGCCCTCTGCCATAATAAATAGCAATATCTACATCATCACTTAATGAATTTTCATCTTGGTCTTGCGCTTTTATACGCACATCTATTTCAGGGTGCAGCTCATTAAACAAACTTAACCGAGGTACTAACCACTGAATCGCAAAACTAGGAGTTAAGCTTACGGTAAGTGACCCCTTTGCACCGCGAGCAAGTAGCTTTTCGGTAGCATCTATTAACTGCGTAAAAATCTCTTTTATATCTAAAAAGTACCCTTGGCCTTCTTCAGTTAACAACAACGAGCGGTTTTTACGTAAAAACAATTTTAGGCCTAAATGTTCCTCAAGTGTTTTAATTTGGTGGCTCACTGCTGCTTGCGTTACATACAGTTCTTCTGCTGCTTTAGTAAAGCTTAAGTGGCGTGCCGCAGCTTCAAAAGCTTTAAGTGCGTTTAATGGAGGGACTCGTCTTGACATAGTAACCAAGCTTAGAATTAGTTTTTCTTATGCGTAAGATTATATACAGCATCGTTGTGCGTGTATATTAAAGGAATAAAAAAAGCGACCTAAGCCGCTTTTTAACTAGTACCTAAATAGGTGTTAAATTATAAATCGCTTGCGCTTGTATCAAGTGGTGCAAAGCTTTTAATTAAATCATCTACCGCTTTCATTTGCGATAAGTACCCTTCAAGCTTACTAAGTGCTAATGCACATGGGCCATCACACTTTGCTTCATTAGGATTAGGGTGCGCTTCAATAAATAAGCCCGCTATACCCAATGCCATGCCACTGCGAGCAAGCTCGGCAGCTTGTGCACGGCGTCCATCAGCAGAGTCTGCTCGCCCGCCTGGGCGTTGTAGCGCATGGGTTGCATCAAAAATAACCGGTGCCATAGCTTTCATATCATCCATACCTAGCATATCAACCACTAAGTTGTTGTAACCAAAGCTTGAGCCGCGCTCACACAGTGCAACATTGTTGTTACCCGCTTCATTAAATTTAGTAATGATATGACGCATTTCATGGGGTGCTAAAAACTGTGGTTTTTTCACATTAATAATGGCACCCGTTTTAGCCATAGCGACTACTAAATCTGTTTGGCGTGCTAAAAATGCAGGTAACTGAATTACATCAACCACTTCAGCAACAGGCGCTGCTTGGTGTGGTTCGTGCACGTCGGTTATAAGCGGAATATTAAAGGTATTTTTAATCTCTTCAAATATTTTTAAGCCTTCTTCCATACCTGGACCGCGGTATGAATTTATTGATGAGCGATTCGCTTTATCAAACGAGGCTTTAAATACATAAGGAATATTTAATTTAGACGTTACTTCTACATAGTGCTCTGCAATGCGCATTGCTAAATCGCGCGATTCTAAAACATTCATACCACCAAATAATACAAATGGTTTGTCGTTTGCCAGCTCAATGTTATTAATATTAATTACTTGGTTGTTCATTTAAATTCCTTAAGGTGCAACTGCTTGCATCATTAATCCACAAATGTAGGCCATATATGTACCTACACCATACCCTAGTACAGCTAATAACACGCCCACTGGCGCAAGCGAAGGGTGAAATGCAGAAGCCACCACAGGCGCCGACGCAGCGCCGCCAACGTTAGCTTGCGAGCCAACCGCCATATAAAATAACGGTGCTTTTATTACTTTGGCCACAATCAGCATTAAACTTGCGTGTGTTAGCATCCAAATAGCCCCAATTAAAAATAACCCAGGGTTACTAAATATAGCGGTTACGTTCATGTGTAAGCCAATTGATGCTACTAAAATATATAAAAAGCTTGAAGCAACTTTTGATGCGCCAAACGCTTCTATTTGTCTTACTTTAGTAAATGATAAACTAATACCAATCGTGGTTGAAATAACAATTAGCCAAAAGAATTTACTGTTTAAGCTGTACTCTTTAGCCCACGCATAATTGTTATCAAAAAACGGCCCTAAAAAGTCGGCACAAAAATGAGCGAGCCCTGTTATACCAAATGCTATGGCAATAATGGTCATGTAGTCATTAAGTGTCGGCATGCGAGCATGCTCTGCATGGTATTGCTCAACACGGTTTTTTAAATCTTCAATGGCGGTAGTATCAGCCCCTGTTGCGGCATCAATTTTTTTATGGTTTGCGGCCATTAGTAATAAAACAGCCATCCAAATATTCGCCACAATCACATCAACGGTCACCATAACCGAGAAAATATCGCCGCCCACTTCAAACATTTCTTTCATTGAAGCTTGGTTAGCGCCGCCACCAATCCAGCTGCCGGCAACCGTTGTCATACCACGCCAAACAGCATCTGGGCCGTGGCCGCCTACTAAATCAGGGCTAAATACACTCACCACTAAAATTGATAAAGGTCCACCTATCACAATACCTAGCGTTCCGACTAAAAACATTATGAGCGCTTTGGGGCCTAAATTGATAATCGCTTTTAAATCAATACTAATGGTAAGTAAAATTAAACATGCAGGCAGTAAATATCGCGAGGCAACATAATAAATATTGGAGCTATGCCCATCAACAATGCCAAAGGTATTGAGTAAAGAAGGTAAAAAGTAACACAGCAATAATGCCGGTACATACTTATAAAATGCTTTTAGTTTGGGATTTTCGCTGCTAGAGGTTTTAAAAATAAACCCTAAAATTACAGCAAGCAACCCCAGTACAACAGCATCATTGGTAATTAATGCAGTGTGAGTATCAGCCATATTTGTTCCTATTCTTAATGGTGTGTTTTATTATTATCTTCAAGTTCTTCTAGTTGATGCTGAATAATTTCGATTGCCGGGTCGTCTGGGCACTCATCAATAAAAAACTGTAAATCATCGCGTGCCATTTTAGGACAATCTAACTGGTTGAGTAAGTAACCTCTGTCGCGTCTCTCATACGGGTCATCGCCTAATAATTCCATCAGTAACTCAACACATACCAGCGCGTGGCCAAATTTATTTTCACTAATAAACGACCATTTTTGCTGCGCTAAAAACAGTTTATAAACTTCATCGTTATAGATAAACTCAAGTGGCTCTTGTTCTTGGCCATTTTCTTCATCCGCATTTTCAGGAATGATATACCAGCTTTGTTGTCCACTGCTCGGCTCAATAATGTAGCCTTCTTCTTCACTTATTGCGACATGAACGCTAATATCGCCCTGATTAATACACACGCTAGCATCTAGCTGCGCTTGCTCAAGCAAGTGTGTTAATAAAATTCCTAATGTGGTTACAGAGCCGCTGCGCATGGTGAGTGTGTAACTCAAACTATTTATTTTATGCTCTGGCACCTTTAAGCCTGAGGCACTAAATAGCCACTTGCTATAAAAAGTATCAAGTAAAGCTTCTAATCTATCGTGAGGGTCTTTTTGCTTAACGCACAATGCATTTATCTGCTGTTCAAAGTCAGTTAAAACAGAAAAAGTAGGTGCTAAGTCTATTTGAGGGTCCCATTTCGATTCTGCATTAATACACCGATAAAGTGGCGGTGGAGTAAATTCATCATATGCATCATCTAAATAAGATTCGTCGTGTTCGTCATACCCGAGGGTGGTCATCAATACTACAACATTTATTAAAAAACGAAGGCATAGTTTACCTAATTTTAAGGATAGTTACCAATCCAGCAAAGCTTTGGCTTATAAATTAAGAATAGTGATGCGCTTTACAAAAAAGTGGTAGCACGGTAGCTTGTGAAAGTGTGAAGGATTTGGCAAATACAGAGCGGCGTTTGCCGAATAAAGCGTTTTTCTAGGGTGCTGTGCGTGTCTAAAAAAATTAAACACGCACCGACTCTTAACCAAAAATTCTTATAAAAGTAGCGGCGCTTTAGCCGTTGCTAAATACCCTATTGCTAAAATGACCACCGTATTAACCGCCACATACATAATTTTAGGCAGTGTTTTCGTTTGTTTAACGCTAATAATACCTATCGCAATATAAATCACCACAAGCACTATTTTTTCTAATAACCATAGTTGCTCAAATGGGTTTATTTTGGCCATAAATACGAGTGTAAATGCAGAAATAAGTAACAAAGTGTCAATGCTGTGACTGCCAATAAAAACCAATTTATTTTTGGCAAACTTGCCACTGCCCATACGCGAAAAAGAGCGGATGTAAAATAAAATAACGCTTAGCATAGCAATTGCCATGTGTGAGTGTTTTACTGCTAAATAATCCATAAGCCTCAGTACTTTTTGTTTTATTAAAATTATTATACCAACCCGCATAAGTAAGTGATCTGTTCTGAGGATGGAAAAACGTGTTGATAGCAAGGCA
>NZ_PNCU01000042.1:0-126432 GCF_005886915.1 Pseudoalteromonas sp. S3776 | reverse complement strand
ATTATTGCGGATTGGTATTAAATATTAATGCACATTTTTTAGTGTAATGGCGCACTAATCCCCGCCTTTATTTTGCCTTATTTAACGGCAAAAAATATAAGTTTTTTAGTATTACCAATTTTATTTTTGTTATAACCAATTGTTATTTTTCATGTAAAAAATTTAATTTATCTAAATTTATTCATTAAAAGTTAAGTTTGCTATATTTTTATTGGTAATAGAGATTTTTCCGGCGTACTACTTATTTATTAAATAGAAAAAATATTTTTATTTATCGCTAATCTGTCCTCAACATATAACCTATTGAATAATTGTTACTATTTAAAGTTTTTGAATACAATTCTTAATAAAACTAATACTTATTTGCTATTAGATTTACTGTTGACATATTGGTAACAAAAAATATAGCCTTTACCTCGCCATGTGGCGTTAATATTGGTAAGTCCAATTTTGGGTTTTATATTGATTTTTGTAACCTGGATTGTCTTGCCAAATCGATTCATACACAAAAGTAGAAACCTGTTTATACAGTGTGATCTAAGTTTTAGTGGCTACCACAAAACTAAGTAGTTAGGTTATTTTTATGTTCAGGTTTAAAGGAATAAAGATAATGATTAACCATAAAAAACTGTTTTTTTACAGCGCAATTGCGACAAGCTCAGCACTATCTCATGCTGCAACAATTAATAATGCAGGCTTTGAAAGTGGCTTTAGTAACTGGAACGAAACTGACCCAGCCGCTATTTCCTCAGATGCTTACAGTGGCTCAAAATCGCTAAAAATTCAGGGTAGCCCAGCACGCGTTTATCAAGTAGTCGATGTGCAGCCTAACACTGAATACACCCTAAGCGCTTATGTGCTCGGTAAAGGGCAAATTGGTGTAAACGACTTAAATGGTTTATTTAAAAACCAAACCTTTAATGTTTCTTCGTGGACTAAAGTAACAAAAACATTTACTACGGCTAATACCAATTCACTGCAGGTTTTCGCTAAACATTACAATAACACCAGCGATGTACGATTTGATAATTTTGCCTTGGTTGAGGGTAGTGGCAGCAATGATGGCGGCTCAGATGGCGGCAGCGATAACTCAAATGGTTCAACAATTCCTAGCAGCATTACCAGTGGCAGCATTTTTGATTTAGAAGGGGATAACCCCAATCCTTTAGTTAACGATAGCACTTTGGTGTTTGTGCCGTTAGAGGCGCAACATATTACGCCTAATGGTAATGGCTGGCGTCATGAGTATAAGGTAAAAGAAAGCCTGCGCGTTGCTATGACTCAAACCTATGAGGTGTTCGAAGCTACGGTAAAGGTGGAAATGTCTGACGGTGGAAAAACGATTGTATCGCAGCACCATGCAAGCGATACCGGCACTATATCTAAAGTGTATGTATCAGATACTGATGAATCGGGCTTTAATGATAGCGTAGCGAACAACGGAATTTTTGATGTGTACGTACGTTTACGTAATACCAGCGGTAATGAAGAAAAGTTTGCTCTAGGTACTATTACCAGTGGTGAGTCATTCAACTTACGAGTGGTTAATAACTACGGTGATGTTGAGGTGACGGCTTTTGGTAATTCGTTTGGTATACCGGTAGAAGATGATTCGCAGTCATACTTTAAATTTGGTAACTACTTGCAATCACAAGACCCGTACACATTAGATAAATGTGGTGAGGCCGGTAACTCTAACTCGTTTAAAAACTGTTTTGAGGATTTAGGCATTACAGAATCAAAAGTGACGATGACCAATGTGAGTTATACGCGCCAAACTAATTAATCAGCGGCTCAATCACGGCCACTCACCTGAGTGGCCGCATTAAAAACTTTTTTATAACCACATTTTTATTTTTAAAATACAGCCCTATACCACCTGTAAGCACAATCAAAAAAATCACAAATGTACTAAATGCATAGGGGTTTTCGGTCCCAGGTATACCGCCTACATTTACCCCTAAAAGGCCTGTTAAAAAGCCCAGCGGTAAAAAAAGCGCCGCCACAACTGACATAACGTACATGCGTTGATTTAGTTGCTCAGACACTTGGTTGGTAATGGTTTGCTGAATAATTTGTGCGCGCTCTATAGCGCTATCTAGCTCTTCTAAATAGCGAATAAGTAAGTTAGTGGTTTCGTTTAGTTTTGCTTTATCTTCATCTTTAAGCCAAAGGTAGCGGTTATTTATCAGCAAACTCAGCGCTTCTTTTTGTGGTTTTAAGTAACGTTTCAAGGCAATAGTTTGACGGCGTAGTTGTGATAAACCTTGGTTATCAAATTTTTTGCTTGGCTCGTCTATTTCCTCTTCAAATTCATCCAAGGTTTCATCGAGCTTATTAATGACACTTTGCATCCGTGATGTCAGCTTTTGGGTTATACAGCAAACCAGCTCAGAAATAGAGCATGGGCCTTGGCCAGCATTAAGCTCTGCTAATATATCTTGGATTGAAAGTAAGCGACGCTTGCGCGTAGTAATAACTATTGATTCGTTAATAAATAAACGAATTGAAACCATGTCCTCAGGGCTTTGTGCAGGATTTAAATTTACACCACGTAAAAACAGCATATGGCCATTGGTACTGGGTGTTAAGCGCGGGCGAGTTTCATCAGCAATAAGCGAATCAAGCTCAAAGTCACTAAGATGTTCTTGGTTTTTTAACCACGTTACTGCCTCGCTTTGGCTGTAGTCCATATGTATCCACAGTTTACCTTGTTTAGGGTGCCAGTTATTTAAATCGCGAGTGTTTTCTATGGCGTGCGCACCACCTTTTTCGTCAAGCACCAATGCATGCAGTAAACCATTAATCATATTTGAGGCCTATATAATAGTGTGTTTTTAATACAAATAACTATAGCGTATCTGCAAAGTGCTTTTTAAAGCTACCTTAATTTTTTTAGTCAGTTAGCTTTAAGGCTTAACCCCATATGCAGCCTTTAATTGCTAAATAAAACGCTAAGCAACAAGGTGTGCATTGTGTGGTCAGTTTCTATAAAAGATCAATTTAATTTACTCATCGACTAGATAAATTTATTTCGCTGGTGTTTTTTTCGCCTTAGCGTATAAGTCACTTTTTTATTAAGGGCACATTTATGACAGCAAAGTTGACCGTGGGTTGGCGTGAGTGGTTGAGTTTACCGGAGCTTGGTATCGAGAAGATTAAAGCAAAGGTGGATACTGGCGCCCGCACCTCATGTATTCATGCAGTTAATATTGAAGAGTACCAAAAAAATGGCGAAAAATGGGTGAAATTTATAGCGCAACCATTACAAGGTGATGAACAAACACAGGTTAAATGCTCCGCGAAGGTTAAAAAAATTAAAGCTGTAACCAGTTCAAGTGGGCAAAAAGAAATGCGCTATTTTATAGAGACCACACTACATGCAGGCCAACATAGCTGGCCTATTGAAGTGACGTTAACAAATAGAGCAACAATGAAATTTAGGATGTTACTTGGCCGTACAGCCATGGAAAACCACTTAGTCGTTAACCCGGCTTTATCTCATTTATTAGATAGTTAAGGTTTTAACTATGAAAATTGGTATTTTATCTCGTAGCAGTAGTTTGTATTCAACGCGACGCCTAATAGAAGCGGCAGAAGCCCGCGGGCATGAAGTAAAAGTAATTGATGCGCTACGTTGTTATATGAACATAAACTCACAGCAGCCAGAAATTCACTATCGTGGTGAAAATTTAAAAGATTTTGACGCCATTGTTCCACGTATTGGGGCATCGGTAACGTTTTATGGCTGCTCAGTGTTGCGACAGTTTGAAATGATGGGGGTTTACCCGGTTAATGAATCAGTGGCTATTTCTCGTTCGCGCGACAAATTACGCTCACTTCAGCTGTTATCACGTAAAGGTGTAGGCATGCCGGTAACAGGTTTTGCCAGTAAGCCAGATGATGTAAAAGACCTACTAGAAATGGTAGGGGGTACACCTGTAGTTATTAAGCTACTTGAAGGCACACAAGGCATTGGTGTTGTACTGGCCGAAACACGTAAAGCAGCTGAAAGTGTGATTGAAGCGTTTATGGGCTTAAAAGCCAATATTATGGTTCAAGAATACATTAAAGAAGCTGGCGGTGCCGACATTCGGTGTTTTGTATTAGGGGATAAAGTAATAGCGGCCATGAAGCGCCAAGCGCAAGAAGGCGAGTTTCGCTCAAACCTTCACCGTGGTGGTAGCGCGACATTAGTACGCATTACCCCTGAAGAGCGTAAAACAGCTGTTGCTGCAGCAAAAGCAATGGGCTTAAATGTAGCAGGCGTTGATTTACTTCGTTCATCACGTGGGCCACTGGTTATGGAAGTGAATTCTTCTCCAGGGCTTGAAGGGATTGAAGTAGCAACAGGTAAAGATATTGCCGGTATGGTCATCGAATTTATCGAAAAAAACGCTGCTATTAAAGGAACCGCAACCCGTGGCAAAGGTTAAAATTAATCGCCCTTTTACTTTATTAGAGGAAAGTATTGGGGTGGGCGAGCGCAAAACTCTCGCGCTGGAGGCCGCTAAACTTTACACCCATTCACCACTTAATATTCCTATTGAGGTGGTTAATGGTGTGATGGAAGGCCCTGTTTTAATGATATGTGCAGCTATTCATGGTGATGAGCTAAATGGTGTAGAAGTTGTGCGCCAGCTGCTTTCTAAAATAGATGCAAGCCAATTACGCGGAACCATAATTGCTGTGCCAATTGTTAATGTGTTTGGCTTTATTCATAAGTCGCGTTATTTACCCGATAGACGCGATATGAACCGCAGCTTTCCGGGCTCTGAACGAGGATCGCTGGCGGGGCGTATGGCGCATATGTTTTTTAATCAGGTGGCGGTACATTGTACCCACATTATTGATTTACATACCGGCGCTATCCATCGTACTAACTTACCGCAAATACGCGCTAACTTAGATGATGAAGCAACCGCTGAGATGGCTAAAGCATTCGGCACACCCGCGGTTATAAATGCATCCCTTCGTAATGGCTCATTACGAAGTGAAGCCGCTAATTTAGGTATACCGGTTATTACTTACGAAGCGGGTGAAGCCTTACGCTTTGACCCTATAGCCATTGCCGCAGGTGTACAGGGTGTGGACTATGTGATGCGGCATTTAAAAATGATCCGTGGCAAACGTCCTAAAAAACTGCCCGATCCTATTATTGCCGGTTCTACAAGTTGGATACGCGCTGAGGTAGATGGCATTGTACGCGCGCAGGTATCGCTGGGTGAACACGTAGAAAAAGGCCAAGTGCTGGCATATATAAGTAGCCCATTAGGTGATGCTGAGCTTGAGCTTTTAGCGCCTAAAGGCGGTATTGTAATAGGTCAGCAAACTATGCCACTGGTAAACGAGGGGGATGCGGTATTTCACCTTGCCTATTTTGCAAATGCAAATAGCCTAGTAGAGCAGCAGTTAGAGCACTTTATTGACGAAATAAATGATTTAGATGAAGAGCTTAAAACAGCGGAGCTAAATAATTAGCATTGTGTTAGCTAGTAAAAAGCCACAGTGAGGTTTGCCCTACTGCGGCTTTTTGCGGATATGACTTTTTAAACTATGTTTTTTTAGGGGCAATTATGCGTTTTATTACCGGCGCTTTAGTAGGCTTTGGCTCTTTATTTAACACCATAACAGGGCGGGTAACAAACAGGTTATTAGGATAAACAACCCTATGCCCATCTACATGTTCAAGGAGTACGTTCATTAAACCTAGTTCGACTATGCGGCCTTCTATGTGGTTTGCGCCATCAACAATACGTACCCAATTACCTACATGAAAACCGTTTTGGATAAACATGAGTAAAAAAGCGGTAAGGTTACTAAGCAGCGACCAAGCGGCAAATAAAGCGACCCCAAGCATAGCAAATAATGATGAGCCAAGTACTAATAACCCGCGCAGCTCAATGCCCCAAAATATCAGCACTAAACACAGTACAACAAACGCTAAAATGATTTTTAATAAAAGCTCAGCCCTAAATTTACGATGAACATCTACTTTTCCTTTAATGGCTTTTTCGAGCAGTTTTTTGTTGCTTTTAATAACAGTGGAAAAAGTAAAACGGCAATAAGGGTCACAATTAATTTATATTGCGTACCCATTAGCTCTAAAAGCGTAAACAATTCCAAAGTGAGATACCGTACTGTTTTTAGGAAAATTTAAAGCGCTAGTGTAACGCTTTCGTTTATTACCCGCTATTTAAAAAGTGTTTTTTACACTCACAAGCCATTGCACCGAATCAACATCATCGTAGCCATCTAGTGGAGCGGCAATATCAAGGTGGATCATGGTGCCAGAGTTTGCTCTGCTTGGCGCTAAGCGCAAACCCACCCCAACATTTTTTAAAACATGATCGTTCTCGCCGTTATCTTCATCGTTAAACCAAGCGCGGCCAACATCAACAAAGCCCGCTGCACCTACTTTAAATAACTGCAGTAAATCGTACTCCCAGTAATAGCGTTTTTCTAGGCTGACTAAAAAGCTTCGGTCGCCGTGCTGGTAATCCATGGGATAGCCACGAAGGCCTGTTTCGCCGCCAAGTGTTAGCTGCTTATCGGCAGTTAGGTTTTTAGCATACTGGGCGCGGGCTTTAACAAACCAGGATTGGTTTTCGCTGGTATTTAAGTAGTACTGCACTTCGCTGGTGGCCAAAAAGTTTTCAAGCTGTTTTTGCTCTTTATTCCAATAACCATCCACTTGTGCACTAAAACGCCACAGCGTTCTGTCGGTAGTAAAGTGCGCTTTTTTAGCTTTTAACGAATACACGGCTCTGCTGTCATCATTACTAAGAGACTCATCGGAGTAACCTAAAAGTGCTTTAATGTTCCAGCCTAAATTTAAATCTTCTGTGCGCGAAATACTGTCAAAATTACGTACTTTTATATAACTGTCTTCAAACCAATGACCGCTAACATAGGGGTAACTTAGCTGTCTATCTTTGGCTAAGGGAGCAAAGGTTGTTTCTATTTCTGCAAAGCTGTTTTCTTGGTTTACATAGCCAAGCGTTAAGCGCTGCGTCCAGCTATCAGATAATGCTTTAGAGTGACCTAAAAAAGCGCTAAAAAAATTGGTTGTTTGATCAAACTCGCTGTATTCGTCACCCCGGCGATACAGCGCCTCTTCTCTTTGTTCAGAAAAGCTTTTAATACCATAGCTATAGGGCGTATCTATGGCATAAAACGGGTAAGTTAACTCTAATAAGTGGCGTTTACCATCGCTGTTATCGGCATATTCTAAGCGCCCGCGATACCGGCTTGATAATATATTAGGATCGTCATAAACAAATAAATAACCATTACGATCGCTGTCGGTGGTGCGTGAAAACGATAAACGCTTACCCCAACCTAGTAAGTTCGACTCGCGAAAACCTATGCTCGATTTATTTTCGCCACCGCTGCGGCTAAAGCTTATTTCGGGTAGTAGGGTCCATAAATCGCGAGTTACTACGGTTACATCTACGTTGCCGTCGCAGTTTTCAATCGCGCTTATTTGCGCATCGTATAAATAGTTTTGTTGGCGTAATAAACGCTCTGACTCAGCGAGTTTTCTGGCATTGTAATTATCGCCTTGTTTAAATAACAAAATATTACTAATTACATCTGGCTCTGTTTGGATATGCGCACGGTTAGCAAAACGAAAAAGCGCGTTATTTTCCTCTTCCAGTTCGGTATTAAACACATTGAGTTGTTTAAGGGTAATTGACGCTATTTGAGCATCGCTGCGGCTATTAACGAGCGTGGTTGTATCTTCAACTTCGCGGCGTAAATTATTGCTTTTGTTTGAGTGCGATTGCACTGTGGGGCAGCTGCTAGTTTTATTACTTGGTTGTTGTGCAAAGGCCTTAGGCGCACCAAAGCTTACGAGAGCTAAGCTTATACAACAGTGTGCAATCCATTTTTTATTCACCATTGAACCTCTTCAATACTACTGCCAATATGAGTCGTAATATCAGCTTACATCATTGTTATTACAATGTAAGTAAAAGGTATGGATTTTGAAACTAATTAATTGTTACCGTTAAGCACCTTTGTTAATTAACCTCAACGCTGCTTGTTTAGAGCATAGGGATGCGTTTTAGCTTAAGTAAAAGGCCAGGGCTGCTAATAAGTGCTCGGCTTCATGGCCTTCACCATTAATCCAAATACTTTCGCTGTAGTGTTCAAAATTTAAATTAAAGGTTTGCTGTTGATAGCTAAAACGCAATTGATGACGATCAGCCCCTTGTGCGTAATCAATAATGGTTATCTCATCAGCGTGCAAAAACAGTGTGCTCCACAGCTCAAAGTCTTCATCATGAGGCGCCTCTACGGGGCTGATAACAATGCATTTATGGGCGTGATTGTATTCAATTTGGGTCATGATTTACTTAATTATTAGCAAGGTAGTTACGAATGGCCGTTAAAAATTCGCCGCCATATTTATTGAGTTTGGTAAAGCCAACGCCCGACACCTTTAAAAACTCGCTGTCGTTGGTGGGCATTAATTGCGCCATTTCGGCTAAGGTTTTATCGTTAAATACAACGTACGGCGGTACATCGTCTGCATCAGCAAGTTCTTTGCGTAGCGCGCGTAAACGGGCAAATAGTTTTTTGTCGTAATTAAACTGCGCCAGTTTATCTTGGTATACGTGTTTAGCTTGTAAGCGCGGCTCGGCAAGCTGTAGCGCATATTCGCTTTTAAGTACCGCGCGTGCAGCTTCGGTTAAGCGCAGTGAAGCACCTTGGGTAATATCTTGGCTTAACAGGCCTTGGTGTATAAGTTGGCGTAATATACTGAGCCAAAACTCACTGCTTTTGTCTTTGCCTATCCCATAGGTGCTGAGTTCGTGGTGGTTATTATCGCGAATGCGACTGGTATTAGCCCCGCGTAATAGTTCTACAATATAGCCTAAGCCAAAACGCTGCCCAGCTCGGTACACACACGAAAGCGCTTGTTGCGCTACTAACGTGCCATCAAAGCTTTTTGGTGGGTTTATGCAAATGTCGCAGTTACCACATTGCTCGCGTTTATACTCGCTAAAGTAGTTTAAAAGTATTTGGCGACGACATGTTTGCGCCTCGGCAAAACTGGCCATGGCATTAAAACGCTGCTCTTCTACGCGGCGGCGCTGTTCATCGTCTATGTCTTCAAAAAAGCGCCTAACGCGGCCTATATCGGCGGGATCAAAATACATAATGGCTTCTGCGGCTAAGCCATCACGACCAGCGCGGCCGGTTTCTTGATAGTAGGCTTCAATACTTTTTGGAATATCGTAATGCAGTACAAAACGCACATTTGGTTTATTTATGCCCATACCAAAGGCAACGGTTGCAACCACAATTTGAATGTCATCGCGGGCAAATCCGGTTTGCACAAATTGGCGTTGTTCGTTACTCATACCAGCATGATACGCGGCGGCATTTAGCCCTGCATCAGCGAGCTTTTCGGCAATGTCATCAACGCGTTTACGGCTAGTGCAGTAAATAATACCACTTTGATTTTTTTGCTCTTTTAAATAGCGAAGTAGTTGCGCCATCGGTTTAAATTTTTCTTCGATGGTGTAACGAATATTAGGCCTGTCGAAGCTGCCGGTATGTATGTAGGGCTGTTGTAATTTTAATTGCTCAACGATATCAAAGCGGGTAGCTTTATCGGCCGTGGCGGTCAGGGCCATCATAGGGACATAGGGAAAACGCTGTTTAAGCTCGTTTAATCTAAAGTAGTGCGGTCTAAAGTCATGCCCCCAATGCGATACACAATGTGCTTCGTCTATGGCAAATAGGCTTATATTTAAGTGGCTGAGCCGTTCGGTAAATTCATGCTGAAGCACTTTTTCAGGGGCAACATACAGTAATTTTATTAGCCCTTGGTGCAATTGTTGGTACACTAATTGTTGCTCTTCGCGAGCGAGGCTATTATTAATGTAAGCGGCTTTAACACCTAAGGCTTGCAGTTGCGTTACTTGGTCTTGCATGAGTGAAATAAGCGGCGAAATGACCACAGTAACCCCTTCGAGCACTAACGCAGGTACTTGGTAACACACTGATTTACCACCGCCTGTAGGCAGCAGTACCAAAGAGTCTTGGCCATTAATAGCCGCATCGATAACCGCTTTTTGGCCATCACGAAACTCGCTGTAGCCAAACACTTGTTTAAGAACGGTGTCGGGCTTGCGGACCAATGTGCTAGGAGTAGGGGTTAGAGTATTCATCGCGGCTATTTTAGTGTTTTTTTTATAGGATGTCTTTAGCTTAGCGGTAAATGATTTAATTAGTGCCTCGTGGTTTTGCTTCAGGTATGCTTAGCTCATCGTACCAGTCTTAATTTAAACATA
Organism: Pseudoalteromonas sp. S3776; assembly: GCF_005886915.1. Classification (NCBI taxonomy): domain Bacteria; kingdom Pseudomonadati; phylum Pseudomonadota; class Gammaproteobacteria; order Alteromonadales; family Pseudoalteromonadaceae; genus Pseudoalteromonas; species Pseudoalteromonas sp. S3776. The sequence continues at coordinate 116,122 of NZ_PNCU01000042.1, read as the reverse complement.
GAGAATAACAATGAATAAAGAAATGTTAATTGAACAAGTTGGCGCACTGTTTGTAAATGGCATGCCATTTAACCAGTTTTTAAATATCTCGGTAGAGTCGCTCAGCCCTGAGCAAGCTAAAATTACGTTCCCGTGGCAAGATGTATTTATAGGTAATCCTGCGCAAAAAATTCTTCACGGCGGTATTATATCGGCGGTGCTTGATAATGTGGGCGGCATGCTTGCAGCAGCCAGTGTTATCGATAAATTAACCGACTTAGATATTCCAAACGTACAGCAAAAGCTGGCTACCTTAGGCACTATAGATTTACGTACAGATTATTTACGCCCTGGTAAAGGGGAGGTATTTACAGCCAGTGCCACTTTGATCCGCTCTGGAAATAAAGTATGTGTATGCAGAATGGAGCTGCACAACGAAAAGGCAATACAAATCGCTTTTGGTACAGGTACGTATTTAGTCGGATAACAATGTTAAAATAAACTGTCTTGGGTTTAAGTTTACTCGCCTCAAAATAAATCACTTAATAGCGCGAATTGGTATAAACTGTCGGCCTTTTAGTACGGATAAGTAGTATGTATGTCGATTGCAAACGAGCAGCGTAAAGGCGGGATTTTTGCCTGTTTAGCTTTTTTAATGTGGGGCTTAGCGCCTATTTATTTCAAACAAATACAACATGTTTCTGCCTTTGAAATTTTAACCCACCGTGTTCTCTGGTCTGTGGTTTTTTTGATACTTGTGGTCAGTGTGCTCAAATACTGGGATAGGGTTAAACGTATCGTTGTCCAGCCCAAAATTATTTTAATGTTAGTGCTTACATCCTCTATATTAGGCTTTAATTGGGGGTTGTTTATTTGGGCAGTCAATAATAACCATATGCTCGATGCCAGTTTGGGCTATTACATAAACCCATTACTGAATGTGCTGTTGGGCATGCTATTTTTAGGCGAACGACTGCGTAAGTGGCAAGGGTTTGCAGTGTTTTTAGCCTTTGCTGGTGTGGTACTGCAGTTGGTCAGTTTTGGTTCGTTTCCGGTGGTGGCGTTTTCGCTTGCCACGTCTTTTGCTATTTATGGCTTACTTCGTAAAAAGTTACCGGTTGAAGCGCTGCCGGGCATTTTACTTGAAGCGCTAATTTTATTGCCTGTTGCATTAATTTACTGGTGGGTGATGGCCCCAACGCCTACCTCTGATTTAGCCGTTAACGATTGGCAGACCAATGCGCTGTTAATTAGTGCTGGTATTATTACGACCTTGCCGCTGTTATGTTTTACCGGCGCAGCTAAGCGTTTGCAGTACACAACATTGGGCTTTTTTCAGTATATAGGGCCCAGTTTAATGTTTATGCTTGCTGTGGTGTTTTACGATGAAGTGTTTGATGCCGAGCGAGTGATCACGTTTGCGTGTATTTGGAGTGCTTTAGCTATATTTACGTGGGATTCTTATCATCAATCACGTAAGCGTAAAAAAGCGACGGTAACCGCCGCCGAAGTCTAATGCCAATGCGCAATAATAGTTTAAGCAAGTAGCTATAAAGCAGTGTTAAGGTTTAGCTTATTACTTTATTACGGCCGGTTTCTTTTGCATCATATAGCTTTAAATCGGCCTGTTTTAGCAGTTCATCTATCTGGTAAATAGGGCCGCTTGCAAAACCAATAGAAATTGTAAATTTAATTTTTTCTTGGCTAAACTCTTGGCTATTTAGCTCTATAAACTGCCTAAAGCCTTCTAAGCGTTTTAGCGCTTGTGCTGTGGTTGCATCAGTAAAGTAAACGGCAAATTCTTCCCCACCTAAACGAGCAACTAACTGCTTTTCGAAGTACTTTTTAAAACACACTGCCAACCCTTTGAGCACTTCATCTCCGGCATCGTGGCCGTATGTATCGTTAATCGATTTAAAATGGTCTATATCAAGCATAGCGAGTGCGCCATCTTGGTTCGATTTTTTTAAATACTTGAGTGACTTACTCGATTCTTCAAAAAAGTAGCGGCGATTAGGTAGATTTGTTAAGTAGTCTGTATTGGCCTGGCGTTTAATTGTGGCTATTTGCTCAAGCATGTCGACGTTTTGACTTAGGCGGCAGTAAAACTCTTCGCTGTTAAAGGGTTTATGGAGGTAGTCATTAGCACCATTTTTTAAAAATAGGCTCGATAATGCTGATGAGTCAGCCCCTGAAATGCCGATAATGGCTTTTTCATCATTACTGTAAAGCCGGCGAATTTCAGCGCATAACTCATCACCATTCATGTTTGGCATTTCGTTATCGGTAATAATAACAGACACGTCTTTTTGGCTTTCGAGCACCTCTAGCGCGTCTTTTCCGTCCTTTGCTTCGAGTATTTGATACTTATGGCGCTTTAGTAAGCTGCAAATGTATCTACGGGTAGACGTTGAGTCGTCGACAACCAGCACTTTTACGTTTTCGTTACGGGGTAAACGGCTCAGTTGTTTTTCTAGGTATTGGTAAGCTTGTTTGTTTTCTTTGATTATGTAATCAATGATTGGGTACTTTTCTACTGTGTCGCGAGTTTGCTTATCTATGTTGCCTGTCATTACGATGGTAGGAATGTCAGCATTAATAGTATACGGAATCGCCTCACCCGCAGGCGCATCAGGAAGGATAAAATCTACAACAGCACAAAAGTAGCTATTGTTTTTTATTAGTTCTTTTGTTGCCGCCAAAGACTCGGCTATATCAACTTCATAACCCACTTTGAGCGCGATATGCTTTTGCACACGCGCTATAGTAGGCGTATCTTCAATTATAAGTATTTTTCGCGTCACGTAACAACCTTGTTTGATATTTTGCAAAAGTGTTTGCTTATACAAGTTGTAACTGCTAAAACGCAAAAAAGCAAATAACTTAGAGGGTTATACGCTATCTGACTCGCCATAATCGTCTTGGCTTATTGGCATTGGCCCTGACATTTTTGAGCGACCAAAAAGTGTATGAAACTTGGTTTTACAAGTTGTTAGTTTTAAATATTTAACCCAGGCTTTTTCGATTGGGTTTGTAGGTTCTTTATTGCCACAAACTACATCAACAAATTGCGCTTGTAAGGTATTTTGTGGCGCTAACGTTTTATTATAAAGCCCTTTTAGTACTACGCCATGTTGCTCTAATATACTGGCTTCTAATAAGGTAAAGTTTCCGCTGCGGCTAAACCCGCGAGGAAAGTTTTGATCATCATAAAATTGACGCTGGCTAACAAACGCTTGGCGAAGTAGTGAAATATCGTTGCTCATAACTGTATCCTCAACCCTGTTTATTGCTGGAGTATGATGCAAGTTTGACAATTTATTAAACAAGTTATTTTTATCGTGAGGATAAAAAATTGGATATAGATTTATTAAAAACATTTGTAGAGGTTGTGCGCACGCGTCATTTTGGTAAAGCGGCTGAAAACCTATACATCACTCAATCGGCAGTCAGCTTCCGCATTCGTCAATTAGAGCAGGGGCTGGGTGTAAACTTGTTTATTCGCCAGCGGAACAATATTCAATTAACGGCGCCAGGAGAGAGATTGCTTCCGCATGCTAAAATGATCATCACCGGCATGCAGCGTGCCAAAGTGGATGTGGCATTGGCCGATAACATGCACAAGCAAATAAGCCTAGCAGGGACACCCAATATATGGGATGCCTTTTTACAATTTGGCATTACTAATATAGTGTCGGCTATGCCTGGGGTGTCGTTAGTTGCAGAGGTTAAAGCCCAGCAAGAAAGCACACGCTTATTATTAGAGCGGACGCTTGATTTAGCCATTTTATTTGACCCACCTAAAGTGGATGAGCTTGTGGTTGAGCGAATTTGCGAGCTACCTATTATTCCTGTCAGTGGCTATGACACAGCGACTAACGAAAACTTTTTTGATAACCAATATGTATATGTTGATTGGGGCACTACTTTTTCGCTGTGGCATGCGCGTCAATTTACGGGTAAAACGCCTCCTTATTTTAGAACCAGTACGGGGCGTATTGCCCTTGATTTAATTATTCAGTGTGGTGGCAGTGCGTTTATACCCGAGGTGCTTGTTGAGTCTCATTTAGAAAAGGGTGAGCTGTTCCATGTAAAAGATGTTGAACATACCTCGCGTGATATTTTTGTGGCCTACCACAGAGACAACGAACAAAAAGAGCTAATAGAAACCTTGATTAACTTATTACCTAAAATAAATGCTCATCAGCCTATTGATGAACACTAAATACCGACTATTATTTTTAGTGAGATTGAGTGGGTACAATTTTGTTTATTAAATATTCATGTCGGTTTGTTTTCAGAATTTAGACACTTTTATTAAAATAAAAAGACAAAAATGTTTCCTTTGTAATATACCTGTCATTTAACGATGACAAACTGCAGTTGTTTTAAAAAATTAGTTTTGTGATTATCGAGGAAATAACATGAATTGTGTAAAATCGAGCTTATGTATCGCTCTAGTAAGTGGTTTATCTTTTAGTGCGTTTGCAGATGTTGATGTATACGGTAAAGCGAATGTTACTGTGCAATCATCTGATGACGGTGAAGGGTCTTTCACTGAAATTAAAAGTAATGCATCTCGCTTTGGCCTAAAGGGATCTGAAAAGATTACAGATGGATTAGAAGCGGTTTATAAGTTTGAGTTTCAAGTTGATGTATCTGATGCTGACTCTAAAGGTGATAACGACGACAATATTTCTGCACGCAACCAATACGTAGGTTTAAAAGGTGCTTATGGTCAAGTTGTTGTGGGTCGTAACGATACGGCACTTAAGCAATCACAGGGCAAATTAGATTTATTTAATGATCTTGAAGGCGATATTAAAAACGTCTTTAAAGGTGAAAACCGCTTGGGTGATTCAATCACTTATACATCTAAAAGCTACGAAGGTTTTAAAGTACTTGCTACATTTATTGCCGAAGATGACGTAGATGCAGATAACGGTTATTCAATGGCGGTTACCTACGGTGACGCTGCACTTAAAAAGAGTGCGGTTTACGCCTCGGTTGCAGCCGATAGCGAAGTAAATGGCTACGATGTAGTGCGTGCGTCAATCCAAGGTAAAGTAGAGAGCTTTAAATTAGGCGCTATGTACCAAACTCAAGAAAAAGTAGACGGTAGCGCAGAAGCGGATGGCTACTTATTAAACGCAGCCTACAGCATGGGTAAAAACACGTTTAAAGTGCAGTACCAAGCAATGGACTTTGATGATAGCGATGACAAAACGGCAGTTTCTGTAGGTGTTGATCATAAGTTTAATAAAAACATTAAAGTATTTGGTTTTTACTCAAGCTTTGATATGGACAACAATGTTGACCAAGACTACGTTGGCTTAGGTATGGAATACAAGTTTTAACTATTCGCTAAATTAGTTAAAACGCTCCCTTTTTAACCGTGCCTAGGGCGTGCTGAACTTTGATGGTTGAATTTGCAGCAGCGTGTTTGGTTTTTAGGCAAGGCAGAGCCTATGAAGTGTGGTTATTCCACATAAATAGGCGATAACGCAGCATAAATGCCAAACATGCGCTGCCCTTCGGGTTCTTCTTAGGGGCGATAAACTCTTTGTTGCTCGATTTTCACTTAGCCCACTAGGTTACAAATCTCGCGCCGCGATTTAATCGCCCCTAGATTGAACAAATTTCAATCCGCAAAGAACAACACGCCCTGATGTGCGCGGTTTTTTTGCTTTAAATTATTTACTTACCCGCCCATAATAGACGCTCATTTGGAATGGGGTGAAATTCCTCAACTATTCCCGTAACTGTAATGAGCAGCGTGCTTTAAGTCAGATACAAATGAATGAAATATTTTAACGAGCGGGTAAACTCATTTTATTAGTGCACTAGTTTTTTAGCGGTGCCTTAGTGAGTGCGCGTTTTTAAAGGACTCACTTTGCAAACTACATTAGCGCCAAACACGCCTTTATTAGACATTCAAAATGTGTCGTGGGAAGTTGATAATCACGCCATTTTAAACACTATTAATTTGCCTATAACAAAGGGGAAATTTATTGGCTTAATTGGCCCAAATGGGGCGGGTAAGTCGAGCTTACTGCGCTGTTTGTATCGCTTTAATAAACCCACCACAGGCAAAATTACCTTTAATCAGCAGGATATTTGGCAGCTTAAAAGTGAAGATTACGCAAAATATGTTGCTGTCGTTCTGCAAGAAACGCCTGCTCAATTTAACCTAACGTTATTTGATGTGGTTGCCCTTGGGCTTACGCCTCATAAACCACTATTTAGCGCCACTACCCACAGCGACAAACAAAAAATTACACAGGCAATAAAAACCGTAGGGCTTGAGCAGCAGTGTAAGCAAAATTTTGAATCACTTTCGGGGGGCGAAAAGCAACGAGCATTAATTGCCCGCGCTATAGTACAACAACCGCAATTACTCATTATGGATGAGCCAACCAGCCATTTGGATGTTAAATACCAAATACAAGTGATGGAATTAGCAAAATCGCTAGGGGTCACTGTGTTTGCCTCATTTCATGATTTAAATTTAGCAGCTGCTATGTGCGATGAACTGGTGGTTATTAATAAGGGCAAAATAACACATACAGGCTCGCCTGAGCAGGTACTTAGTGAAGAAATGCTAGCAGATGTTTTTGGGGTATGTGCACACGTAACCAGCCACCCACAGCGCACAGAAAATGGCCAAACTATTCCTCATATTACTTACTTTTATGGCTATTAATTAAATGGATATAACAAACATAAACCCGTGGACTGTTTTTATAGCTGCCTTATTAATTGCGCTGGGCAGTCTTTTTAGTGCACTGAGCTTTGGCGCAGCAGATACGCCGTTAAGTGATGTACTCACCGGTGTTTTATCAGCAGGGGAGGGCTCGCTTAACGCACGTATTATTTATGAGCTTAGGTTGCCCCGTACTTTACTTGCCTTTATGGCGGGCGCAGGTTTGGCTATTGCTGGGCTTATTTTGCAAACGGTTACTCGTAACCCGCTCGCCGATCCATACTTATTTGGTATATCGTCAGGTGCGTCGTTTGGGGTTGTACTGCTTATGGCTGTAACAGGTATAAGTGCTGGGTTTATGTTATCGACTGCTGCCTTATTAGGAAGCTTTTTAGCTATGGGCTTATTGATACTTATTGCTGGGCGGCAAAAAAATACGCACGTAGAGTCTATGTTGTTAGCGGGTGTGGCGCTGTCGTTTTTATTTAGCGCATTTACCAGTTTATTGCTGTATTGGAGCGACCCGCAAGCAGTGGCTGGTATTTTATTTTGGACGTTAGGCAGCTTTGCCCGCGCGCAATGGGCCACGTTATGGTTGCCATGTGTGGTTATAGTGGTGTGTATTGGCTTTATGCTGAGCTTTAAAAGGCAGTTAAATGCGTTGCTTCTTGGCGATGAAAGCGCCATAACGCTTGGGGTGCGTGTACACCGGTTTAGAATTTTAATGCTGGTATTGAGTTCGTTAATAACGGCCGTGCTGGTGGCCTTATGTGGCGGTATTGGTTTTGTAGGTTTAATGGTGCCGCACATAGTGCGCTTTTTTATATCTCAAGGCAGTACTGCTGGCTTACTCATCACAAGCTTAGTGGGCGGCACGTTTATGGTGTGGGTCGATGTGCTTTCGCGCTCATTACTTAAAAACCAAGAGCTCCCTGTAGGGGTGATTACAGCAGCTATGGGTAGCGCATTTTTTCTAAGCTTGCTCTTTTTTAGAAAAACAAAGGCATAGTGCGGATGAAAACCTTAATGATTCAAGGCACTACGTCAGATGCCGGAAAAAGCACCTTAGTCGCTGCGCTTTGCAGAGTATTTGCAAAGCGGGGGGTAAAGGTTGCGCCTTTTAAACCGCAAAATATGGCGCTTAATAGCGCGGTTACAAAAGAAGGCGGCGAAATAGGCCGAGCGCAAGCTTTGCAAGCAATAGCGGCTAATGTAGAGCCTCAAAACGACTTTAATCCTATATTACTTAAACCAAATAGCGATACGGGCGCACAAGTTATTATTCATGGCAAAGCCATTAGTAATATGGAAGCGAGCAAGTATCACGACTACAAAAAAGTGGCGATGGATGCGGTGCTTGCCTCGCATAAACGCCTAGCTAAACAGTTCTATTTATTATTGGTTGAGGGCGCAGGCAGCCCCGCAGAAATAAACTTGCGCGAAAACGACATTGCCAATATGGGGTACGCAGAAGCGGTAGATTGCCCTGTCATTATTATTGCCGATATAGACAAAGGCGGTGTGTTTGCGCATTTAGTGGGCACACTTGCGCTGCTAAGCGAATCTGAGCAAGCGCGCGTAAAAGGCTTTGTTATAAACCGCTTTAGAGGCGATATCAGTTTATTGCAAAGTGGTCTAGATTGGCTTGAGTGCTATACGAAAAAACCTGTGCTTGGGGTGCTGCCCTACTTGCATGACCTAGCCCTTGATGCCGAAGATGCCGTTGCAATAGATAATAAAGTAACACATGCCACCATTAATATAGCTGTACTTTTATTGCCGCATATTAGTAACCATACCGATTTTGATGCATTGCGACTGCACTCAAATATTAATATAAATTATGTGCGCCATACTCAAGCAATTCCGCCGGTCGATCTGGTTATTATTCCAGGTAGTAAAAATGTGCTGGGTGATTTAAGTTTTGTAAAAAATGAAGGTTGGGATAAGCAAATAAAGCGCCACATACGCTATGGCGGTAAAGTGTTAGGGGTGTGCGGCGGTATGCAAATGTTAGGGAATAGCATTACTGATCCCATGGGGGTTGAATCGTCATTAAAGCGTGTTAAAGGCCTTGCATTAAGTGACTTTGATACCACTCTTAGCACCCAAAAAGTACTCACTAAAGTAACCGCAACTATGCAGTTAAATAATAATAAAACCCCCTTTAGTGGCTACGAAATTCATGCGGGTATTAGTGAAGGTGCAGCACTTAATAAGCCATTTTTAACGTTTAACTCGCACCCTAACGGATTTGTAAGTGATGGCTTTATTAGTGATGATAATGCCCTTGCTGGTACTTATTTACACGGTTTATTTGATGAGCCAGCTGCCACATCGCAAATTTTAAAGTGGGTAAAACCAGAGGCCGCAATAACGCCAATTAGTATTGCTAAGCACCGCGAACAGCAGTTAGAACGTTTAGCAACTATGTGCGAGGAACACTTAAACATACAACACATTATATCGATTTACGAAGGACATAATAATGACAGATAAAAGCAACGATAAGCATAAGCAGCGTCAACAAAAAGTAAAAGAGCAAGTAGATGCACGCGTTGCTGCAGCGCAAGATGTTAAAGGCATATTTCAGGTAATTACGGGTAATGGTAAGGGTAAATCTACCTCTGGGTTTGGTGTGGTTGCACGTTGTGTAGGGCATGGTAAAAAAGCCGCTGTTTGTCAGTTTATTAAAGGTACATGGGAGTGTGGAGAGCGTAACCTATTACAAAGCGCAGGGGTTGAATTTGCGGTGATGAATACCGGCTTTACGTGGGATACGCAAAACAAAGAAGCCGACACTGCCGCAGCGCAAGCAACGTGGCAAGAAGCCAAGCGCATGCTTGCCGATAGCAGTATAGATTTAGTATTACTTGATGAGCTTACCTACATGGTGACTTATGGGTATATTGATCTTGATGAAGTAGTAAGCGCTTTAAATAACCGTCCTCCCATGCAGTCGGTTATTATTACAGGTCGCGCAGCGCACCGCACGTTAACAGACCTTGCCGATACAGTAAGCGAAGTACGTAATGTTAAACATGCATTCGACTCAGGCATTAAAGCACTTGAAGGGTTCGACTACTAATGTACAGGGCATTTATAGTTGGCCTTGGGCTATGTAGTTTAATAGCTAGTGCTGTTGCAAACGAAACAACGCCCCCAAAAAAGCTGCGTGTAGTTGCACTTGCGCCGCATATAGTAGAAAACCTATTTGCTATAGGTGCGGGGGATAATATTGTTGGCACTGTTGATTATGCCGACTACCCTGCTGAGGCTAAAAATATTGAGCGCATAGGTGGCTACTATGGTATTTCCCTTGAAAAACTACTAGCGCTAAAACCCGACTTAGTGATTGGTTGGAAAAGCGGGAATCAAAGTGGAGACTTAGAACAAATTAAGCGCCTTGGTATAAAAATACATTTGAGTGATCCAAAAAAAATAGAAGAAGTAGCAAATGAGCTGATCACTTTTGGTAAATTTACTGGGCGTATTGAGCAAAGTAAGCAAGTAGCAAACACGTTTAATACCAAACTTAAAAACATAAAAAAACAGCAGCAAGGTAAAAAAATATTAACTGGTTTTTATCAATTATGGCCAGAGCCAATGATGACGGTAAGTGAAAATACATGGATAAACCAGCTTATTGAAACATGTCATGTAAGCAATGTATTTGCACACAGCCCAACCGACTACCCGCAAATAAGTATTGAAAACGTGGTAATGGCTAAACCGCAAATTATTATAACCCCTGATGAAAAATCAAAAACACCACAACCGGTAGTTAATTGGCAAAAATGGCCAGAAGTACCCGCGGTTAAAAATAATCATTTTATACGTGTAAACGCCGATTTATTACACCGTTTTTCACCACGCATGTTAGAAGGGCTTGCCGATATGTGTGATAAAATAGATGCATCACGCAAACAAATTAAGAGTACACAATGAGCGATTGGCCAGCCTTTTTAGAAGATGAATTACAGCACCCTTATATGCAGCAAACATTAGATTATGTAGCAAAACGCCGCGCAGAAGGGGTTGCTGTGTACCCACCCAAAGAGCAAGTATTTAGTGCCTTTGAAGCCACAGCCCTTAACGATATTCGCGTGGTTATTTTAGGCCAAGACCCATACCACGGAGAAGGCCAAGCCCATGGCTTGTGTTTTTCAGTATTGCCAGAGGTTAAAAAGTTACCGCCGTCATTAAAAAATATGTACAAAGAATTGGCAACGGATATACCTGGTTTTGCAATACCTGAGCATGGCTACTTACAAAGCTGGGCAGAGCAGGGCGTATTTTTACTCAATACGGTACTTACTGTTGAGCAAGGGCAAGCTCATTCTCATAAACACTTAGGGTGGGAGCAATTTACCGATAACGTCATTGCGCATATAAACGAGCACTGCCGAGGCGTGGTATTTATTTTGTGGGGCGCGCATGCGCAAAAAAAAGGCAAAAATATTAACTGCACTCGCCATCATATTTTAAAAGGGCCGCATCCGTCTCCGCTTTCTGCACACCGAGGTTTTTTTGGCTGTAAGCATTTTTCACAAACTAATAAATTGTTACAAGCCCAAGGGGACAGCCCCATTAATTGGCAGGTTTAATGGATATATTAAAAAGGCTTTCATACACTGAAAGCCTTTTGTTTATGAGCGTTTATAGAATTAAAAATCTAGCTCATCAATTTCGATACTGTCTGTAAAAAAGTCCAACTCCTGTAGTTCTTTACGTAACCGTTGCTTGTCTTTTATGGCCTCAATCTCGCGCCACTTTCTTTTTTTATTCTTTTGAGAGGTTTTTCTTGTTGTATCAGGACCTTCTAATATCTCTAATATATCGTTTAGGCTATCCATGACTATCTCCTATTGATTTTAGTGAACCTCGAGAATACCTATACCACAGGCCTAGCTAAAATAGAATAAAAAAGTGACAATAATGTTGCAAGTATGTGATGCCTTAATGAATGTTAACTTAGTTCAGCAAATAACGTAGGCATAAAAAAACGCCGCAAGTGCGGCGTTTAATAAAGCGTAATTAGCGTGTATTACATTGCTTTAAAGCGTGCTTCTAGCTGCTCTTGCGCATCTGCGAATGAGCGAATGCCTTCAGCTAGCTTTTCAGTGGCCATAGCATCTTGGTTATGTAACCAACGGAACTGCGACTCAGTAAGTGGAGCAGGCTTTGGCTCTTTAGGAATATCACTTTTTAGTAAGTACTCTTCTGCGCCTTCTAAATTGCCTAAGTCTTCTAGTAGATTAGGGCTAATTGTTAGCTTGTCGCACCCTGTAAGCGCAATAATTTCGCCGGTATTACGGAAGCTCGCGCCCATAACAACGGTTTTGTAATCATGGCGTTTATAAAACTCAAAAATGCTACGTACTGATTGAACACCTGGATCTTGTAGCGGATCGGTTGGTTTTTCCATACCATTTGCTACGTGCCAATCTAAAATACGGCCTACAAATGGCGATATTAAAAATACGTTTGCATCAGCACATGCACGTGCTTGAGCATCGCTAAATAATAAAGTTAGGTTACATTTAGTGCCTTCTTTTTCTAGTTGCTCAGCAGCTTTAATGCCTTCCCATGTAGACGCAACTTTAATTAAAATTTTGTCTTTGCTTACACCTTCTTTTTCATAAAGGCTAAGCAGGGTGTGTGCTTTATCAATAGTTGCTTGGGTGTCGAATGATAAACGAGCATCTACTTCAGTAGAAATATAACCAGGTACAATTTCGCTAATTTCTTTACCAATTAATACGGCAAAGTAGTCACATGCAAGTTCAAGCTGTTTAGCTGCATCTTGCTCTGTTTCTTTTGCATAGCTCCAAGCTTTATCTAGATAAGGCTTGTATGCTTCAATCTCGCTCGCTTTTAATAAAAGCGACGGGTTTGTGGTTGCATCTTCAGGTTGATGCTTTTTGATCGCTTCAATATCGCCAGTGTCGGCTACGATAGATGAATGTTGTTTTAGCCTTTGTAGAGCGCTAGTCATTTGCCTTCCTCATTCCAAGCAAGTTAAAAGAAAATCTAAACTACCTTAATATAAGTATTCAATACTGCAACAGTGTGACAATGCTTGATAGGTCTTATGTCCTTATCAATAGAAAAACGACGATGCATGATTTATTAAGGTAGGATTTAGGCCATTGCGATTAATTTTCAATGGTATTTTATAAACAAAACGTGCTTTTCGTCTCATTTAATGTTGAAATTGACATTAAATAAATTACAAGTCAATAGCTAACTATGATCACTGTTATTTCACCTGCAAAAAATCTTGATTACGAAACGCCACCCGCAACAGATAAGTTCACTCAGCCTGAATTACTAGAGCACAGCGAAGAGCTCATGAAAGTATGCCGTGAACTAACGACTGCACAAATTGGCAGCCTAATGAAAATTAGCGATAAGCTTGCAGGGCTTAACGCTGCACGCTTTAGCGAGTGGTCACAACCGTTTACGCAAAGCAATGCTAAACAAGCGGTGCTAGCCTTTAATGGCGATGTGTACGGTGGTTTAGATGCCGCAACACTCACTGCAGCTAACCTTGATTATGCGCAAAGTCACTTACGTATACTTTCAGGTTTATACGGCTTATTAAAGCCGCTTGATTTAATGCAAGCCTACCGCCTAGAAATGGGCACTAAGCTTGATAACCCTCGCGGGAAAAATTTGTATGAATTTTGGGGCAGCATTATTGCGAAGAAATTAAACGAGGAGTTAAAAGCGCAAGACGCACAATACCTCGTTAACCTTGCTTCAAACGAGTACTTTAAAGCAGTAGATAAAAAAGCGCTTAATGCGCAAATAATTACGCCGCATTTTAAAGACTGCAAAAATGGTCAATATAAAGTAATCAGCTTTTACGCTAAAAAAGCACGCGGCATGATGGCCCGCTACATCATAGAAAACCAAGTAACGCAGCTTAGCCAATTAAAAGAGTTTAGTGTGGCGGGTTATTACTTTAGCCCTGAAGCAACCACTAAAGATCTAGAGCCTGTTTTTATGCGCGACGAGCAAAACTAAGCGTTTATACTCAGCAAACAATGAGTTATACCAATCCGCGATAACACTTAATCATTTTAAGGGGCTAAACGTGTCGCTATCTGCGTTAAAAAATTCTCATTTAGAACAACTAAATAGCGAATTTTTTGCCTTGCTATCAATACGTTTTTCCATCCTCAAAATAGATCACTTAATTATACGGATTGGTATTAAAAAGCCATGCAATGCATGGCTTTTTTTATGCTGGCGCTAAACTTGCTAACTTCACCTACTATTAATGAAATAAAAAAATAGATAGGTGTAAAAATATGATCAGTATTCCTTCAGTTGGTGAAGCCGAAAAGCTTATAGAAGAAAAACTTGGCGGTTGGTTTGATGTTGTAATTAGCCATATTCCAAACTTTATTGTAGCTGTTGTAATTGCTATTTTGTTTTCAATAATAGCGCGCTTTGCCGGCCAGCTAATGAAAAACCTATTAAGGCGCTCACTCGACTCTAAGCAAATAGCTGATTTAATGGCCTCTATTTTTAAAGTGATTGTATTATGCGTAGGTTTATTTATAGCACTTGATTTTATGGGGCTAAAAGGCACTGTAACATCGTTACTAGCGGGTGCAGGTATTGTGGGTTTAGCCATAGGTTTTGCATTTCAAGACATGACCGAAAACCTAATTGCCGGTATTGCTATGGGAATACGCAAACCATTTAAAGCAGGTGATGTAATTGAAACCGACGACGTATTTGGCTCAGTGCATTCTATAAACCTGCGTAACACGCTAATAGAGAGCTTTTACGGGCAGTTAATACTGGTACCTAACAAAGTATTATTTAGAAACGTGCTAAAAAATTACACCACGCTAGGCGTTAGACGCATAGAGGTACCGGTGGGAATTTCATATGGCGACGACATTGAAAAAGCCAAAGAAGTGATAGTAGATAAAATTAACGAATTTGACTTTGTAATACGTAAAGATGAAACCGCTGTATACGCAGAAGGTTTTGGCGACAGTAGTATTAATTTACTGGTGTGGTTTTGGATTAAATACCCAGGTGAGCCAGACTTTATGACAGTTCGCCACAAGGGCGTAGTAGCCGTTAAACAAGCACTTGATGACGCTGATATTAGTATTCCATTCCCAATACGTACGTTAGATTTTGGCATTAAAGGCGGTGAAAAGCTCGATGCCATGATAAGCGATAAAATAAGCCAGCAATCAGCAAATAAAAAGGGTGATAATAATACTGATGCAAGCCAAGGTGAGTAAATAATTTAAAACTCACAACGCAAAAGCATTGGGAAATAGTTACCGACTATCAGCGCGTTTTTACAAAGTAAAAGCGCGCTTTTTGTACTAAAAAAAGGAATTGGTGAGCAAAAATATTTTAAGTTTTGCTACTTCTTTAAATACCCCGCGGTATATGCACACTTTTTTATCCGGTGTGCTTTCAGGCTCTAGCGCTTTCACATTGCTGCTAGTTTAAGCAAAGTAAAGCTAACCATCTACGCTGTTAATATTTCCAGCCTGCAACAATCCCAACCTGCAATAGTACCAGCCCATAATAATGCTTAACTAGTTTAAGAGCTCACACATGTGCTAGCTGCGTTAAAACTGCTGCAACTATAACAACTGCATCGGCGAGGTTACCCTATATTAAAATAGATTAATTAAATTACTACTGACGTTGGTTAAAGCTCTACAGGGTTTGTCGCTTCTTAAAGAACGTTTATATGAGTAGGGCACCGTGTTTTTTTGTGTGAAGGGAGCAAGCTAAAAGGCATTTACTAAGCTATTTAAACTGGTTTATGAATAGGTTTGCAGCCGTTGAGATTATGTAGACCATAAAAAGCGCCGCTTGTGTTGGAGTAACAAGCAGCGCTGAGGAATAAGTTAGGAAAAAGGTATATTAAATAACACTAATTTTGTTACGAATAATTTTAACGCCATCCATATTTTCTAAAAACTTTTGTGCAAGTGCACGCTGAAAACCTGTTTGTGCTTCACCGTATAGGTCAACTTCACCGTCTTCAACCTGCACGCGAATATCGTTTAGTGCTAAATTTGGGTTAGTGCGTAACGTGTTGGTGATTGTTTGTTGTAAGTTAGGTTGAGTAGCCACACTGCTTACTACGGCTAAGTTAGTTGCTGCACTTACTTTTGTAGCGCAAGCTAATAAAAATAAACAACAAAATGATACTAAAGCGATAGTTAACTTAAAGCGGTTCATAACTTTATCCTTACATTACGGTTAATTGTGCAGCTGTTCTTAGCTGAGTTACTATCTCAGTTACAATTTCGATGCCAAAATTAATGTATTGAAATATAAGGTTATTTTATTAATGCAGAATTCAGGTGGGCAATAATTACATTTTACTGAGTATGAGTTACATGCTTGGGTTACATTTGTAACAGGTACAAATAAGCCGGCAATGGCCGGCTTATTTAGGGGTTATTTCTTTTTGTTTTTAGCTTTGGCTTTTTTCTTGGCCTTCATTTTAACAGGGTCTTTACGCTTTTTAGCGGGTGGCTTAGCTTCTTTGTGTTGTGGCTCAAGCCCTTTAATTATACGACGCTTAAGCTTTTGCTCAGTGTAGCGTTCAACCTTGTATAAAATACCAATGTCGTGTGCTTCAACTAATGAGATAGCAATCCCTTTTTTACCAGCACGGCCAGTACGGCCAATACGATGCACATAAACATCGGCCGTGCGCGGCATGTCAAAGTTAATGACGTGGCTAATATCAGAAACATCAATACCGCGGGCCGCAACATCGGTTGCTATTAAAATGCGCGTTTTACCACTGTGAAAGTTTTCCATCGCTTTCATGCGCTTATCTTGTGGCATTTCGCCACGTAGCCATGCGGCCTTTACACCATTATTAGTAAGTTCACCAATAAGTGTTTCTAGGCGCTCACGGGTTTTTACAAACACAATGGCTTTACTTACATCTGGGCCGTTTAGGGTATTAACCAACAGCTCAAGCTTGTGGTGGTAGTCATCAGCAAGGTGAACCCATTGATGAATTTTTGCTTTTTCTTTACGCGACGATTCGGCTTCAAGTAAAGCTGGGTCGTTTAAAGTACGCTCTGCAAATAACTCAACGCTATCGCCTTCTAAAGTCGCAGAGAATAAAAAGCACTGACGACGATTTTTAGCTTCGTCACATATGCGCAGCATTTCTTTTCTAAAGCCCATATCTAACATGCGGTCGGCTTCATCAAGAATAAGCATTTCTACGTTTTCGGCATGGAAATTTTCGGTTTCAAGATATTCCATTAAACGCCCAGGTGTGGCGATTAAAATATCGTTATTGTTTTCAAAAATTTCTTTGTGGGTACCGTAGTTTATACCGCCTGTTACTACACCAATTTTAAGGTGAGTGCCTTTAGCAAGCAGTTCACATTGCTCATGAATTTGATAAGCCAGTTCACGGGTTGGGGTCATTATTAACACACGTGCAAAACCTGGGTCGCGACGCGGAAAATCCATTAAGTATTGAATAGCCGGAATTAAAAATGCCGCCGTTTTACCTGTGCCAGTAGGTGCTGATGCTAAAATATCGCGACCTTGCAGCGCTTCAGGAATAGCTTGTTGTTGAATGCTGGTTGGTGTCTCGTAGCCCATTTTATCAATGGCGTTGAGGAGTTTAGTATCAAGATCAAATTCAGAAAATTGCATAGAGTGTCTAAAATAAGGGACAATTACTTGCAATTATACGCGCTATACACCAGTTGGTGAATGAAAAGGTGAAAAAATGTCAGGGTTTACGTTTAAACAATTTAAGGTTGAGCACGATAAGTGCGCCATGAAGGTCTCAACCGATGGCATTTTACTTGGTGCATGGGCGTATTTAAAAGGGGCCAACACATTACTCGATATAGGCACAGGCACCGGTATGCTGGCGCTTATGTGTAAACAGCGCCAACCGGCACTTAGCATAACCGCAGTTGAAATTGATGAAGCAGCTTACAATCAGGCACAACAAAATATAGCCTCTAGCCCGTGGCCCAATATCAGAGTAAAGCACACCACTATACAAGCGTTTAAACAAGCGGCGCCATTTGATGTGGTGATTTCTAACCCCCCTTATTTTAACTACAGCTTAAAAGGGCTAAGCGATGCCCGTAACACCGCACGCCATACCGATGGTTTAAGTTTTGACGAGCTAATAAATGCCTATATGCGTTTAAGTCATAAACATTCGTGCTTTAACGTAATTTTACCCACCACAGAAGCGAGCCTATTTATTGAATTAGCAAAACAAAGTGGGCTTTATTTAAACGCGCATTGCCAAGTAAAAACCACACCAAGTAAAGCATTTAGCCGCAGCTTAATGCGCTTTAGCTTAATAAACACTTCGCCTGAGCTTACTTCCCTATGCATAAAAAATGAAACCAATTGCTACAGCGATGATTATATTGCGTTATGTAAAGCGTTTTACTTGAAGATGTAATTTTAAGGCAGGTAATTATCTAGTAATAAAGGATAGTTTACCCATTATGCATACGTATTCAGTTTTTATTTGAGCAACTCTCAAACTAGTGTTAATCACTTGTAAATAACGTCGAGTCTGTTGTTTAACTCGCCCAACACTGGAAACACACACTATGAAACTGAATAAAATGATCACCACTGCAGGTCTTAGCTTAGGTTTAACCTTACCAAGTTTAGTATCGGCTGCGCCTACAACATTTGTGCATTTATTTGAATGGAATTGGCAAGATGTAGCCCAAGAATGTGAGCAGTTTTTAGGACCAAAAGGGTACGCTGCTGTACAGGTGTCTCCGCCTAACGAGCATATTACAGGTAGCCAATGGTGGACTCGCTATCAACCGGTGAGCTACCAACTACAAAGCCGAGGCGGTAACCGTTCGCAATTTATAGATATGGTTAATCGCTGTAACGCCGCAGGCGTCGATATATATGTTGATACATTAATAAACCATATGGCAGCCGGCAGTGGTACGGGCACTGCTGGTAACACTTTTGGTAATAAACAATACCCTATTTATAGCCCACAAGATTTTCACGAAAGTTGCTCTATTAACCCAGAAGATTACGGTAATAACCGTTATCGCGTGCAAAACTGTGAGCTAGTAGGGCTGGCTGATTTAAACACTTCTTCAAATCATGTGCAAAATACATTAGCGGCATATATTAATGACCTTCAAGCTATGGGTGTTAAAGGTTTTAGGTTTGATGCTGCTAAGCATGTTGCTGCAAGTGATATTCAAAGTTTAATGGCAAAAATAAATGGCTCGCCTGTGGTGTTTCATGAGGTGATAGATCAAGGTACTGAAGCGGTTGCTGCCTCAGAGTATTTAAGTACAGGACTAGTTACCGAGTTTAAATACAGTACGCAACTTGGTAATACCTTCAGAAATGGCTCGCTTGCATGGTTAAGTAATTTTGGTGAAGGCTGGGGCTTTATGCCAAGTTCATCAGCTGTGGTATTTGTAGATAACCACGACAATCAGCGCGGCCATGGTGGTGCAGGTAATGTAATTACCTTTGAAGATGGCCGTTTATACGACCTAGCCAACGTATTTATGTTGGCATATCCGTATGGGTATCCAAAAGTAATGTCGAGTTATGATTTTCACGGCGATACAGATGCGGGTGGGCCAAGTGTACCGGTGCACAATAATGGTAATTTAGAATGTTTTGCAAGTAACTGGAAGTGTGAGCATCGTTGGTCTTATATTGCGGGTGGTGTCGATTTTAGAAATAACACAGCCGACAATTGGGCAGTAACAAATTGGTGGGATAACACCCATAACCAGATTGCATTTGGACGTGGTAGCTCTGGTCATATGGCAATTAATAAAGAAGACTCAACGCTTAATGCAACAATTCAAACAGATATGGCGCCTGGACAGTACTGCAATGTGTTAAAAGGCGAGCTTTTGGGTAATGCTACTAGCTGTAGCGGTGAAGTAATAACAGTTAATAGCAACGGCACCATAAATTTAAATGTAGCGCCATGGGATGCAATAGCAATTCATAAAAATGCTAAATTAACCCAAGGGACAGCGCCTAATAATAGCGACTGGCAAAGAACCGTTGTTTTTATTAATGCTCAAACACAAAGCGGACAAGACATGTTTGTACGCGGTGGTATAGACCACAACTATGCAAATACAAACCTTGCTAGAAACTGCCAAACAACAAATGTTGAATGTGCTATGCCAATTCGCCATAACAATCTAAAAAACAACACCACAACACCTTGGAAAGCAAACGATAACTACCTAGATTGGTATGGAATTGAACAAGGCCAAAACAGTGAAGCGCAAGGTACTGCCATGGATTGGACTACAAATGTTTGGCCAAGTGAATATGGCGCCCAAAAATCGGTAACAGTAGATGGCTTTGGTGTTACACCCCTTAATATATGGGGCGAACACTATTGGATGCTTGATGTTAATATGGATTGCAGTAAAGCGGTTAACGGCTGGTTTGAGCTAAAAGCATTTATAAAAAATGGCCAAGAGTGGGAGGGTGATATAAGCCAAGCAAATACCCCCTATACAAGTACTAACCATATGGCACAGTGTGGCAAAATTAATATGTTTGAATTTAACAGCTCAAGTGTAGAGGTACGTGACTTTTAAATACGTACTTTAAAACGCGTACATTAAAAAACTATCAGCCAATTTAAAAACCAAGTGGGTTAACGCGCACTTGGTTTTTTACTTTTATATGTATCTAAATAGCAGTTTAATTTAATAGTGCGTTTATAAATCAGCTGGTATTATCGTTTTATTCGCCATTTTAAATTTAGGCAACACAATGAAAAAGTTAAACAAATTACCGTTACTAACAACACTCGCTGCGGCTTTATTTATAAGCCAAGGTGCGCTTGCAAACATGACTCCTGTTGGGCTTTGGAAAACCATAGATGAAGACACCAACGAGGCTAAATCGTACGTACGCATTACTCAAAATGATAAGGTGCTCAGTGGTAAAGTTGAGACTATTTTAGACCCAGCTAAACAAACCGGTATTTGTAAAGAGTGTGATGGGGCATTAAAAAATCAGCCTATTTTAGGAATGACGATAATCACTGATGTAAAACCAGAAGATGATGGCGTGTGGGGCGATGGTGAAATACTTGACCCTACAAAAGGTAAAACTTATACCGTGCAACTAACGCCACAAGACGACGGTAAAACATTGGAAGTACGTGGCTATATAGGCTTTTTTTACCGTAACCAATATTGGCAACGTGTGGAGTAGCACTACTCGTTTGCTGTTTTTAAAAACTCGCGTTTAAGCCATGCTCGTAATGCGTTTACCTGTGGGTGATTAAGCATGGCGTGGCTCGTTGCAAAATAAAACTGCTGATGCGGATTTACAATGCTTTGGCCAATTTGCGTGAGCATGCCGTGCTTTATATCGTCGCGTACAAATTGTTTGTGGGTGACCAAAATGCCAAGCTGGCGCATCGCGGCTTGCGTTGCTTGCACTGAAATATTAAAGGTTAAGTTATTATGCTGCTTAGGCTGCGCTAAATTATTGGCCTCGCACCATGTTTGCCAATCGTTTTGCCTACGTGGGTTGGTAACGTAGATTGCTTTAAAGCGTTGCAGCAAATTTTGCGCGGTTAACTCATCTTTATTTAAGCCAACTAAAAGTTGTGGGTTACAGACTAAAATTAACTGATCGTCGGCTAGTTTTTCACAGTGATATTTTTGCCATTTATCGGGCTGGCCATGAATAATCGCTGCATCAATCCCTTCGCGCTCTAAATCAAATTCACCCACCAAGTTAGAAATACGAATGTCACTGTTTGGCGAAATGCGCTGAAAATCAGCCACCCTAGGGATCCACCAGTGCAGAGCTAGTGAGTTAACCATATTGAGTGTTAAATAAGTTGGCTCATTCGCTGTGTTACTTGCCTCTTGGCTGGCTGCTAAAATTTCAGCCATGGCTGGGGCTATGCGTTTGTAATAGCGCTCACCCACAGGGTTGAGCTCAACGCGGCGACCAATGCGATTAAAAAGCGGTGTATTAAGTTGTAACTCTAACGCTTTAATAGACTGACTTACCGCTGAGTGACTAATACTTAGCTGCTCAGCCGCGAGCACCATACTGCCAGTTTCGGCAACAGCTATAAACGTGTAGAGAGATTTTAACGGCGCTGATTTGATCATAGGTTGTTTATTAACAGTTAAGTTTTACTTACAGGTTGGTTTAATATTATTCGCTTTTAAATTTATAAAGTACACGTAAAATTAGCGCCATAAAAGCCAATGCCAATTTTTTGAAAATAATAAATAGATTAAAAAAATTAAGCCTTTAATTTTGCTTTTTACATTCATTTTTTATTCAAGGGATAACTGCGGTGACGTTAAATTCTCGTGCTAGTGTGTTTATGTTGCATTCTACATTTACCTTGGCGTTAAATAGCTTTATAGCCAAGTTACTTACCGATTACTTTAGCACCAGCGAAGTGGTTTTTTTACGGGTGTTTTTACCCGCGATTATTATGCTGGCATTGGCGGCAGGTATTAAATGGCAGCTACCTAATAAATCAGCATGGCGAACCTTTGCTATTCGCGCAATTTTTATAGTGCTGTGCCAAAACTGCTTTTTAGTGGCGCTAAATACTTTAACGCTGGTGGAGGCTGTTATTTTATTTAGCACTGGGCCGTTATTTATACCGCTAATAGAGCGGGTGCTTTTTAAAACTAAATTAAATTGGTTATTGCTACCTACAATGGCGCTGATGTTTGCGGGTGTGATTATTCAAAATATTCATAGCGACGGCATACAATGGCGCTGGAGCTTATTAATTGGCTTAGGGGCGGGGATTTTTAATGCCTGCTCGCAAATTACCTTGTTTCGAGCAAGTAAAATTAACCTTCCGATGATGGTTATTAACGGTTGGAGTTTTACACTGGCTGCCATTTTTATGGTGCCAGTATTAATGTTTACCAGCGAAGGTGAGCGCTTTTACCAAGGTTTTGCAATCGATATAAGCAATTACAGTTTATTACTGATGGTGGCATTAATTGGGTTTTCGACCGCTGCAACGCAGTTTTTTAGAGGAAAGGCGTACCGATTAGCCAGTTCTAACTCGCAGCTAGCACCGCTTATTTATTCTAACTTATTATTTGCGTTGTTATTTCAGCTAATTTTTTACGATACAACATTAAGTTTATCGCAAGTAATAGGCTCAGCGCTTATTGTACTGGCATGTATTATTAATACCTTTGCGCCTAATTGGCTATTGCAAAGGCAAGCAAAAATACGTGAAAAAAAGTGCGCTAAAAAACTTAGTTATTTGTAATGTATTGGCCTAAACATGGTTTAGGCCAAACTCGTTATAGCGTTTCGCTATACTCTGTCATTATTTGTTCAACCCAGCTGGCTATGCGCTCATCGCTTAGCTCGTATTGGCTGTCTTCATCAAGCGCGAGCCCAACAAAGTGTTTGCCATCGGGGGTAAGTGCTTTTGACGCTTCAAACTCGTAGTTTTCATCGTTTGGCCAAAAACCAAGTTGCGTAAACGACTGGGTATTTATTTCATCGTGAAGCATACCAAGGGCGTCTTGAAACCATTGTCCGTAACCTTGTTGGTCGCCCATGCCAAATAAAGCAATGGTTTTACCATTTAGGTTTACATCTTTAATGTCGTCCCACTTAGACTCCCAGTCTTCTTGTATTTCTCCAAAATCCCATGTTGAAATACCAAAGATGATAAAGTCGTACTGCTCTGCATTTTTTAGTGGTTCGTCTTTAATATTGTGTAAGGTCACTACATCGGCGCCAATAAGGTCGCGAATTTTTTCTGCTGCCATCTCTGTGTAGCATGTAGTAGAGCCAAAAAATAAACCAATCTGCATCGTATTTATCACTGTGTAATTGCCTGTTATGATAGGGCGCAGTTTACCGTAAGGTATTTTTAATTGATACCTTCTACCGTGGGTATTACCAACATGAGATCACAACGTGACAACGCTACCTGACGATTTACCTGAACCAAATACCGAGCTAAACAGCAATAGCGACTTTTTAGAAACCTTTTTAGATAGCTTGTACTTAGAGCAAGGTGTAAGCGAAAACACCCTTAGCGCGTATCGCAGTGACCTAGATAAGTTTTGTCAGTTTTTAAAAGGCGAAAGCTTAATGACGGTAACCAGCTTAGATATAGAAAGCTATCTAGCGTATCGCGTAGATTTAGGGTTAAAACCACGTAGCACGGCTCGCAGCATAAGTGCGTTAAAGCGGTTTTATCAGTATTTTGTACGTGAAAAACGTATCACAAGCTCACCGCTTGAAAACATTGCGCAACCAAAAGCGGGTCAATCGTTACCTAAAACGCTCTCAGAAGCCGAAGTAGAGGCATTATTAAGTGCGCCCAATATTGAAGGGCCAATGGGGCTGCGCGATAAAGCCATGCTAGAGCTACTTTATGCTACGGGCTTGCGTGTAACCGAGCTTGTAGGGCTGCGTATGGAGCAAATTAACTTGCGCCAGTCGGTGGTGTTTGTAAAAGGTAAAGGCAACAAAGAGCGCTTAGTGCCATTAGGCGAAGAGGCCATGTATTGGCTTGAGCAGTTTTTAAAAGGGGGGCGTGCGCAAATGATAAAACACGCCACCGATTTTGTGTTTCCTTCAAAACGCGGTGTAGGTATGACCCGACAAACCTTTTGGCATCGTATTAAACACTATGCTATTTTGGCGTCTATTGAGTCAGATTTATCGCCGCATACATTGCGTCATGCCTTTGCAACACATTTACTTAATCATGGTGCCGACTTAAGAGTGGTGCAGATGATGTTAGGGCACAGCGACTTATCGACTACACAAATTTATACCCATGTTGCCAATGAGCGATTAAAATCGGTACACTCAGAGCATCATCCGCGCGCGTAATATGAAATTTAATATCAGCTTAGCGGTCAATTTAGTACGTATTATTAGATAGAGAAAATTATGAAAAAATTAATGTTAGCAAGTGCAATGTTGTGCACAAGTATGAGTGCATTTGCAAATGGCGTAGCCACAACGCCAGATGCTAATGATCCTATTGTTACTAAATTTGCCACGTTAGGTGTAACAGTTAAGCAAATAAACCCAAGCCCCGTTGCCGGTTTAAAAGAGCTTATTACAAATAAAGGTGTACTTTACGCCAGTCCAGACGGCCAGTTTTTAATGCAAGGCACGCTAATTGATTTAAACAACCGTAGCAACTTAACCGAGCAAGCGCTAAATGGTGTACGTGTTGAAGGCATTAAAGAATATGAAGACTCAATGATTGTTTATAAAGCGCCAAACGAAAAACACCAAATTACGGTATTCACCGATATTAGCTGTGGCTATTGCCGTAAATTACACCGCGAACTAGACGACTTGCTTGATGCAGGCATTACTGTTCGTTATTTAGCGTTTCCGCGTGGAGGGCTGCAAGGTTCGGGCTATGCCGATTTAATGAATGTATGGTGTGCACGCGACCAGCAAGAAGCACTGACAGAAGCTAAATCGGGCGAAGACACAACAGTTGTTGCCGGTTGTAGCGCACCAGTAGCTGAGCATTACCAGCTAGGCCAAAGCTTTGGTATTAGCGGCACGCCAGCCATTATTTTAGAAGACGGTACAATGATCCCTGGTTATCAGCCAGCAGCCGCATTGAGTGCAGCGCTTGAGGCAAACAAAGCGTCTTAATAAGGCGTTTGCGTTTATTAAAAGGCCGTAATGGCCTTTTTTTGTTTTTATTTTGAATTTATAAGTACACCTCAGCATGAAAAAACTGATCATTGCGCGCGAAAATGTAGACGATTCTTACCTGCCAAGCGATCTGCACCCTGTTATTAAACAAATTTATGCCACGCGTAACGTGCAAAATGCACACGAGCTAAATAATAGTGCAGCCACATTAATCGACTTTAAACTGTTTAAAGACATCGACAAAGCCACCGAGCTATTAATTGATGCGCTGAATGCACAAAGCCGTATATTAATTGTGGGCGACTTTGATGCCGATGGCGCAACCAGTACCGCTACGCTAATGCAAGGTTTAGCCATGTTTGGCTTTAACAACTTAGACTACCTAGTACCAGACAGGTTTAGCTTAGGTTATGGCTTAAGCCCAGCGCTTGCTGAACAAATTGTTGATATAAAACCAGAGCTGGTTATTACGGTAGATAACGGTATTTCGTGTATTGCAGGCATAGACATATTAAAAAAAGTGGGCATTAAAGTACTGGTAACTGATCACCACTTACAAGGCGAGCAGCTCCCTAATGCCGATGCCATTGTTAACCCAAACCGCCATGATTGTAGTTTTCCTTCAAAATCTATTGCCGGTGTAGGCGTTGCCTTTTACTTGCTTATAGCCCTTAGAAGCACGCTGCGTGAGCAAGGCTACTTTGAAAACCACGCTATGCCAAACTTGGCTGACCTACTTGATATAGTTGCCCTAGGTACTGTGGCCGATGTAGTTGCGCTTGATGCAAACAACCGCACCTTGGTACACCAAGGTTTAGCGCGTATTCGCAGCGGCAAAACACGCCCAGGTATAACGGCACTTATTGAAGTAGCTAATCGCAATGCCGCACGTTTAAGCGCCAGTGACTTTGGTTTTTCGCTTGCGCCGCGTTTAAATGCTGCAGGGCGATTAGACGACATGAGTTTGGGCATAGCGTGCCTATTAAGTACCGATATAAACCAAGCAAGGCGTATTGCCAGCGAGCTTGATAGCTTAAACCATGCACGGCGCGAAATAGAGCAGGGCATGCAAGCTGAGGCGCAAGCTGTGCTTGATAGGCTTGCATTTAGTGACGACAACATTCCCGATGCCATTTGTTTATACCAAGAGGATTGGCACCAAGGTGTTATTGGTATTTTGGCGGGTCGCTTAAAAGAAAAATACCACCGCCCAACCGTTATTTTTGCCGGTGGCGAAAACGGTGAAATAAAAGGCTCGTGCCGCTCTATTGAAGGGCTGCACATGCGCGATTTACTCGAAGGGCTAAATACCGCCGACCCGCACTTAATTAATAAATTTGGCGGCCACGCCATGGCGGCAGGGCTAAGTATTGATGAGCAAAACTTTAATGACTTTAAAAACGCGTTTGATGCTGCTGTAAGTGCGCAGCTAAGCGAAGAAAGTAAACGCTGCATTGTATTTACCGATGGCGAGCTGCCAAGCGAGTGCTTTACTATGGACTTTGCTCAGTTATTAAAGCAATCAGGCCCGTGGGGGCAGCAATTTCCTGAGCCGGTATTTGAGCACACCTTTGAAGTTATTCAACAGCGTATAGTCGGCGAAAAACACTTAAAGCTGGTGCTTAAACATCAATCAGGACGCTTAGTAGACGCCATTGCATTTGGAATAGATGTAAAAGCATGGCCCGACACCGAGGCCCGTTATGTCAAAGTGGCTTATCAGCTCGACATAAACGAATTTAGAGGTAAGTTTAGCCTGCAATTAATAGTAAGAGAGCTTGAAAAAGTGCATTAAAAAATATGCACAATGCATGCATAAAAGGCTAATAAAGCGCGCGGTTTTTTGTTAAAATCGGGCGTTTTTATCATTTGACGATAATTTATTGCGTTTAGTGCTAATTTTAGCGCGCAATAATCTAGCCATTTTGGAGTAATGTACATGTTTGAAGTGAATCCTGTGATTAATCAAATCAAGGAAATTCGCGAACGTACTGAACTGCTTCGGGGGTACCTTTGACTACGCTCACAAACAAGAGCGCCTAGAAGAAGTAAACGCCGAACTTGAAGATTCAGCCGTATGGAATGAACCTGAGCGCGCACAAGCACTTGGCCGTGAAAAATCAGCTTTAGAAGCCGTTGTTGAAACAATCGACAACCTAGTTGCCGGTGCTGACGATGTAGAAGGTTTATTAGAGCTTGCAGTAGAAGCAGAAGACGAAGACACGTTTGTTGAAGCGCAAACTGAACTAGAAGGCTTAAATAAACAGCTTGAGGGTTTAGAGTTTCGCCGTATGTTTTCGGGCTCTCACGATGCAAACGACGCTTACCTTGATTTACAGTCTGGGTCTGGCGGTACTGAAGCACAAGACTGGTGTAACATGCTATTACGCATGTACTTACGCTGGGGCGAAGCAAAAGGCTTTAAAGTTGAGCTTGTAGAAGCAACTGACGGCGATGTAGCCGGCATTAAAGGTGCAACAGTGCGCTTTGTAGGCGAATACGCATACGGTTGGCTGCGCACAGAAACAGGTGTACACCGTTTAGTACGTAAAAGCCCATTTGACTCAAGTGGTCGTCGTCATACCTCGTTTGCCTCTGCGTTTGTTTACCCAGAAGTAGATGACAATATTGAAATTGATATTAATCCGGCTGACTTACGTATAGACGTTTACCGTGCATCGGGCGCGGGTGGTCAGCACGTTAATACCACCGAGTCGGCAGTACGTATTACTCACGTACCGACCAACACGGTTGTACAGTGTCAAAATGAACGCTCGCAACATAAAAATAAAGCCCAAGCAATGAAGCAGTTAAAAGCAAAATTATTTGAGCTTGAACTTCAGCAGCAAAATGCTGAAAAGCAATCACAAGAAGACGCAAAATCGGATATTGGCTGGGGAAGCCAAATTCGTTCTTACGTACTTGATGATGCACGTATTAAAGACTTACGAACTGGCGTTGAAAACCGTAATACGCAATCGGTACTTGACGGCAACCTAGATAAATTTATTGAAGCCAGCCTAAAATCTGGCCTATAACCACCAAGCTAAAAAAGAGCTAAAAAATGACTGATCAAATCCAAGACGAAAATAAGTTAATCGCTGAGCGTCGCGGCAAATTAGACGCTATTCGCGAAAATTGCCCAGCCAACGGTCATCCTAATCAGTTCCGTCGTGAACATTACACGGCTGATTTACAGGCTGAGTTTGGTGATAAGACTAAAGAAGAATTAGTAGAGCTTCAGCACGTTGTATCAATTGCTGGCCGTATTTTAGCTAAGCGTGGTCCTTTTATGGCCATTCAAGATATGAAAGGCCGCGTGCAAGCTTACGCATCTAAAGATGTACAAAAAGACTTAAAAGCAAAATATGGCCAACTAGATATTGGCGATATTATTGGTGTTAAAGGTGCGCTTAATAAATCAGGTAAAGGCGATTTATACGTAGAAATGACCGAGTACGAGCTACTTACTAAGTCACTACGCCCATTACCAGAGAAGTTTCATGGTTTATCAGATCAAGAAACCAAGTACCGTCAACGTTATGTTGATTTAATTACTAACGAAGCAACGCGCGAAACATTCCGCATTCGCTCACAAGTAGTTGAAGGTATTCGTCGCTTTTTAGCAGAACGCGACTTTATGGAAGTAGAAACGCCAATGCTACAGGTTATTCCTGGCGGCGCATCTGCGCGTCCGTTTGTAACTCACCATAACGCACTTGATATAGACATGTACTTACGTATAGCGCCAGAGCTTTACCTTAAGCGTTTAGTGGTAGGTGGTTTTGACCGCGTATTTGAAATTAACCGTAACTTCCGTAACGAAGGGTTATCAACGCGCCACAACCCAGAATTCACTATGATTGAATTTTACCAAGCGTATGCTGATTACATCGATTTAATGAACATCACCGAAGACATGTTACGTACAGTTGCAACAAACGTTTTAGGTAGCCCAATTGTTGTTAATACAACTAAAGATGAAAACGGCGACGTTATCGACTCAGTAGAGTACGACTTTGGCAAACCGTTTGAGCGCCTAAGCATGGCTGATGCTATCTTAAAATATAACCCTGAGTTTGATGCTGCGGTATTTAAAGACCCAGAAAACCACTTTGAAGAATTAAAAGCGTACGCTAAACAAGTGCACGTTAAAATTCCTGAAAATTGTGTATGGGGCCCAGGTAAGTTTTTATGTGAAATATTTGAAGAGACGGCTGAGCACATGCTTATCCAACCTACATTTATTACAGGCTACCCGTGGGAAGTATCGCCACTTGCGCGCCGTAACGACGAAAACCCATTTGTTACCGACCGCTTTGAGTTTTTTGTGGGTGGACGTGAGCTTGCAAATGGCTTCTCGGAGCTTAACGATGCACAAGACCAAGCTGAGCGCTTTACTCGCCAAGTTGAAGAAAAAGACGCCGGCGATGATGAAGCAATGCACTACGATGAAGACTACATACGCGCACTAGAGTACGGCTTACCGCCTACTGCCGGTGAAGGTATTGGTATTGACCGCTTAGTCATGTTATTTACTGATTCACCAACCATTAAAGATGTTATTTTGTTCCCGCATATGCGCCCACAAGCTGACTAAGCTTTAACAAAATAAACGTAAAAACGCCGCTAAATTTTAGCGGCGTTTTTGTGTGAGTATAAAAATAAGCGCCAATGCAGAAAAAGTTGGAGAGTAAATTGCTCTATAAAAATAGACGAAAGAGAGGATAAGATTGTTCGCTTTTTAATTAATTAGTACTAAACTAAATTTTAAAGCTAGTTATTAGTACTTATTAATAGTTAATTCAGATTGGGTTCTTTACTGTAGCTCTGTATTAAATATCCTTAATAACGGTGCTACAACGTAATTTTATGACTGTTTTTTAAACATTATGTTGTATTTATGTAAAAAACTTAGCTAGAATACGCCAAAATTTTGAGCTGGGTTAAAATAGCACGCTAAATATGAATTCTCAAATGGACTTAGAATATAATATGAAAGACAACCGAGTTGAAGAATCGCCAGAAACCGACACAACAGAACAAAAGCGACAAGCCTATTACAGAGCCTGTATTGCTGAGTTTCAGCAGTTAGGTTACCAAGAGCAATATTTAGCGCAGCTCAAAGATGATTTAGTGCCTTTAATGGGCGTTAACCCGCAAGACAAAAATATTTAAATCGTTTACTTTTCAAACCAATTATACAATTAAAGCTGACTTATGTGCGTTATGTAATCAGATAGTCATTTTTGACATAAAAGTGTTTGACATATTTTCTGAAATCTTTATTATACGCCCCACAAGACGGAGAGGTGTCCGAGTGGCCGAAGGAGCTCCCCTGCTAAGGGAGTATAGAGTTTGTAGCTCTATCGAGGGTTCGAATCCCTCCTTCTCCACCATTTCTTTTAATGGCAAGTCTTGTAAAGTAAAGATGGGCGCATAGCTCAGCTGGATAGAGTACCTGGCTACGAACCAGGCGGTCGGAGGTTCGAATCCTCCTGCGCCCACCACTCTTTACACACTCTACTTAGAGTATAAACAAGCTAAAGTGTTTGGTTTGTAACCAAATCGGTCGGAGGTTCATTCTTACAAGATACGTCCTGCTTCCAACACTTTTTACACACTCTGCTTAGAGTATAAACAAGCAAACAGTAAAAGTGGGCGCATAGCTCAGCTGGATAGAGTACCTGGCTACGAACCAGGCGGTCGGAGGTTCGAATCCTCCTGCGCCCACCACTTTTACACACTCTAACTTAGAGTATAAACAAGTAACTAATGAAAGTGGGCGCATAGCTCAGCTGGATAGAGTACCTGGCTACGAACCAGGCGGTCGGAGGTTCGAATCCTCCTGCGCCCACCACTTTCATAAATAAGCCGACAAAAGTCGGTTTTTTTGTGTCTGAAATAACATATAAGTTAAGCGCATATTTTACGGTGTGTACTTATATTTATTGTTTCAGAAACTCCACTTAGAGTATAAATAAGAAAAAATGAAAGTGGGCGCATAGCTCAGCTGGATAGAGTACCTGGCTACGAACCAGGCGGTCGGAGGTTCGAATCCTCCTGCGCCCACCACTTTCATAGATAAGCCGACATTAAGTCGGTTTTTTTGTGCCTGAATTTTGAGAAAGCTTTCAGCTATCAGTTAAGCCAAGCAAACACCCCTGCTAAAAATTTCAGCGTAGACGTAAAGCTTGCTCACGTTAGAAGCGCAGCGCCTCTTAACCTCTTTGTGAATCATTAGTCTTAAAAAATAACAGCACAAAGAGAAGTAAAAGAGGAATAAATGAGAAGCCTAAAACCATTCACTGCTCTTTAGCTTAAGCTGTGGTATTTTAAACAACTAGTTTAAAAGGATCTTGCTGTATGTTTAAAGCCGTATTTATCACCTTTGTATTATTATTTAGCAGCTTATTTAATGTAAGCGCTAAGCAAAGCGAACCGCAAAATTTACCCGTTGTTGGCGCTGCTCAATACAAACATTATTTGCCGCAGCTACAAAATAAACGTGTTGGGCTTGTGGTAAACCAAACATCACTTGTTGCTAACACGCATTTAGTCGATGCTTTACTCACTAAAAATATAAACCTAACTAAAATTTTTGCACCTGAGCATGGCTTTAGGGGCGATCACGATGCCGGTGCCCATGTTAAAAATGCAGTTGATAGCAAAACCGGTATCCCGCTTATTTCTATTTATGGCAAAAACAAAAAGCCAAGCGCCGAGGCCCTTAGCAATGTAGATGTTATTATTTTTGATATTCAAGATGTGGGCGTACGCTTTTATACCTACATAAGTTCTATGCATTACATGATGGAGGCCGCAGCGGAGCAAGGTATTGAATTTATTGTGCTTGATAGGCCAAACCCCAATATTGCCTACGTTGATGGGCCCATACTTGAGCGCGAATTTAAATCGTTTGTAGGCATGCACCCAATCCCCGTGTTGCACGGTATGACGGTAGGTGAGCTTGCAAAAATGATCAAAGGCGAAAGCTGGATCAATAAAGCGGCTGATTTAAAGCTGACGGTGATCCCGGTTGATCATTACACGCGCTCAACATCCTATAGTTTACCTGTAAAACCCAGCCCTAACTTACCGAACGATCAATCAATTGCGCTTTACCCGTCGCTGTGCTTTTTTGAGGCAACGCCAGTAAGTATTGGCAGAGGCACCGACTTTGCGTTTCAGGTAATGGGCTATTCGCCCGTTGCGCTTGGGGATTTTAGTTTTACTCCACGCTCTATTAAAGGTGCAGCTGCAAACCCTAAATTTAAAAATATTACGGTAAAAGGGCTCGATTTACGCACAGCAGACACGCGCGGGCTTGATTTAAGTTACTTGATTACGGCTTATAATCAATTATCTAAAAATAATATTACCTTTTTTGAACGCGCTGATTTTATGGATAAACTGGCTGGCACTAATAAACTACGTTTAGCTATTGAAGCAGGGCAATCAGAGGCACAAATAAAACAACGTTGGCAGCAAGGGCTTGCAGCATTTAAAAAGCAACGCGCGCCATATTTACTGTACAACTAAGGGTTATAAATGGCGTTAGTAATAAACACAACAGCAAGCACCTATTTTAAAGCCACCTTATTAGCAGTTACGGGTCTTTTACTTGCAGCGTGTAGTAGTAACAAGGCTAATAATTTTAAAGAAAGTGAGCTTAAACAAAGTAAATTAGTAACGCTTCCAAACGCCCAAGTTATTGCCACTTTTCCTGAGGCTAACCCAAGCAGCCGTGAATACGTAAATAACCGTGGCACATTTAAAGCGTACAAAGGGCGAGGGCAGTTATTAATTCAAAATAAAAATGCGATAAGCGCCGATATTTTTATAAATAACCAAAAGCTTAATATTACCAACCAACTCGCCGAGAATACTTTATATGAGTATTCGCTCGCAAGGCGCACTCATAACGGGGTTAATACTTTTAAGGTTGAAAATATTAAACCTAAAGGTGCAAGCCTTACCTTACGCTTTGAGTTTCCTACATTAAATACCGCCGCGCAAAGTAATATAGACTTTAACCAAGTAGATGCCCTTATTGAAAAAGACATACAAGCTGGTTTTCCGGGGGCGGTATTAGCCGTTGTTAAAAGTGGCGAACTCATAAAGCTTAGCGCCTATGGCGATGCCAAGCAGTACCAGCAAAGTGACTTAATGCTACTGCGCCCAGAGCCAATGCAAACACACACTTTGTTTGATTTAGCATCTAACACCAAAATATTTGCCACTAACTTTGCCCTAATGAAACTAGTAAGCGAAGGGCTTTTAAATATAAACAAGCCCGTGCAAAGTTATATACCCGAATACAAAGGCGATGGGCGCGAGCTGCGTACAGTAAAAGACTTACTCACACATTCAGCGGGTTACCCGCCGGTGTTTGATTTTCATCGAAAAAGCACTAAAAATGGTGAGGCGTATTTTTCACAAAATAGCCAAACTACTAAGCAGCTGTTACTGACGCAAGTACCGCTAAGTAATAAATACCCCGCACAAGCCGTTTACTCCGATATTGATTACATGATTTTAGGCGTACTAGTTGAGCGTATAACCGGGCAACCACTTGATGACTACCTAGAGCAAAACATTTATGCCCCACTAAAGCTAACTAATACGGTGTTTAACCCGCTTAAAAAGGGCTTTAAACGCGCTGAATTTGCAGCCACCGAGCTTAGCGGCAATACCCGCGATGGGCGTATTGCCTTTGATAATATTCGCACCAATGTTTTGCAGGGCGAAGTGCACGACGAGCGAGCATTTTATTCGTTTGATGGCGTAGCAGGTCATGCGGGTTTATTTAGTAATGCACCCGATTTAGTGGTGCTTTGCCAAGTGCTATTAAACCAAGGTGGTTTTGGCAATACCCAGTTATTTAGCGCATCAACCTTAGCGCAGTTTTTAACGCCACAATTAAACAACGAAACCTACGGCCTAGGCTTTAGGCTTGCAGGTAACAACCAAGCAAGGCGTTGGCACTTTGGCCCTTACGCAAGCCCACAAGCGTATGGCCACACTGGTTGGACGGGCACAGTTACGGTTATTGATCCAACCTACGATTTAGCCATTATTTTATTGACCAATGCGCGCCATACACCAATAAAAGGCACCCAAAAACACTACCAGTTTTTGGGCAAACAATACGAGACCGCGCAATATGGCTCGGTAGTATCGCTCATTTACGAAGCACTACTAAATCAATAAATTATCGTTTAGGTTAAAACGGCCTAAGTGCAGTGCCTTAAGTGATTTATTTGCAGGTGACTTAACTAAGCCAATCCATTAAGCTAAGCGGTTTACAAATTCAGGCCATATTTTTAAAACGGCCTGCAAAATAAGCGTTTCAACGTGAATAAGCGAACGCACTTCGCTATTAATAAAGGTTAATTTATGTCTTGGTATTCTATATTACCGCCGCTCATTGCTATCGCCATCGTGTTTTGGCGCAAAGAAGTAATAATGGCACTTTTGGTGGCTGTGGCTTCATCAGAACTTTTACTCGCTATGCAAGGCGAGGGTAATACCTTATTTGCTACATTTTTAAATACCATTGAGCGCATAATATCGGTAGCCAGCTCGCCAGGTAACACCCGCATTTTAATATTTAGTATTATGATTGGTGCCTTACTGGCCTACATTCGCGAATCAGGTGGCGTAGCAGCCACCGTTAATATGCTAATGAACAAAGGCATTGCAAAAAGTAAGCGCCAAGTTGGCTTTTTAACCATGTTTACCGGCATCGCGGTGTTTATAGAATCAAACCTAAGTGTATTAACCTCAGGTATTGTATCGCGCGGCTTGTTCGACAAATTTAAAATGAGCCGAGCGCGCCTTGCCTACATTATTGACAGTACCAGTGCGCCGGTATGTATTTTAATATTGCTTAACGGCTGGGGCGCATTTGTGCTGGGCTTACTTGGCAATTACGAGCTAAGCGAATCGGCTGTGTCTATTTTATGGGGTAGCGTAGGGTATAACTTTTACGCCATTATCACGCTAGTTATTGTGTTTTACACCATCGCGTTCGATAAAGTGCACGGCCCAATGAAAGACGCCGAGCAAAAGCTAGAGCTGCAAAAAACCGACCTAAAAGAAGAAGTAAAAGGCTCTAAAGCGCGCTTTATGCTAGTGCCACTGCTTACCTTAATTGTAAGCATGGTAGGCTTTATGTTTTACACTGGTAACGGTGTATTAGCAGAAGGTAGCGGCTCTAAATCGGTATTATACGCAACGGTGCTTGCTATTATTGTTGCCTACGTTTTAATGATCAGCTCGCGCCAATTTACTCACCATCAACTCGTCGACACCGGCTTTAAAGGCATGGGCGAGTTATTACCATTGGTGAGCATTGTATTGCTTTCACTTACACTGGGCGCAAGCTTAAAAGAGCTAGGTACCGGTGTATTTGTTGCATCGCTAGTGGGCGACTACTTACCTATTTACTTAATTGTACCTGTGCTGTTTGTCACCGGCGCGGTTATGTCGTTTACTACGGGTACATCGTGGGGCACATTTGCCATACTTATCCCTATTGGCGTACCACTTATTCAAGAGCTTGGCCTACCGCCATCACTTGTAGTAGGCGCTATCTTAGGTGGCGGCATATTTGGCGATCACTGCTCGCCTATATCCGACACCAGCGCCGTATCGGCACTCGCCTCGGGGTGTGACTTACTCACCCACGTTAAAACACAGCTACCGTATGCATTATTTGGTGGTGGTCTTACGTTTGTAGCGTACTTAGTAACAAGCATAATTGTGTTATAAAAACGTATTGTAAATACTGAGTTTTAATTAATTATAAAATGCCTTAAAAGCCTGCAAATATGCAGGCTTTTTTAGGGCATAAAACAAGGATTGTTAAAATGAAAAATAAAGCTTTTGTCCTTTTTAGTTTTTTATTGTTTTTGAACTCATGCTTTTACCAAGAAAGTGAAACAGAGCAATCTAATAGGTTAGCAAAAACATACCAGCTCGATATTAAAGCTGGCGATACTCGTTTATTTTTCCCTGAACAATTTTTAGGAGTTGGAGGCAACCCGCCTACACTTGAAATGCAAAGCACTTCTTTGAAGGATTCTTCAGAGTCACTTGATGGTATTGAAACCGCGTTGGAGGTTTATCCTGAAGGTTTTGTTTCCAAATTTATTAATGCTATTTATATTTCAGGGCCTATGCTTATTGAGGGGGCTGAAGCGGGGGGAACATATTCAAGAAATTCTATAATATTATCAAATATCTCAGATAAGAACGGTACTAACTTCAATTATGAAAATTCGTTACGGGGAGTTCATCACGAGCTTAGTTCTTTAATTTATTTACGCTCCCCTTTTGTTAATCTTGCATGGCAAGGTCTGTTGCCTGAAAGTTGGAGTCCTGCTTCCTCGAATTATGAGGCTTTAACGCAAGATAGAAGTATAGGGCCTGATTATGAAAATGGATTTTTGTCTACCTACGGTAAAACTAATATTGAGAACGACTTTAATATTTTCGCCGAATTTGCTTTTTCTGAGCCTGAAAAGCTACGAGACCTTGCAGCTAAGTATCCAACTATAGCTAAAAAGCTGAGTTTATTTATTACTGCATATAAGCAGGTTCTTCCTGAATATCAGCAGGGCTTCGAAGAGTATTTCACTAATACGGGTTTAAGCGATGTTGCTATAAAACCTGATAATGTAGAGATTACAATCCACAGTGATTTTAGTAATATTAAGCCTCAAATAATTCACTAAGTAAATTTAGTAAAGGGCTTATGTTTTACATATAGTCATGGTTCATACTTAAGATACTCCTCTGTTAAAGAAGCATAAATCGAATACTCTGAAGCAGCTTTTTATGTACCTTAAATCATTGTAATAGTAACTTGTCTGGATTTCTCTACGTAACTTTAAATGATATGATTTCACCAATTAAATAATAAATAAGGACATTTTTATGGATATTATGATTGGTCAGCAAGCTCTTAAAAAGAAAAATCAGCTAACTCAGTTATCAGAGCGAGCAATCGGTCGAGACTTCAAAGAGCAAGCAGCATTAGCTATACAAATGACTCAATGCAGTGCAGCTGTTTATAGGAGGTTACAGCGCACTTACAAATCAACTGTAACGCCACGAGATGAAAAAAGAGTTAAAGCCGGAGGCTTGAGTACACAGTCAGTAACTTTTTCCACAAGTAATAATAGCCAAAAATCTTTTAATAGCTTACTACCTGCAATGCGTGGTGGGAGAGCCGCACCAACTAATACTTCCAAAACATCCAATGATGTTGCCGTTGCTTCTAATCAACCACAAGCAGTTAATTTGTTAGCTTTATTACACCCTGTAATAAGTAGTGATATTATGAAAACAGGTAACGCAGTAGAAAAAACAGCTACTATATTAGGACTGGTCACAACTACAGTTGGTTTTGTTGTTCCTGGAGGTGGAGCAGTATCCTCTATTGTTAGTTGGGTAGGTAGTGGCGCTACTTATTCAGGTTTCACTATGTCAAGAATACGTCCTGATGCGCCGGATAGAGCCTATCATCAATTAACTAACTACATTACGTGTTTAGCGGCTTGGAATAAAAAAGCTTGTGAGCTAATTGATATAGCAGATCCAAATGGGCAATGGACTTTTCGGGATATTGAAAACGGATTCTCATAGAGTTAAGGCTGAAAAGACAGGTTTAAATACTTAAGGTGAGGACTCAACTAAATAAACGAAAGCCTGCTATAACGCAGGCTTTTTTGTTTTAAATATGCAGGTAAGTACCCGTATTTATATTTTTTAGGTTATTGTATAGCATGAGCCTTAAGCTTTTTTAATAGCTATAAATTCTTACTTTTTAACTTATACAAGGCTGTAAACCCACACTATGTTTGTAATAGATAATATCATTCTTGTTAGTGCCATTTTAATTTTACTAGGGGTTATCTCGAGCAAGCTATCTGCGCGCGTTGGCTTACCCGTGCTGGTGCTATTTTTACTGGTGGGCATGCTTGCAGGTGAAGACGGTATTGCCGGTATATCATTCGATAACGCAGAGGCTGCGCATGCTCTGGGCACGTTAGCACTGGCTATTATTCTATTTGATGGTGGGCTACAAACGCCAACCAGCTCTATTAAACAAGTGTGGAAACCTGCTTCGGCTTTAGCAACGGTCGGGGTGCTTTTAACGGCTGTAATTACCGGCCTTGTCGCTACTTATATTTTAGACTTACCCGTATTACAAGGCGTTTTGCTGGGCGCTATTGTGGGCTCTACAGATGCCGCAGCCGTATTTGCACTTTTACGTAGCGCCGGTATTCACTTAAATAAAAAGCTTAAATCAACCCTTGAAATAGAAAGTGCCTCGAACGACCCAATGGCTATTTTTTTAACGGTTGGTTTGCTCGAAATGCTAGTGAACGACATGCCAATAGGGCTGGGTTTACTGCAGTTATTTGCGCAGCAAAAGGGTGTAGGCGCTGTGTGTGGGTTTTTAATTGGTAAAGTATCGGTGTGGTTTATTAATCGAATTAAACTAAATGCATCGGGTTTGTATTTAGTGATGGTAACGGCATTTGGTCTGCTTTCTTTTGGCCTTTCCGCAACGCTTGGTGGCAGCGGGTTTTTAGCTGTATTTATAACGGGTGTTATTTTAGGTAACAGTAAATTTGTATATAAACGTGGTATTTTCCTGTTTCATGATGGCTTAGCCTGGCTTGGGCAAATAACCATGTTTGTTGTATTGGGCTTGCTTATTAACCCATCGTCATTGGTCAACGTATGGTTAGAAGGGTTGTTAATTGCACTGGCCCTTATTTTTGTTGCTCGCCCATTAGCTGTTGCGCCTATTTTAAAACTGTTTGGCTTTAATAATCGCGAAACCTTGTTCGTATCTTGGGTGGGCCTTAGAGGCTCAGTACCTATTATATTAGCTATATTCCCGCTGTTGTTTGGCCTCTCAGGGGCTGAGCTAATTTTTAATGTGGTGTTTTTCGTGGTGTTAATATCAGCTACTTTGCAAGGCTCAACTATGCCTTGGATAGCTAAAAAATTAAATTTAGTAGAGCCGCCACCCGATTTAGCAGCTGCAACACTCGAAATTACCGCACTAAACGATATTGATATAGAAATTGTAGAGTACACGTTAAGTGAGGTTTCTCGCGTTTCTGGGCGCAGTTTGTCACACGCTGCACTGCCTGAAAGTGTGGTTGTTGCTATGATCACTCGAGGGCCGTCAATCATACCGCCACGCGGTTCAACTAAGTTAAAAGCAAACGATCATTTATTTGTTGTTTTAAAACCAAATAACAGGCCGTTTGTAGACTTAGTTTTTACTGCAACCGATAAAACAAACCATCAAGATAGTCACTTAGCGCATAACGAACTTAAAGTGAAAGGGGTCACCTTGGTAGGAGACATATTTTACTCTTACCACATGCACATAGATGCCCCAGAGGACATAAGCCTAGAAGAGGTAATCAACCAAAAACTCGGTGAAGAGGTGACTAAAGGCTCAGTGGTTGTTATTGGTAATGTTCAACTGCGCGTTATAACCATGGTAAATACACGTATAGTGACCATTGGCTTAAAGTACTTGAGCAATCCAGAAAAGCGACTTTTAAAGCAGTAACTATTTACAATAATTTATTAGATGGTGACACCGCGTTTATAGCGGACGTACGTTGGGTTGAGTAACACGAAACCCAACGTATCTCCAATGTAGTTTGCACCTATAAAGCCAAGTATATGTATATTTTTGTAGGCGCATAGCTTGCTGGCGCGTCGGGCGTTAGCCCGAAATAAATGCAACTGTTGATAATTCGATATTTGGACTATTTAAAGGGAATTAAATGAAAGAGATTAAAGAATTCAATTGGAGTAAAGCAACTAAGCCCCCATTAGAAGAGTATTTTCCTGCTGATAAATTAGATCGTGCTCGTTACGCCACATTTTTATCAAGACTATTGGCTCAAGAGGGTTTTGACGAAACCAGAGCTGGCGAAGACCAAAAGAAAAACTATGTATTAAACTTAAATGCGGAGTGGGGGGCAGGGAAAACGTATTTTCTTAAGCGTTGGTCACAGGAATTAATAGTAGATTACCCCGTGGTTTATATTGATGCATGGCAGCAAGACTATTCAGACGATCCATTTTTAACTGTAATTTCGGGTATCATCAAGCAGCTTCAACTTCAGGCTAAGTTTAATATAACTATTCCTAAAAGCGCAGTTTCAATGTTTAAGGCTGTTGCCCCCGCGATTGCACAAGGCTTAACTAAAAAAATATCAGGCATAGATTTAGACGAGCTACACACATTATTATTTTCAGATGATGAAGTTGATAGCGAGCTACAGCCAAGCACTAATAAACCGTCTGGCAGTGATTTTTCGCCCGCTGTAAAGTCGCTTGCTCAAAACTTAATTAAAGATCATGAAGCTAAAAATAAGAGTATTGAAGTAATAAGATCTAAGTTAGCTGATTGGGTTAGTAAGTTTGAAAAGCAGAAAGATAAGTCGCTACCGATATTTATTTTTATTGATGAATTAGATCGTTGCCGCCCAAGTTATGCAGTAGAAATGTTAGAGACGATTAAACATATTTTTGATGTTAAAGGTATCGTGTTTGTTGTAGCAACAGATACAGAACAACTCCAACATACAATCAAATCAATTTATGGTGAAGGGTTTGATGCAAAGATTTATCTAGGCCGCTTTTTTAATAGTCGCTATAGTTTAAAGCGTCCTGTTTTAAAAGACTTTTTATCAGTGCATAGCGATACAACTAAATTTGAAAACGCGTATTTAGAAAGTATAAATATTGAGCTGCTCCCCCGTACAGAAACCCCAGAAACTGCCTTAGCTAATATTTCTGTTGTATTAGATGCCTTTCAGGTATCTCCAAGAACAGCTATTCAAATTACTGAACGCATTACTTCCATTATTGTAAATTTATCAAGTGGCAAAAAAGTAGATGTACTGATTTTAACCGTCTTATTTTGTATTTATGAGAAAGAACACTCACTTTATGAAGAGATAATTAGTGGTAAGTTCAAGAGAGCCCAATTAGACAATAAAGGCGATACTCAAAATATAAGGTTATCCGATTATTTATCTGAAAAAATATTACCTAATGATTTAGAAAGAGACGTTATATTTTTCATAGATCCAAAATTATATAGCAAAAATCCGGACTGTATAGTTAACCGGTACGAGGATGCTGAGAACAAAATGAAATTAAAGCATTACATTGAATATTTTTTCTGCAAAATTTTTGTAGATGAAATGCCACTTGTTTTTGCTGAATTCGGAAACACTGGTAGGAGGAAGTTAACTGAATTAGCGCAAGCTGACAAAGATTTAAGGGAATCTGATAATT
Organism: Pseudoalteromonas sp. S3776; assembly: GCF_005886915.1. Lineage (NCBI taxonomy): Bacteria > Pseudomonadati > Pseudomonadota > Gammaproteobacteria > Alteromonadales > Pseudoalteromonadaceae > Pseudoalteromonas > Pseudoalteromonas sp. S3776. The sequence goes on along the minus strand of NZ_PNCU01000042.1, from coordinate 74,400 downwards.
CTAAACCTTATGAGGTAGCTAGGTTACTGGTTAAATATATCTACATAAAAGATAAATACAACAAAATTACTAAAGAGCAATATCGTGATTTTATAGAGCTTTCCTCTCCATTAGATTACATGGGCGATAGTTAATAACTATCTCCGTGCAGCGCGAAGCGCCTCTGTGTTCTCGGTGGTAATATTTATCTAAATTACCACTAACCTTAACTGAGCAGGCTATCCTAAGCCCCACATTGCCTAAGCCCATTTCCTGCATGTTTGAGCCCAATAATTTGCCCTTTACCATTATGTGTCATAGCTAACATATCACCCGTATTTATATCGCTTTCTACCGCATGTTTACCCTTTAAATCACTGAGCAGTGACTGCTTAATTTGTACCAGCACCTCGTCATTACAACTGGCTATGTACCAGTCGTTATCTACCTTTACGAGCGTGCCGTATTCTATGTGGCGTTGCTGGTGCAAGCGCAGGTTATTGGCATGTTGAGTATCGAGCGCGTGTTTTTGCTCGGTGATGGCGCTTGTGTAACTTCCGGATAAATCTATTTCGTGAGTTTTGATAATTGAATAGTCGTAAATGTCTATAGTTTTAAATGGGCTGTTAAGCACGGTTTTTGGCGCGTGGTTAATGCCATTGCTACTATCAAACACAACAAATGCGAACACGCCCAGTGCGCAGGCGAGGCTTGCAAGTTGTAGAGTAAAGCCAAGCTTTCTAGGCTTTGTGTGCATGGCTTTATTAAGTAGCGCTTTTTGCTGAGCAGCGCTAAGTGTAGTGCGTGTTTTTCGCTCTTTATAATGTTGTGTGAGCTTTTGGTCAAACTGCTCATCAGGCTTGTTCATTGTTTGCTCCTAATAAACGTTTAAGGTTTTGTTTGGCATAGCGCAACCGCGTTTTTACGTTTTCATGGTTGCTTTGGGTTATAAGCGCTATGTCGGCAAGGCTAAAGCCTTCTTGCTGTAAGGTAATGGCTTCGCGTTGTACAAAGCTTAGCTGTTTAAGTGCACTATCGAATGCCTGGTAACTTATATCGCTAATGCTACTACTTTGCTCATTTTGCTGCGCGGGGAGATGAGTGTTTTCGTCAAGTTCTACAAAGCGCTGCTGTTTGCGGTATTCGTCTATGAGTGTGTTGCGTGCGAGCTTAAATAACCAGGCTTTTGGCGTGGTTTGCGCTTGGTAAAGGTGGCGTTTTTCCATTACCTTTAGCCATGTTTGTTGGCTTACGTCGTATGCTAAATGTGTATTAGATTGCGTTACCAGATAATGGTACAAATCGTTACTGTATAAGGCAATAAGTTGCTCTAAGTGACGGTTGTCGCCACTTTTTGCGTAACTTGCCATGCAATCCTTGCTTGGCGTTTCAAATAACCATGACTTAATACTTAGTAGCATAGGCGTTTAGTCCGTTAAATAGAGTTATCTAATTTAAAATCGAGCTGTACAGTTTGATCTGTTTGTAATTGTGCCACACCTTCTATTACTTTGGGGCGATATTTCCAGCGTTTAATAGCTCTTATTGCTTCGCGGTCAAAAGTGCGTTTTGGCTCTGCGTTTATTACAACTGGATTTATTACTTCGCCGGTCGGTGAAATACTAAAGCTAAGTTGTACCCAGCCCTCAATGCCGTCACGAGCAGCAGACGTTGGGTATTTAGGGTTTATACGCACTATGGGCGTTGCATCTCCCGTAGGGCGGTTAATGGTGCTATTTATATCATCACCAAAATCGTCAATAGTGACCGGCATTACGTCGTTTATAGCAATTACAGGGTCGTTTGCTGTATCTATGGGTGGTGCCTTAGGCGGTGTTTTTGGCACCGGCGGTGGCGGCTGTATTTTTTGTATATGCCTTACTTGTGAATCCTCTGGTGCCTGAAAAATCTCTACAATAATATCGCCGCCGGGTTTAATCGGTGCGCGCTGCTCGCCAGATATTAAATATTGCATAAACGCAAAAGCCGCAAAGGTCATTACTGCACCGCCAATTACGGCGGTTGATGTTTTAATAAATGCTGAGTTATTGGGTACTTCAAGTGTATGCATAAGCCGCTCCGAGTAAATTTATTTGGGTTATTTAAAAGCTATAACGGAGGGCAAATCAAAAAGGGGTTAAATAATTTTATAAAAATTGCGGGGTTTAGTTACAATAGCGTTTTGTATTCTTTTACTTATAAACTTTTAGGCTGTTATGCAACTCATACAAATAGATAAAGCACGTTACCGTAAGCATTTAAATCGGGTAATTGTAGGTTGTGCAGCGGGTTTAGCTGTTGGCAGCTTGGCAATATCGCAAACATTAATTGCGCTATTTCCTGATGAAAGCGGGAGCCATTTTCATTGGAATTTAACCGGTGTTGTTATAACTAGTTTGGCGATTGGCTGGCTGTTAAATAAATACCGTACCCATAGTTTTATGACCGAAGTAGTGTACGTGTGGGAGCTAAAACAAGCGCTTAATCAAATAACCCGTAAAATGCCAAAACTAAAAGCGGCAGGGCGCGAAGGTAATGCCGATGCACTGTTAGCGATTCATTATAGTTATGCGGGCTCGCGGCTTTTATGGCAGCTTGACGATAACACCATTACCATGGACGAGTTAGCGATAAAACAAGCGGAGCTTGATAGTGTGGCGGCCAAGTATAACCTGACTTTAAATGCCGATGACTATAACGAGAGTATATTAAAACAGTTTTAAAGCCTAGGTTATTAAATTAGCGAAAGGAGCTCTAATGAAAAAAGTACTGATAGTGTGTTTAGGTAATATTTGCCGCTCGCCAACAGCAGAGGCGGTGTTAAAAGCGCGTGCTAAAAAATTAGGTGTAGAGGTAAAAGTAGACTCGGCAGGGACTATTGGCTACCACGAAGGTAAAACGCCAGATAGCCGCTCAATGGCTGCGGGTGAAAAACGCGGTTATAGCTTTAAAGGAATTTTTTCGCGCCCAGTACGTACTAGTGATTTTACTGAGTTTGATTTAATTTTAGCGGCCGACACACAAAATTTAGCTGACTTAAAAGCGCAGTGCCCCACCCATTTACATTACAAGCTGGCATTGTTTTTAGAATACGGCGAGCAAAGCCAAAGCGCCATACCCGACCCATACTACGGCGGCGATGACGGCTTTGAAAATGTGCTCGATTTAATTGAAGCCGCAAGCGATAAAATACTCGCAAAGCTTTGAATAAAACTACCTGAACAAAAAAGACGCGATTTAATACCTTGCGTGTTATCTGGCTATTTTAAAGTCGAGCTGTACTTGCGTACTTGCAACAACGGGTTGGCCGTCTTCAAATTTTGGTGCATAACGCCATTTTTTAAGTGCTGTAAGTGCTGACCTTTCAAACTCTTTACCCCCTTGTGAGCTAACTACCTCTGGGTTTTTAACAAAGCCTGCGGTATCTACATCAAATTCAACAACCACGATGCCGTCTCGCATTTGGCGCGCTTTGTTTTGCGGGTATGTTGGGTTTTCACGGTATATTGGCGTTTGCTCTTGTGTTTCTTTCCACGGCACCATTTTAGCAATTGCTAAACAATGCTTAGTGGCTTGTTCGCTTTGGCCTGTTTTTTCGTAAAGGTTAACTAGCTTTGAGTGCGCAGTAAGCTCAGCGCTGTGATCAAAGCTTAAGTTGTTATCAAATACCGATACAACACGGTTTAGTCGTTCAATGGCTTCATTGTATTTTTTCTTACCTTGAGCAAATGATGCCATTAAAAAGTCGGCTTTAATGCGCTCTACGGTGTTGTCGTCTAAGTTGTTACGGTAGTAGTCATCGGCTTGGTTAAGCAGTGTTTTAGCTTTATGGTATTTTTTATGGGCAAATTTTTTGGCTAGCAATGAGGCTGCTTCAAATTGCATGTCGGCAACAAATTTAGGGTTGTTTTGTGTTTTAGCTATTTTAATTACACGGTCGTAATCGTTATCGGCTTGATAGGCTGAGTCAGTGTTTTCTGCTTTGCCAATTAGCGCATCAATTGTTTCTATTGCATTTTCACCGTGGTTACTTGCCAGTATTGAATAGGCTTGCGAGTACAGCTCGTAACGCATTTCGGTTACGTTTTTTTTGCTGCTTATTGTGCGTGGCGCTGTGATTGCTTTGGCATAATTAATAGCAAGGCTTGCGGTGTTATCGCTTTTGTCACCATAAAACGTAAGCCCTGTCGTGTAGGCTAATTTGGCAGCTTGTTCTATATTTTCATCTTTTTTAACAGCCGTTAAATAACTTTGGTATGCATCAGAAAAGGCGGCTTTATCATCGCTAACTTGGCTTGCAATGGTCTGTGCTGTAAAAGCAGTAAAGGTTAATCCAATAACTAAGGCGAGGTGTTGTGCTTTCATAATAATCCCTATTAGTGTTCAATCTAGAAACAAAATACCACAAATGAGAATAGTAGTCATTATTGTCTACGCGCTTTGCTTTTACATTAATAAGCTCAAAACACAATTGTGAAGTAAATTTAAAATAGCAAAGCAGAGTTTGATTGTCACCTTTTTAGGTAAGTGCAGTCGCTGTTCAAGGCTGTACTTTTATTACGAGTAAATATTGAAAACAGTGGCTGCCGTCGCCATATATTTGCCATAAACTATGTTGTACTACGATCTAAATTTAAACGTTTGTGATATTATCACCTCATGGTGTCGTAGTTATTTAATTATTTGGATTTGTCGTGGCGCAAGTAAGAGCAAGAGCCCAGCTAAATGTTGGCAAAAATAGTGATATTCCCGCAGAAATAGTGTCTTTTAGTGGCTTAAAAGACGGCCAAGAACACGTTGCATTTGTGTTTAACAATGCCGACTCACAGCAGTCTGTGCCGCTTATTCGCATGCACTCTGAATGTTTAACCGGTGATGTGTTTCATTCATCGCGTTGCGATTGCGGCGAGCAGCTAAATGAGTGTATTGAAATGATGCACGAACAAGGCGGCGTGTTATTGTATTTGCGCCAAGAAGGCCGTGGCATTGGTTTATATAATAAAATTGACGCTTACGTACTGCAATCACAAGGTATGAACACCTACGAGGCTAACAATCACTTAGGCTTTGCCGATGACTTGCGTGATTTTTCGGATGCGGTATTAATGCTTAACGCACTTAATTTAAACCACGTTAAATTAATGACCAATAACCCTAAAAAGCTTAATGCATTAAAAGATGCTGGCATTGAAGTAGACACGGTTATTGGCACTCATGCGCACATTAAAGCAGGGCTTACAGGTAACAAAGCGTACCTAGAAACCAAAATTAAACACGGCGCGCATATGTTAGATATTAAAAAAATTAAAAAACCTTAACTATTTAATCATGTAGTGTCTGTTAATCCCCCTACACGCCAAGTTATACTTGGCGTGTTTTGTTTAATCTAAGAGCCAGTATGTCTAACGAATTACGAATTTTTAAAGCCGATGCCGGGCTAAAGTGGTTTAAAGCCGGTTGGCATATTTTTAAAACCCAGCCATTTACTTTTGTAGTTATGCACTTATTAATAGGCATAGTTGGCTTACTGTCGTTATTTTTACCTTTATTGCAAGTTGTAGCAGCTCTTGCTACGCCTTTTTTAACCGCCGGTTTTTACCAAGCGGTACTTAGCAAGCAGCAAGGCGGTAAAATTATGCTGGCCGACATACTTAAACCTTTTAGCGCAAAAGGAAACCGTTTAGGGCTATTACGTTTAGCGCTTTACCAAATGGGGGCGGGTATTTTAATGGCCTTGTTAGCCAATGGCTTATTTGCTGATGCCGTGGCTATTATGAGCCAAGAAGGACTTGATCCTAACGTTGCGCTTGAGCAAACCTTAAATAGTATTTCGGGTGCAAGCGTGGTGCTATTTTTAGTGGCAATGGCGGTGTATTTAATGGCGTTTGCTTACGCGGTACCGCTTATTTATTTTAGTAAAGAAAAACGTATTTTAACGGCGCTCAAAAATTCATTATTAGTTTTTTACCATAACTTATTTGCGCTAAGTGTGTTTGGCATTATTTGTATACTATTTATGGCGCTTTCTATGTTCTTATCGTTCTTACCGCTGTTGATTTTAATGCCAATTTGCTACATTAGCTTTTTTGTATCTTATCAGGCTATTTTTATGCCAGTTGTACCGCCAAGTGACGACAGTAACATTAAGCCACTTAGCAGTGAACAAAGCGGGCGCTTTGACGCTTAATGGATGATAAGTTAAAACAAAAGCTTAAAAACTATGTACTGTGGTTACTTGGGCGCCAAGAGTATTCGCGCCGCGAGTTAACCTTTAAGCTTCAACAAAAAGAAGCCAGCGACGAGTTTATAGAAACCCTGCTTAATTGGTGTGAAGAGCACAATTTTATTAACGAGCAACGCTACTGCGAAGGGTTTGTTAGAAAACACATTTTTAAAGGCCATGGCTTAAAGCGCATTCAAAGCGAAGCCATAGGCAAAGGGATTGACCGTTCACTACTTGAAAGGGTGGTTGAAGAGCTTGAAATAGACTGGTTTGAGCTTGCGCAGGAAGCGTACAACAAAAAGTATTCCACTACACCGGCAAACCTCGAGTATAAAGATAAGGCCAAGCGCGTGCGCTACTTAATGTACCGAGGATTTAGCTACGATGAAATTGATTTTGCAATGCAAGCACAGTAAATACAGGTGAGATTTTCACATGCAGCACATGACTACGGCACAACTTAGGCAACAGTTTTTAGACTTTTTTGCCAGCAAACAGCACCAAATTGTCCAATCGGCTTCACTTATTCCGGGTAACGATGCCACGTTGTTATTTAACAATGCCGGCATGGTTCCTTTTAAAGATGTGTTTTTAGGCGCCGAAACTCGCCCTTACACGCGTGCTACAAGTGCACAGCGTTGTGTGCGTGCAGGTGGTAAACATAACGATTTAGAAAACGTAGGTTACACAGCGCGTCACCATACATTTTTTGAAATGCTAGGTAACTTTAGTTTTGGCGATTACTTTAAACAAGACGCTATTAAGTTTGCGTGGGAGTTTTTAACAGAGGTTGTTAAATTACCACAAGAAAAACTACTTGTTACTATTTACCACGACGATGAAGATGCATTTGGCTTTTGGCACAACGATATTGGCCTAAGCGAAGATCGTATTATTCGTATTGCTACCTCAGATAACTTTTGGTCAATGGGCGATACAGGCCCGTGTGGTCCGTGTTCTGAAATATTTTACGATCACGGTGAGCACATTTGGGGTGGTCCTCCAGGCTCGCCTGAAGAAGATGGCGACCGCTTTATCGAAATTTGGAACCTGGTATTTATGCAGTACAACCGTCAAAGCGACGGGACTATGGAGCCGCTGCCTAAACAGTCTGTTGATACAGGTATGGGCCTTGAACGTATTGCTGCCATTTTACAGGGTGTGCACTCAAACTACGAAATCGACTTATTCCAAGGCTTAATTGCAGCTGCGGCAAGTGTGACTAACGCACAAGACTTAAACGACAAGTCATTACGTGTAGTGGCGGATCATATTCGTTCGTGTGCGTTTTTAATTTCTGATGGGGTTATGCCATCAAACGAAGGCCGTGGTTATGTATTGCGTCGTATTATTCGCCGTGCAGTACGCCATGGTAACAAGCTTGGTGCACAAGGCGCGTTTTTCTACAAATTAGTAGCTGCGCTTATTGAGCAAATGGGCCAAGCCTATCCAGAGCTTGCAAAGCAGCAAGAAATTATCGAAAAAGTACTGCGCATTGAAGAAGAACAATTTGGTAAAACCCTTGAGCGTGGCTTAGCTATTTTAGAAGAAAGCCTAAGCGAGCTTAAAGGCGATGTTATTCCTGGTGATTTAGTATTTAAACTATACGACACCTATGGGTTTCCGGCTGACTTAACAGCCGATGTAGCCCGTGAGCGCCAAATGACAATAGACCATGCAGGCTTTGAAGAGTGCATGGCTGTACAACGTAAAACAGCGCAGCAAGCGGGTAAATTTGGTGCCGATTACAACGAGCAGTTAAAATCAGAAAAACACACTGAGTTTAAAGGCTACGACAGCACACATCACAGCGCTACAGTAGTAGAAGTGTTTGCAAATGGTGAATCGGTTTCTATTTTAGAAGACGGCCAACAAGGCATTGTCGTACTTAACCACACGCCATTTTATGCAGAATCGGGTGGCCAAACAGGCGATACCGGTACAATTACTGTTGCTGGTGGCGAGTTTAGCGTGACTAATACCACGAAACTGGGTAATGCGTTTGCACACCACGGTAGCGTACAAGGGCGTATCGCGGTAAACGATAAAGTAGATGCCACTATTGATGATGCACGCCGTGAACGCATTAAGAAAAACCATACAGCTACGCATATTTTACACGAAGCACTGCGCCAATTATTAGGTGAGCACGTAAGCCAAAAAGGCTCGCTGGTTGAGCCTGATCGTTTACGCTTTGACTTTTCGCACTTTGAAGCGGTAACTAAAGAAGAGCTACGTGAAGTTGAGCGTGTAGTTAACGATGAAATTCGCCGTAACTTTGCCCTGAACACTGAGCTTATGGCGATTGATGACGCTAAAGCAAAAGGAGCAATGGCGCTGTTTGGTGAAAAGTACGACGATGAAGTACGCGTAGTCACCATTGGCGATTACTCAATTGAACTGTGTGGCGGTACGCACGTAGAGCGCGCTGGTGATATTGGCTTATTTAAAATTGTATCTGAAAGCGGTATTGCTGCGGGCGTACGCCGTATTGAAGCAGTAACAGGCGCAGATGCAGTAGCCTATGTGAGCGAGCAAGAAAAACAGCTTAACGATGTAGCGGCGCTGGTAAAAGGTGATAGCGCATCGGTACTTGAAAAAGTAACTGCGCTTCTTGAAAAGTCTAAAGGCCTTGAAAAGCAAATTGCACAGCTTAACGATAAGTTAGCCAGTGCAGCGGGTGCGTCTTTACTTGATTCGATTGTTGAAATTAATGGCGTTAAGCTACTTGTGGCAAATGTTGAAGGGACTGAATCTAAAGCGCTTCGTGGCATGGTTGACGACCTTAAAAACAAGATTGGTTCAGGTGTTATTGCTCTAGGTGTTGCCAGTGGTGAAAAAGTGAGCCTAATTGCCGGTGTAACAAAAGATTTAACCGGTAAAGTTAAAGCCGGTGAGCTCGTAAACCACATGGCTGGCCAAGTAGGCGGTAAAGGGGGCGGTCGTCCTGATATGGCACAAGCGGGTGGCTCTCAGCCTGAAAACTTAAACGCTGCGCTTGAGAGCGTGACTGCCTGGGTAAGCGAGAAAGTTTAAGCTTACGTGGCACTTATTGTCCAAAAGTTTGGCGGCACTTCGGTTGGCTCTATTGAGCGAATAGAAGCGGTCGCCGACCTTGTTGTTAAAACGAAGCAGCAAGGGCATCAAGTGGTTGTGGTTCTGTCGGCCATGTCGGGAGAAACCAACCGCTTAATCAATCTCGCCAAGCAAATAGATACTCGCCCGAGTAGCCGAGAACTAGACGTACTAATAAGCACCGGGGAGCAGGTTTCTGTTTCGCTCCTTGCTATGGCTATTATAAAGCGTGGCCATTCTGCTGTAAGCCTACTAGCCGACCAGGTTAATATTCAAACCGATAACATGTTTGGTAAAGCCCGTATTGAAGAGGTGGCTGCGACGCGTTTAAAGCATGAGCTTGAGCATAATCGAATTGCAATTATTGCCGGTTTTCAGGGGCGCGATGTAGAGGGGAATATTACAACCCTTGGACGCGGCGGCACCGATACCTCTGCGGTAGAAATAGCCGCGGCAATAAAAGCCGATGAATGTCAGATCTATACCGACGTTGATGGCGTATACACTACAGATCCTCGTGTAGAACCAAACGCGCAGCGAATGCGCCATGTAACGTTTGCCGAAATGCTAGAGCTGGCAAGCTTAGGCGCAAAAGTATTGCATATTCGTGCTGTTGAGTCGGCTGGTAATCATAAAATGCCGCTAAGGGTGCTTTCGAGTTTTGAGCCCGATGAAGGAACGCTAATAAGTTTTGAGGAGAGCGATATGCCAACTGAGGTTGTGTCGGGGATTGCATTTAATCGTGACGAATGCTTGATAAAGGTACATGGCGTACCATACTGTGTTCATTCTCTTACAAAAATTTTGAAACTTTTTGCAGAAAATGGCATCGAAATAGATATGATTAGTCAAGTTAATCATAACTTTGAAAAAATAGACTATGCTTTTACTGTGCATTCAAATGACTATTTGCAAGCACACGATTTACTTTCTCAACAACAGGTAAATCTGCAGGCTGATAGCATTTCTAGTGATACAACAGTTGCAAAGGTGTCGGCTGTTGGCATAGGAATGAAGTCTCACAGTGGTGTAGCGCATCAATTTTTTGATGCATTGGCGCAAGAAGGCATACACATAGCTTTAATATCGACATCTGAAACCAAGGTATCGGTTTTAATTGATGAGAAGTACTTAGAGCTAGCAGTAAGAGCGTTACACTCAGAATTTTTAACAGAAAATGGATAGTTTGGGAGTTTTTACTTACTTTTCAATCAATTTTTCATTAAAATGGTCAAGCGGAATCTTATAATTTATTGGAACATGGGAGCAAGAGAATGCTAATACTAACTCGTAGAGTAGGTGAAACCCTAATGATTGGTGACGAAGTAACTGTTACTGTATTAGGTGTTAAAGGAAATCAAGTTCGAATTGGTGTTAACGCACCTAAAGACGTTTCAGTGCATCGTGAAGAGATTTACATGCGTATACAAGCTGAAAAGTCTAACCCTAATCCGGGCAATGCTTAATCAACACGTATATTTAGCTGAGTAATGCACTTAGCTATACCAAAAGCCACTCACTGAGTGGCTTTTTTGTTTATAAAATCGCGCATTTCATCGGTTAATACACTGCTAGAAATATATTGCATACCTTTATTATGGTGCACTAAGTAGCCGTGGTTGGTTTTAATAATATGGGTTATTTCTGCCCACTTAAATGTATGGCTTTTATAATGATTCTCGGTGCTAATAGCGTCATCGGTAAACGAAAGAGTAACCGTTGAGCCCGAAGCACGACTAAACATTTGGCGCGTAACCCACCAAGGCCTACGGTAATAAAAGGCAATGCATTCTAAAACACCCAGCATTATTAAAAATGACCCTAGGTAATGATCGTCTATAACGTAAATACTAATTAAACCTAAGCACACCAGCAATGCCAGCAAAAAGTATTTTGGCTTGGCAGCTTTACTATAAGAGTGGGACTCGTCAAAGCATTCGTAGTAGTAGGGTTTATCGAGTGTGTAAGTGGTGGTCAGTGCCATAATTGCTAATAAATAATAGTTTTCGCTATTTTACCAAGCTAGTGTAAAAATCACACCCGTTAATATTTGCTATGTACTTAAATAGGTAGAAGCAGCTTTTTGTTTACGCATAAAAAAACGGCTTATTAAAAGCCGTTTTTTTACGTTACCAAGCAGATTAACAGTTAGTTTCTTCTGCGTTAACGCCTTCTTTTACATTTTCACATGCATCTTCTACAGAGTTTTGCACGTCAGTTACTGCTTCATCAATACGCTCACCTGCTTCTTCTGCGTGGTTGTCTTCACAGCCCATCATAAAGAAACCTGCAAATACCGCGATTAGTGCTGCTTTTAAAGTTGTAGAGTTCATAATGTAATTCCTTGTATGTGTTAATTAATTAGTGTTTTTAAGTGTTAGTGGCTACCTGGGCGATTTACCGCGCAGTGCACCTGATACTAAAGAAATCACTAAAAGTACTAAAAAGATAAAAAATATAATTTTTGCTATACCAGCTGCGGCACCTGCGATACCACCAAAACCTAACACTGCAGCGATTAAAGCAATAACTAAAAATGTAATTGTCCAGCGTAACATTGTTTTCTCCTTGGTTATCAAATTCGTTCGAAAGTAATAATGCGAGTTGCGTGCCAGAGTTTAATTTTGTTAATTTTCAATGTGTTATGGTTTTATGAGCGAAGATTGTAAATTTAGGATTGGTAAGTTTTACGTTTAACGATGTAACTTATTCACACTATTGTAAATAGAGTAGAAAAATTAATATTTTTTATATGCTGCCGCTTACTTTCTTGGTAAGACCAATTTACATTTTTAACCACAGTGGGTTTTTCGCTGTTATTTAACTTACTATTTTTTATGACTTTTAAGTTGTTTTGGATTTAACCATATAATCTTTGCCTATAACGGTTATTTATATCATCTATATCTAAGCTAATTTTACCCTTTATTAGCTATGTTAACTATTGTGACTGTATGTTAGTTTAATTTTAATTGGTTTTACCAATTGACAGGTGGTGGACAAAGTTAAAAGTTTTGTTATCATTTGGTGAATAATTATTTAAATAAAGCGATTTTTTATATCGCTATATAGTGCAGGGGGAGAAAAATGGATATAGGAGCTGTTCTCACAACCGCAGGTAGCTTGATGCTTACCGGCATGGTGGGTGTGTTTATATTTCTTTCAATATTGATTGGTGCTGTAACACTTATGTCTAACTTGGTTGCTCGTTTTGATGTGGCTGAAGTTGCAATACCGGTTAAATCACCATCTTTAAAATCTCAAGGTGTGCCAAGCGAGCACATCGCTGCTATTAGTGCTGCCATTGCTCAGTACAAATCAAATAATAAATAAGAGGCACACATGGCTAAATTAAAATTAACAGAGCTTGTTTTACGCGATGCTCATCAGTCTTTACTTGCAACTCGTATGCGCTTAGATGACATGCTACCTATTGCTAGCAAACTTGATGATGCCGGTTATTGGTCTATTGAGTCGTGGGGCGGCGCTACATTTGACTCGTGTATTCGTTATTTAGGTGAAGATCCGTGGGAGCGTATTCGTGCCCTTAAAAAAGCAATGCCCAATACTAAACAGCAAATGCTATTACGCGGACAAAATTTATTGGGTTACCGCCACTACGCCGATGACGTGGTAGAAAAGTTTGTAGAGCGAGCTCACAAAAATGGTGTAGATGTATTTCGTATTTTTGACGCCATGAACGATGTACGTAACTTAGAAACTGCAATCAAAGCGGCTGTAAAAGTAGGTGCTCACGCGCAAGGTACAATTTCTTATACTGTAAGCCCAGTGCATACGCTTGATATGTGGTTAACCCTTGCAAAACAGCTAGAAGATTTAGGTTGTCACTCTATTTGTATTAAAGATATGGCGGGCTTATTAAAACCTTACGATGCTGAGCAACTTATTAAAGGGCTTAAAGAAACGGTCTCAATCCCTATTGCTATGCAGTGCCATGCAACGACAGGACTAAGTACAGCGACGTATCAAAAAGCCATCGATGCAGGCATTGATATGCTTGATACCGCTATTTCTTCAATGAGTATGACTTATGGTCATTCAGCGACAGAAACCATAGTGGCAATTGTTGAGGGAACCGCACGCGATACTGAATTAGATTTAAACCAGCTAGAAGAAATAGCCGCTTACTTTAGAGATGTACGTAAAAAGTACGCTGCCTTTGAGGGGAGCCTTAAAGGTGTTGATGGCCGTATTTTACTCGCGCAGGTACCTGGTGGCATGTTAACCAACATGGAAAACCAACTTAAAGAACAAGGCGCAGCAGATAAGCTAAATGAAGTATTGCTTGAGATCCCACGCGTGCGTGAAGATTTAGGTTTTATCCCGTTAGTTACTCCAACATCGCAAATTGTAGGCACACAAGCAGTACTTAATGTGCTTACGGGTGAGCGTTATAAAACAATTACCAAAGAAACCGCCGGTGTTTTAAAAGGCGAATATGGTTTAACACCCGCACCTATGAACAAAGAGTTGCAAGAGCGAGTGCTTGATGGTCAGGATGTAATTACGTGCCGCCCTGCTGATAATATAGCCCCTGAACTTGCATCGCTTGAAGCCGAGCTACAAAAAGAAGCGCAAGAGCAAGGTTTAACACTTGCTGATGAGCAAATAGATGATGTGCTTACCTATGCATTATTCCCACAGGTTGGCCTTAAGTTTATTAAAAACCGTAACAACCCAGATGCCTTTGAAGCCGCGCCAAGCGCCGATGACACTAACGCTAAGCCTGCTGCAAAACCTGCAAGTAACAAAGGTGTTAGCGCTGAGCAATACAGCGTTAAAGTTGACGGTAAAGTGTATGATGTCGTGGTTGCGCAAGGTGGCGAGCTTAAAGAGGTAACGCTTAAAGACTCAGAGCATTTACCACAATCTGCATCGGTTGCATCAGGTGAAACACTGAATGCCCCATTAGCAGGTAATATTTTTAAAGTAAAAGTAAAAGCAGGCCAAGCCGTAAACGAAGGCGATGTGGTTGTTATTATGGAAGCAATGAAAATGGAAACCGAAGTTCGTGCAATGCACTCAGGTACTGTGGCTGAGGTCTTAGTGTCTGAAGGTGATGCTGTGACAACGGGCGATGCAATTATAGCGATGGCGTAGGAGTAGCTTTAATGGAAGGTATTTTAAACCTTTGGCATGCTACCGGCATTGCTAACTTTACGTTTCCTGGCTTGATAATGATTGCAGTAGGCTGTTTATTATTGTTTTTAGCAATAGCTAAAAACTTTGAGCCACTGCTTTTATTGCCAATTGGCTTTGGCGCGATATTAACTAATATTCCTGTTGCAGGGCTATCAGAGCCTGGTGGGCTTTTGTACTCAGTTTACTATGTGGGTATTGATTCCGGTATTTTTCCGCTATTAATATTTATGGGGGTTGGTGCACTAACTGACTTTAGTGCGCTAATAGCAAATCCTCGCATGTTATTACTGGGAGCTGCAGCTCAGTTTGGTATTTTTGCGACCTTATTTGGCGCAATTTTACTTAACTTTATTCCAGGTTTTGAGTTTACGCTTCAAGATGCATCGGCTATTGCGATTATTGGTGGTGCTGATGGTCCGACGGCGATATTTTTAGCATCAAAGCTTGCTCCTGATTTACTAGGTGCAATAGCCGTAGCTGCCTATTCATATATGGCACTTGTGCCAATTATTCAGCCACCAATTATGCGTGCACTGACAACGCCAGAAGAGCGCCAAATTAAAATGCCAGAGCTGCGTAAAGTGTCTAAAAAGGAAAAAATTATTTTTCCACTTATGGTACTTACTGCAACAGCAATGTTTTTACCAGCAGCAATACCGCTAGTAGGTATGTTTTGTTTGGGTAATCTAATGCGTGAGTCGGGTGTTGTAGATAGACTGAGTAACAGTGCCCAAAACGAAATTATTAATATAACGACTATATTTTTAGGGTTGGCGGTTGGCTCTAAGCTTGCTGCAGATGACTTTTTAACAGTAGAAACCATTGGTATTTTAGTACTGGGTGCGCTTGCTTTTGCTATTGGTACAGCATCGGGTGTGTTTATGGCAAAAGGCCTTAACAAACTCTCTAAAACACCTATTAACCCTTTAATTGGTGCTGCGGGTGTATCGGCAGTACCGATGGCGGCGCGTGTAGTGAACAAAGTTGGGCTTGAGAATAACCCACATAACTTTTTACTTATGCATGCTATGGGGCCAAACGTAGCTGGGGTGCTAGGAAGTGCCGTAGCCGCGGGTATATTACTGGCCCTTGTTGGCTAGTATTTAAGATTTAATCCAACCGATTAGCGCAGTTTACTGCGCTTTTTTTATGTCTATAAAACAGTGCATATTAAAGTTTGTTTGCAACCGTGTTTTTGTTTACAGTGAGGGCTATGCACACTAATAAGGATAGTCACCATGCTTAACACCCCTTTGGCAAAATATTTACCTCATGTTAGTAGACTCGTTTTTGGCTGTATGGGCCTAGGCGGCGGTTGGAATAAAGACGCCATAACCAAAGAGCATTTAAAACAAACTCACGAGTGTATTGATGCAGCCATAGCTGGCGGTATTAATTTTTTTGATCACGCCGATATTTATACTTTTGGCAAAGCCGAGCAGGTATTTGGCCAAGCACTTGGTGAACGACCAGAGCTGCGCGAGCATATGTATATTCAATCTAAATGCGGTATACGCTTTGAAGATGATAAAGGCCCTAAGCGCTATGACTTTTCGGCAAAGTGGATTGAAGAATCAGTTGAAGGCTCACTTAAGCGTTTAAACACCGATTACCTCGATGTGCTTATGCTTCATCGCCCTGATCCGCTAATGGAAGTAGAAGAAATTGCTCAAGTGTTTAGCTGCCTACAAGAAAGCGGCAAAGTACGTAATTTTGCCGTATCGAACATGCAGCAGCATCAAATGAACTTTTTACAACATGCCCTAGATATGCCTATTGTGGCTAACCAAATAGAAGCAAGTTTACAAAAACACCAATTTGTTGATGAAGGCGTGTATGCCGGTAATGCAGATGGAAAAGATCTTAACTTTACACCGGGCAGTGTAGAGTATTGTCGCCATTTTGATATTCAAATACAAAGCTGGGGAAGTTTATGCCAAGGGCTATACACCGGTGGGGATTTATCGAATGCATCGCAAGCCGATATAAATACCAGCATACTCGTAAATAAGCTTGCTGCACTTTACGATACTACGCCTGAGGCGATTGTTTTAGCTTGGTTATTACGCCACCCTGCAATGATACAACCTATTATTGGCACAACGAACGTTGAGCGTATTGCTGCTTCATGCGATGCGCTAAACGTGCAGTTAAGTCGCGAACATTGGTATGCATTGTATGTAAGCGCCAAAGGCCATGAGTTACCATAAATAAGGTTTAGAAATGAATATATTTGTTATTTTAATTTGCTTGTTTGTCGCTCTTGCAGTGCTGATACCTTTGCTTGAAAAGTACCAAGGTAAAATGGGGTTGGATGGCGCAACTAAATACAGCAAATATATTTGGCCACTAGTGATGGTTTCTTTAGTCGTACAGCTTATTTATGTACTGATGTATTAATGGTTTATAGCGTATACAAAAAGCCTTTACAGGGTAAACCTGCAAAGGCTTTTTTATTATCTATAACTTATACGTTACTTAAGTGCTAGCTGTAGTTCGCGATTGCGTTCAAGCTGTGCAATAAAGTTTTCTGCAATAGGCTTAAACTTAGCAAGTTCAGAGCGTGGTAACGGCTCAGACTTAGGTAACTTAACGGTTTTAGGGTTACGGTGTACACCATTGACTAAAAATTCGTAGTGTAGGTGTGCGCCGGTTACACGGCCGGTAGCACCCACAGTACCAATTTTTTCACCTTGTTTAACCTTTTGCCCTGTTTTAACAAGCTTTTTGTTAAGGTGTAAGTACTTAGTTACATACTGCGTGCCGTGGCTTATAAATACGTAGTTACCATTGTACTTACTGTAGCCTGCTTTAATTACTTTACCGTTACCTGAGGCTACAACCGGTGTACCTGTACGTGCTGCGTAATCAATACCACGGTGTGCTCTTACTTGCCCAGTTACTGGGTGTAAGCGACGTGGGTTAAAGCTCGAGCTAATATACTTAAAGTTTACCGGCGCACGTAAAAATGCTTTTTTCATGCTGCGGCCTTCAGGCGTATAAAAGTTTCCATCGGTATGGCGAATAGCCGCATAACGTTGGCCTTGGTTTATAAATTCTGCAGCAATGATTTTACCAGTGCCAATAAACTCGCCATCAACATAATGCGACTCGTAAATTAGCCCAAACTGATCGCCCTTACGAATATCGTTGGCAAAATCCACATCCCAACCAAATATATCAGCAAAGTTCATTATTTGGCGCTCGCTTAAGCCTGCCGCAATTGCTGAGGTCCAAAAGCTGCTAGAAATTTCGCCACCGGCTGTTTTGCTCAGTGTTTCTATTTCTTTGCTATCTATTGATGTGTCGTAATTACCTTCGTCATTTAAGGTAACAAACAAAGTATCTGTTTTTGAAATAACATAACGAAGCTGCGCTAAATCGCCGTTTTCTGCTGTTGCAAAACTCAGTATTTCACCTGGGTGGATTTTAGTTAGTTTGCGTGTTTCAGCATTGGTGTTAATTAGCTTATGAAGGGTTTGCGCTGAAAAACCAGCACGCTTGAAGATAATTGCTAAATTATCGCCGTTTTTAACTTGGTGATCGACTAAGTCGTATTCTGGCAGCTTTTCGGCTGCTTCTGGCGAATTTAATTCAGTTAATTTTTCGTTGTCTTCAACTTTAACTTGTAACTCGTAACGCTTACCAATTTCTAGTGCATTTGCACTATTGTCTTTGGATGCAGTCGCTTTTTCTGAAGGAAGAAAGGCTAAGCCAACAATAGCAGAAACCAAACCTAGAATAAGCAATTTGTGTTTTTTGGGAAGCGTGTTAACCACGTGAACCATAACGTGCCTTTTCTGCTGTCGTGAAAATAAAATGGATATTAATGCAGGATATACGTAATAAGGTACGAATACTAGTAAATATAGCTAAAAGCCCCGCAATTGTTAGTAAATTAGCAATTTATGATTGTTTAAGTTTATCGATTTAAACTGATTCTAAAGTGCGTTAAAATTAGTACTTAAACACCATTTCTAATTGCCTAGCACAGTAAGACTAAGTTTATTAAGTTTAGTTGCATTATTCGCATAAAAAATTGTTTTAATTAGGTAGAAATTTGTTATGTTAGCAACATAAGTGCTTTTGGTTTAAATCTGTTTTAAACCCTTATGTAGCAAGTCATCTAGTTGCCCCTTCGTTGGCAGAATTTTGGAGTAATACACAGTGGATTTACAAACCGCTCTAGCAGAGATAAAACGCGGTGCAGAAGAGATATTAATTGAAGACGAATTAGTTGAAAAACTAAAGTCGGGCAAAAAGTTAAAAATTAAAGCGGGTTTCGATCCTACCGCGCCAGATTTACATTTAGGTCACACTGTACTAATTAATAAAATGAAAACCTTTCAAGATTTAGGTCATGAGGTTATTTTCTTAATTGGTGACTTTACTGGCATGATTGGCGATCCGACAGGCAAAAATGTAACACGTAAACCACTGACTCGTGAAGATGTACTTGCCAATGCAGAGACTTATAAAGAGCAAGTATTTAAGATTTTAGATCCTGAAAAAACAACGGTTGCCTTTAACTCTCAGTGGATGGAAAACCTAGGCGCTGCGGGTATGATTAAACTTGCTGCCAATCAAACTGTAGCGCGCATGCTAGAGCGTGATGATTTTAAAAAGCGTTATGGCAGCGGTCAACCCATTGCTATTCATGAGTTTTTATACCCACTTGTACAAGGTTGGGATTCGGTTGCACTTGAGTCAGACGTAGAGCTTGGTGGTACCGATCAGCGTTTTAACCTTTTAATGGGGCGCGAGCTTCAAAAAGTAGAAGGTCAAAAGCCGCAAACAGTACTCATGATGCCATTGCTTGAAGGCACAGACGGCGTTCAAAAAATGTCTAAGTCGCTAGGTAATTACATTGGTATTACGGATGCGCCAAACGATATGTTTGGTAAAGTAATGTCGATTAGTGACGTACTTATGTGGCGTTATTACGATTTACTAAGCAGCTTATCAATCGAAGAAATTGCAGCGCAAAAACAACGCGTAGAGCAGGGCACTAACCCGCGTGATATTAAGATTGAATTGGCGAAAGAATTAATTGCCCGTTTCCACAGTGAAGAAGCAGCACAAGCTGCACACGATGACTTTATCAAACGTTTTCAGAAAAAAGCGCTACCAGATGAAATCCCTGAGCTGACTATCACCATTGCAGATGAGGGTATTTTAATTGCTAACTTACTTAAAGAAGCTAATTTAGTAGCCAGTACATCTGAAGCAATGCGCATGATTAAGCAGGGCGCAGTAAAACTTAACGGTGAGGATAAAATCACTGATACTAAGCTTGAGGTAGCAAAAGGCACAACCGCTATTTACCAAGTAGGTAAACGTAAGTTTGCGAATATTACTGTTGCGTAAGCGCAGTTAAAACTAAAAAACCAGCTTAGGCTGGTTTTTTTGTGCGCGTTAAAAAACTAAATAAGCTTTACAATTTCAATGCTGATAATGACTAACAGCCAAAATACACGCGCTTGATTTAACCTATTAATTATTACGGGCACATCATCGGGAGATGGCAGTCTATCAGTACCAATTCGCATTTTGTTAAAGCGCTTACCAAAATAAACTGCAGGGCCGCCTAGCTGTGCGCCCATAGAGGCGGAGCACACACTTAAAATCCACCCTGTATTTGTTTGATAAAAATGTCTGCCATAGTGCTTTATGTAATGCATACTTTGTTTACTGGCTTTGCTTGCGGCAATTGTTAATGCAAGTATGCGTACGGGGATAAATTCGATTACAAACAAAAGTATTTTAAGCGGTTTTAAAAAATGGCTATTAGGTGAAATATCGGCGCGCCACGCTTGCTGTATTAAAGTGAGGAGCCGATACGCTAAAGCGCCAATTGGCCCAAGCAATAAAAATATAAATATAACGGTAAAGTAATTGCGAGCTGTGCGTAAAATTAAGCTTTCAATTAAGGCTTTCATAATACCTGGCGCTGAGAGCTTATTAACCTCTCGGGCAAGCAGCGGCTTTACAAGTTCTCGTGCGGTAGATTTTTGGTTTTGTTTTACGAGCTTGGCAACACGCAGGGCTTTTTTCTCAATCGCTTTGCTTTCAAGGCACAAATATAAAATAAGACCTGCGAGCAGTTCAGGGTAAAAGGCAAATTCAAGCAGTAATACAATAATAATAAGAATAACGCTTAAAACTAATGTACTGGCAAGAATGGCGGCTAAATAAAGGTAGTTTTTAGGCTCATGTGGTTTATAAACCCGTTTTCCTATCGCACTAAAAACAGCGGTTAATACTGTATTAGGGTGATACCAGCTTTTTAACGGGAAAAAGCGCTCAGCAAGGAGCGCTACAAAAAAGGCAATAAAGTCCAAATGGTTTTGAACAATATTGCTTAGCATTTACAGTGTAACTTTTGTTAGTTTTTCTAATAGTGCAACAACCATTTTTGATGAGTTGATTGATGCCGTTTCTAGGTATTCTTCAAACGACTGCGGTGACTCTTTTCCAGCAATGTCAGACATAGAACGAATAACAACAAATGGGGTATTAAGCGCAAAACATGTTTGCGCAATAGATGCACCTTCCATTTCTACAGCTAGCATTGTTGGAAAGTCGCTACGAGCTTTATCAATACGCACAGGGTCACACATAAATGAATCACCGGTACAAATTAAGCCTACTAAGGTTTTTACTTCGCTGATTTGGGCAATGGTCTGCTCGGCAGCTTCAACAAGTTTTGGGTGTGCGGCAAAGCCTGCAGGCATTTGTGGAACTTGGCCAATTTCGTAGCCAAAAGCAGTTACATCTACATCGTGATGACGTACTTCTGAAGAAATAACAACATCGCCAACACTTAATGAAGGATCAAAGCCACCGGCAGAGCCTGTGTTAATAACACAATCAGGATTAAAGTTATCAATTAATAACGTGGTTGCAATAGTTGACGCCACTTTACCAATACCCGATTGCACAAGCGTTACTGTGTTACCAGCCAATTCGCCTGTGTAAAAAGTAAACCCTGCTTTAGTTAGCACTTGTGGGTTTTGCATTGCTTCACGTAAAATTTTAACTTCTGGCTCCATTGCGCCAATAATACCAACATTCATAGTGTTTGATTCCTGAGTTTGAATACGTAGATTATACGTGAAGTTAGCAATAAAAAACAAAAAAGCGAGCTGTTTTACGGCTCGCTTTAAATACCTTTAGGAGAGTATTTAATTCTATTTTAAATTTCGGCTAAGGCAGTGGTTTGCGCTTTAGCCTGAGAAGGTGACAATACCGCAGGTTTGCTGACGCGATTACGAGTTGGGCGAGCCGATTGCACGGCAGGTTTGCCTATTTTAAACATAATTGCATCGCGCACCTCAGAAGGACGGTAGCCTGATTTTACTTTCATACGAATATGTGGAATGCCTGCTGACTCTAGAGCACCGTTTACAAACCAGTCGCGCTGAGCTTTGTGGCCATCTTTGTTGGCATTATTAACTAAATCGACCGCAGCCACTATCGTCATTTTTTCTTTATCGACTAGCACAAAATCGAGTTGTTTATTTTTAGCTTTAGCTAAGGCTGCACGTTTTGATTTAGCAGATAGCCCTTGCTTACAGTCGATGACATCGATAAGTTTGACGCGGCTTACAATTTTATATTGATCGCCTACCGCACGCTCTAAAAGATTTAAAAATGCACCCTCAACCTGTGTAAACACGGTTTGTTTGCGGGTAAAAGGATACGGGTTTCCGCCATCATCATTAAATTTTGACGCAACCACAGAGGCCCCAACCACTAATACTAAAATTGATAATAAAGCGAATTCCATACGGTAACTCCATAACAACAAATTGACACTGCTCAAACAAAGCAATTTACGTGCCTAAAAATTTGGTGTTATGCGTTAATTACCGTATGTATTTAGTATTAATGCAGCGCTGATATTAGGCTTTGTAGCCGCCCTCAATACCTTTGACGGCGATAGCAACCGCATCATGTGCATGAAGTGATTCATAATGATTAATTTGTAGCCAGTAATCACTATAATTATTATGCTCAAGTACCGCTTTAATTTTCCGAGCAGCGTCTTCACAAAACATTAAATTTTGACCGTTAAGGCGGGCAAACTCTTGCTCATCTTCGCGTTTTACTGCCGCTTGTACAGGCGTTTTTAGCTCTGACTCTAAAGTATCAATTAAATTGACTACGTCAAACTCACTAGTGGTGCTATCTAGCTTTACTTTTACGTTTGCTATTGAGCGTTGTGAATGCGGTGTGGCTACAATGCCTTGCGTAGTGCCTAACCAGTCTAATACATCTTTTTGATTCAATGTTTCTTGGCTGAATTTTTCGCTAAATGCATTTTGAATTAGCTGGCGAGCAAGTGCTGCAGAGCACGGGCAAGTCGATGAGTAAGTAACATCAACGCTTAGCTCAAAATTAATTACGCTATTTTCAATGGTACTGGTTAGGGTAATTGGGTAGCTTTTCCAACCCGCTTTTCCACTTAGTAACGATTTACGTCGCAGTGGGAGCTCAAATTTAAACTCTATTTGGGCTTTGTCACTTAAGCCTTTATGGCTGGTAATAAAGGTATCGAGTGCTTGTGCTAAGGTTTGTGGGTTAACCTGTTGCTCTGTTGAGAGTAAATCAAGCGCTAAAAATAAACGCGACATATGAATGCCTTTAGCGTCTTCTTTATGCAAATTAACAAAGGCACGCGCTTTTGCATTAACGGTAACGGGTGCTAAATCTTTCGACTCAAAAATAAATGGCAGTTCTATCTCGCCCATACCAACCCAGTCTAACTTACCTGTTTGTAAGGCGGGAGCCGTATCAGCTATATCGGGCATGTTGGTTTGCATGTGCGCTACTCGTTATTGATCATAATAAAGCGCAGCATTTTACACTAAATAATTTATTGCTGAAATGATGAGTTTAACAAGTAGGCAAAAGTAAACATGAAAATTTTCTGTTTTTGTCGCACAACATGAATATAGCTAATAGAAAAATGCTAATATTTGCTGCACTATGCGTTTGACTATTAAGAGGCACTTTTTATTTATGCCTAGTAACGAGATACACTGACCTATGACCGATTCTTCTTTGAGCCCTTGGGCTCGAGTACTTTCTAGTTTAATAACCCGCTTTGGTGAGTTAAAAACCGCGGCAATGTGCTATGCGCTTTTATTAGGCGTGTCGCTTATATTGTCGAGTATGTTTTATTATGTGGCACTGGGTGAGGTTAATTTAGTAGATATTTTAGCTGTGGTATTTTTTACCGCGGTTGTATCTCCTTTTATGATCAGTATTTTACTCAATTCGATTAGGCAGTTAGAAGCCTCATACGCTTATTTAGACAGCGCCACAAAACAAGAAAAACTATTAAACCAAACATTAAAAGATAATATTAACCGCCTTAATATTGAGATAGATGAGCGAAAAATGGCGTTTCATGCCAAGCATCGCGCTATTGAAGAGCTACGCCGTGAAATCGCGGAACGTAAAAAAACTCAACAAGAACTTGCTCAACAAGGCATGCTTCTTCGCTCTATTGTCGACTCTTCCCCCGATTTATTTTATTACCGAGATAACAATGGTGTGTTTGCCGGCTGTAATAAAATGTTTGAAGAGGTTATGGGCAAAACCAGCGCCGAATTAATTGGTAAAACCGTAGAGCAAATTTTTCCAAGCTACTTTTTAGCAGAAGTACTCAGAACCGATAAACAAGTAGAGCAAACGCATCAAGCCCTTACAATTGACGTTGAATACATGGTTAATGGCGAAAACCGCTGGTTTGAGCTGCGTAAGTTACCCTTTATAAACGATCAAGGGGACTACATAGGTTTATTGGCGTTCGGGCGTGATATAACTAGCCGTAAAGAAGCCGCACAAGCGCTTGAAACAGCCTATAAGGATAAAGGTAAGTTTATAGCAACGCTTAGCCATGAGCTGCGCACACCATTAAATGGCATTGTAGGCTTAACCCGAATGCTACTTGATACAGAGCTTAATAAACAGCAGCGTAGTTGGTGTAATACAGTGTTTTCGAGCGCTGAAACGTTAGGTAATATTTTTAACGATATTATAGATTTAGACAAAATAGACCGCGAACAATTAGATATAGCAACCGATTCAATCAACGTTTCAGACTTTATAAACGATGTAGTGAACTTTGCTGGATTAATTGCGGAGCAAAAGGAGCTTGAGTTTTCAATTGAGCGAAACGGCACATTGGATGTTTATGCACTCCTAGACCCAACGCGTCTTCGCCAAGTAGTGTGGAACTTAATTAATAATGCCGTTAAATTTACCCAGCATGGCGAGGTAAAGCTCACATGTAGCCGAGAAGAGCGAAGTGATGGCCCATGGCTTGAACTTAAAATATCAGACACAGGACAAGGGATCCCAGACGATCAACTCTCGCGCATATTTGATATGTACTACAAAGCGCCCGACCTAAGCGGTAAAAATGCGATTGGTTCAGGTATAGGTTTAGCTGTAACCAAAGCGTTAGTGAGTGCAATGAAGGGGACTATTTCGGTAACGAGTAAAGAAGGTGAGGGTAGCTGTTTTACCGTAAATATACCGCTTAGCTTATGTGTAGCGCCTACCGAGCAAAGCTATGAAGGTAGAAGTTTATACATATTACTTGTTGAGGATGTGCCATTAAATGCCGAAATTGCGACTAACTTGTTAGAGCAGCGCGGCCATGAGGTGATTTGGGCCGAAACGGGTGAAGATGCACTTTCGTTTGTAGAAACCGAAGACGAGCTTGATTTAGTACTACTTGATATGCAACTGCCCGATATAAATGGTGATGAAGTGGCAAGACAAATACGTGCCGATAGTCACTTTGATAAATTACCTATTGTTGCGCTGACCGCGAATGTACGTAGTGCCGAAGAAGACCTAGAAGGTATATCGGTGCAAGGGGCGCTTGCTAAACCAATTAATACAATAAAGCTTGATAAGATGCTCGCTGATTTGTTCGATATTCAACAAAGTGAATCAGACAAACCGCTGCTAACGGTAAGTAAAGAAGCGCTTGAGGGCATTAATGCAGGTGTGCTTGATGTTGAAACCATTGAAGACTTTGTAAACTCTATGGGGCTTGAAGTATTTAAGCGCAGCAGTGGTTTGTTTGAAAAACTAAACCCGCAATATCAGCAAGAGCTGCAAAGCGCGTTAAATGAAAACGACAGGGAAGAGTATAAATCGGTGGCGCATAAGCTTAAAGGTGCTGCGGGCTCTGTAGGATTAAACGACGTACAGTTACATGCTAAAAAGATGGAACACGGTGCGCTTGATGAATCAAATGAAGTATTAAAAGAGTGGTTAGATATACTTGCAGATAAAATAAATGAAGGACAAATTGCCCTTCATTCGTTTTTAAAATTATTAGAGTAAACGGTTTACTCTAATTAAGCGTCTATTTTACCAATAAAGCGGTAACCTTCACCATGGATGGTGCTGATTAGCTCAGAAGTAGAATTATCACTTTCGAAGTGCTTACGAATACGACGAATTGTTACATCTACCGTACGGTCATTAGCGCGAAGCTCGCGGCCAGTCATATGTTTAATAAGTTGCTCACGGCTAAAAATACGCCCAGGAGAGTCAAGCATTAAACGAAGAGCGCGGTATTCACCTTTAGGTAAACGCTTAGCATCACCATTTGGTGATGTTAAACAACGGCTATTTTCGTCAAGCTCCCAACCGTTAAATGTAATTACACCGTTAGTTTCAAGCACTGACTCTTCGCCGCCTAGCGCAGTACGAGTAATTAAGTTGCGAGCGCGTATAGTCAATTCACGAGGGTTAAAAGGTTTAGTGATGTAATCATCAGCACCAATTTCTAAACCTAAAATACGGTCTACGTCGTTATCACGGCCGGTTAAGAAGATTAAACCGACTTTGCGTTTTTGGCGTAATTCACGTGCTAAAATTAGCCCGTTTTTACCCGGTAGGTTGATGTCCATAACTACAAGATTGACGTCATCATTATTTGTAAGCTTGTCATGCATATCATCGCCATCAATGGCTTCAATAACTTTGTAACCTTCAGCTTCAAATAAACTCACGAGGTTTAGTCGAGTTACGTCTTCATCCTCTACGATTAGAATGACTGGCGTTTGCATTATTAATTAACCTTTTTGGAATATTTTATTTACAAAAAATCGAATTTTAACTAAATAATTCGATTACTAGAGATTATAGGATTATACCCAAATGTTAACAAGAAAAAACAAGTTGGATAAAAATAAAACAGTAGGGGTGTTCCAAACTAACCAAAAGGCATTGTGCAAAAACTACTGTTTAATGATATATAACGGATGCAGCTTTTTGAATTATGAAAACGAAGCCATTTCCTTTAATAATTGATACATCCACCAATCACTTAAAGGTACTAAAAATAATCGCGCAAATTCAAAACGGAATTATATCATTTTATAACCTTTCATCAATGTATGTGATACTGCAAAAGCAATAAAGTTCATAAATTGTATCGTCCAATTATTAGATCAAGTTAAATAATTAAACATGAAATATCACATGCTCTCTCTATAAGGTCATTAAATAGTAATTCAAGTAAAAAGCGTAAATAAATACTCTTTTTTTAAACACTTTTTATGGAATTGTAATAACAAAGCGTACGCCGGGTTTTGCATCTAGGTCATACAGTATATGCCCGCCTAGCGCTTGGGTTACAAGGTTATAGACCAAATGCATACCTAATCCACTGGCTCCTTGGCCGCGCTTAGAGGTTACAAATGGGTCAAATATCCTATTTTTGACATTTTTATCAACGCCTTTACCGTTATCTGTGTAGATTATTTTTATTTGAGGACCTGTAATTTCTATATCAAACTGGATTTCGTTATTTTCACTACCCACAAACCCATGAATAGCTGAGTTTAAAATAAGCTGTTGAAATATTTGTTGTAGAGGTTCTGATTTACTTTCAATTGTTAAGTCACTTGGGCAATTGATCACAACGTTAGGTTTGGACTTTATCAACTCTGATTGAATCGACATTAACACGTCAGATATTAATTTATGGATATTTACATGGGTTTTAACCCCGTCATCTTGAATTACAGCTACCTTTTTAAAGTTAGAAATAAGGTCGGCTGCTCGATTTAAGTTTCGATAAATTAAATCAAGATTTTCAATACCTTCGTCTATAAAGCGTTTTAATTGGTTAGAAGTAAGGGATTTATTATCAAAGCTAAGCTGAACATCGGCAAGTTTGTCGCGCAATAAGGTTGAACCCGTGATACCTAAACCTATAGGGGTGTTAACCTCATGCGCCACCCCAGCTACCATTTGTCCTAACGAAGCCATTTTTTCGTTTTCTACTATTTGCTCTTGGTATTGATGCATTCGCTCAAGGGTTGAAAGTAATTCTTGGTTTGCCTCACGCAGGGCTATTGTTCTTTGATTTACCTTTTCTTCTAAGCTTTGGTTGAGTTGCTTTATTTCTAGTTTGTCTTTTTCATGGCGCTCTATTTGCTTACGCGTACGTGTAAGCATGATATTTAAGCTATTTGATAAGGCTGTAACCTCTTTTACTTTAGTCGCAGGGGCGCGTACATCGTAGTTGTGGTTTTTTGAAACGTCTTGTAGTAATCCACTCAAATGCTCAATAGGGTTTGCAATACTTTTTTGGGTGTTTATGGCAATAAAGTACACAAAAAATAATATGAATAGGGTGAGGAAAACATCTATGATTATTTTTTGTTTTATAAATTCATCTAGGCTTTCTAGGCTGCCACGCATATAAACGTAGCCAACTACTTGCTCATTGTTAAGTACAGGTGTTATCAGCTCAATATAATTATTGGTTACTCTAGGCTCTTTTAACTCTTCAATGCTGTCTACGCGCAAGGGCACCGGCGGAGTTTTTTTAGCATTAAAACTAATAAAAAACATAGGCTTGCTCGATACTTTTTCTATGGCGTAAATGTGGATGTTTTTTACAAGGGGGATTTTTTCAAATGACTTTAAGCGTTTTTCTTCTGTTTTTCTATCGTCATTTACTAGTGAACCCGATGCATCAAACGCAACAATATCAGAGAGGATCACAAGCTTGTTTATGATCAGTTCCTTTTGTTCTTTTACACCCATGTAAGTAGAAATCGAAACTGATAATGTTAAACAAATAGCAGTGATAAGCATGATGGTGTTGATCAGCGCTTTTCTAATACTTTTTTGGTGTACTTTTTTTGGCATTATTGCTGCATCGCCTAAGCAAGGATATTTACATTTAGAACTTTAGTTTAGCAAAAACCGAAGAAAGTGAAGGGAAATCGTGAAATTAATTCTGATATTTATTCGAAAGTTAGGCTAAGTGTTAATTACACTTAGCCTAATAAGTGTAATTAGTTAGCTACTGTAAACGGCAAATTTATTATTTTTGTACACAGTATGGAAGCTACCAAATTGCGCTTCTAAGATAGGTGGGTATTTTAAAAAGCTATTAGCCACTATGGATAGCTTACCAGCTTTGGTTAAATGCTGTTTAGCATTTGATAAAAATGCTTCAGCAATTGTGTAGTCAGTCGCGATACCAGTGTGAAACGGTGGGTTACTTACTATTAAATCAAACTTGCCGCTAATATTTTTTAAGCCATCACTTAAAATGGTGCTGCCTTTAATATTATTAAGCTTTAATGATTGTTCAGTTGCATAAGTTGCAAGTGCGCTTACATCGCTGCAGGTAAAAATAAGTGCTGGATTTTTAATACCTAAAAAAGTAGCAATCAAGCCTGCACCACAACCAAAATCCAGTACATTACCTTGTTTAGTGGTAGGGGCATTTTCTAATAACATTTTTGTACCAGCATCTAAAGCGCCGTGGTTAAAAACCCCTGGAACACTGATCGCATCAAACTCTACACCAGCTACATTTACGGTAAACGTTTTATGGTAGCGGCTGATGTCAAACGCAGTGGTTGTCTCTAGTTGCTCAAATGAGAATAAAATGCAATGCTTGGCAGAGTCGATTTTATTACTATAACCTGCTTTGCCCGCGAGCTGTTTTTCTATCGATTTAACGCCACTTTTATTTTCGCCCACAACAAGTAGCTGTGCTTCTTCGTTAATAACGGCGCGAATATTATCAAGGGCCATTAATACTTCAGGCTTTGATTTTGGGTAATAAAGAATGACTAAATCATAATCGTTGGCATCTATTTCATGATGAACACACACGTTTACGCCATCTACTCTTTTAGCAAATTCCCCATTAGCATGGTTATAACTAAATGCGGTGATGGTACTTTGAGGATTTAGTTGTTTTAGCTCTGCTAAAAAGCCATCTTGAACAAAGTTGACCACCAAGATAGATTTTCCCACTAGTTCCTCGCTATTACGAAGTAACAGTAAACTTGGGTTGGTTAATACGCTCATAAATGGCTTTGCCTTACAAATTATTGATTAGTAAAAGGTGTGGATTACTTTGTGCGCTCAAACATTAAGTCCCACACGCCATGGCCTAAACGGTGGCCGCGCTGTTCAAACTTAGTTAGTGGGCGCGAATCTGGGCGCGGTACGTAGTCGTTGGTAGATGACTGATTTTTATAGCCAGGCGCTGCTTGCATAACTTCTAGCATGTGCTCAGCGTAGTTTTCCCAGTCAGTAGCCATATGAAAAACACCACCAATTTTTAATTTGCTACGCAGTTTTTCAGCAAATTCTGTTTGCACTATACGGCGTTTATGATGGCGCTTTTTATGCCATGGATCTGGGAAGAATAATTGCAGCGTTGTTAAGCTTTCATCTGCAATGCAGTCCGCGAGTACTTCTACTGCATCGTGTTCAAATACACGTAAATTAGTAACTCCGGCTTCATCAGCGTCCATTAAACATGCGCCAACGCCTGGGCGATGTACTTCAATACCAATAAAGTTTAGGTGTGGTGCATTTTTTGCCATTTCAACTAATGACTTGCCCATACCAAAACCAATTTCTAATACTACATCATTGTTATTGCCAAATACTTGGGCTAAGTCGAGTAGGCCGTTTTTATGCTCAAGCCCCATAGTTGGCCAGCACTTTTCAATTGCGGCAGCTTGGCCTTTAGTTAAGCGGCCCTCGCGTTTTACAAAACTGCGAATTGTGCGGATATACTTACCTTCTTGCTTAGCTTGCTCAAGGTTGTTGTTACTTGATTCACTCATATTATTGGCCTGACAAAAACAATGTGTTTAAAAATGGTTGCGTATTATCCCTGACCACGCAGCTAATCACAAGTATTAGCGTGTTATAGCGCCTTCATCGCTTGATCTTTTTATTAACTGCAATAGACTGAGCCGCTATTGAGCATGAGTAAAAGTAGTATATGTTGGATTTAAATAAACAGCAGTCAGACAAGTTTGCTAACCGAGTGGTTGATTGGTATCACCTTTATGGGCGTAAAACACTGCCTTGGCAATTAGCTAAAACACCTTATAAAGTGTGGGTGTCGGAAGTAATGTTACAGCAAACGCAAGTTGTTACGGTTATTCCATATTTTGAAAAGTTTATGGCAAGCTTCCCAGATATCGTTACTTTAGCAAATGCAGACGAAGATTTAGTGCTGCATCATTGGACTGGCTTAGGTTACTACGCACGGGCACGTAACTTACATAAAACGGCCAAAATAGTGCGAGATAAATACCAAGGTAAATTTCCAACTACACTAGACGAAGTCATGGATTTACCCGGAATAGGGCGCTCTACGGCCGGTGCCGTATTATCGCTGTCGCTTGGACAGCACCACCCTATTTTAGATGGCAATGTAAAGCGAGTGCTTGCCCGATACTTTATGATTGAAGGGTGGTATGGGGTAAAAAAAGTAGAAAACCAACTTTGGCATTTATCTACCCAGTTAACCCCTAAAAACAATGTGACTGAGTTTAACCAAGCCATGATGGACTTGGGCGCCAGCCTTTGCTCGCGCAGTCGCTTTGACTGCCAAGCATGCCCACTAAATAGCGATTGCGGTGCGTTTAACGCAGGAAAAGTTAAAGAGTTCCCTCATTCTAAACCTAAAAAAGTGGTTCCTAAAAAAAGTTGTCATCAATTAATTATTCAACATGACGAGAAAGTTTTAATGGAAAAACGCCCAAGTAGCGGTATTTGGGGCGGTTTATTTGGCTTTTTTGAGTTTAACGAATACAGCGAAATGGTGTTATTTTTAAATCAGCAAGGCTTAAAAACCGAGCTGGAAGAGTTAACGCCTTTTACTCATGTGTTTTCGCATTTTGAGCTAACAATAAACCCGTATGTTCTTAATATTGATAGCGTACCGGATGTAGTAAATGATAAACAGCTCGTGTGGTATCCACTCGATCAATCAATAGAGGTGGGTTTAGCCGCACCAACTAAAAAGTTGGTTAAACAAATGAGCTCAATAGGTTAAACTATTTACATTTAGCGCTTAAGAGAGTCAATTATGGCACGTACAGTATTTTGTCAAAAGTTACAAAAAGAAGCCGAAGGGCTTGGATTTCAGTTATACCCTGGTGAACTAGGCGAGAAAATTTTTAATAATATCTCTAAAGAAGCATGGGGCCAGTGGCAGCACAAGCAAACAATGCTAATTAACGAAAAGCATTTAAATATGATGGACCCAGAGCACCGTACGTTTTTAGAAGAGCAAATGGTTGGTTTTTTGTTTGAAGACAAAGACGTAGAAATTGAAGGTTATCGACCGCCAGAAAAATAAAAGTACAGATACAAAAAAAGGGCTAATTAGCCCTTTTTTATAGCTATATTCTAGAGCGTTTCCTCATCAGTGCTTGCTGAGCGTACTTGTTCTTTTAAAAACTGTGCGGCTTTAGAGTATTCAATCTCAAGGGTGTCTCTTTGTGCGATTAGCTCATCAGTATCAAGCTCTGCATTTTTACACTTTTCTTCAAACTCTTGTGCACATTGTGCTACAGCCTCAGCACCAATTGTTTTAGAAATAGACTTAAGTTGATGACAGGCATCACTGATCTCATCTCTGTCATTAACCATAACACCCGAATTAATGCTTTTAATTAAGCTTTGGCTTTGCTCCAAAAACATTTTGAAAAAGCGTATTTGCTTGGCTTCGTCGCCATTTACATAAGTGGATACCGCATCCATATTAATGGGCATAGCAGGTTTTTGATGAATGACAACAGTTTGGTCTTTGTTATGTTTGTCATACCAACGCTTTAAGGTATCTTCTAGGGCATTAAGCTCTATAGGCTTAGTAATAAAATCATTAATACCAACAGCAAGGCAACGTTCTTTTTCACCTTTAAGCGCATTGGCGGTAACGGCAATAATATAAGGCTGTGAGTCTATAGACTCTAATAACTCTGCTTCATCACGAATTTTTTCAACCATGTCGTATCCCGACATTTTTGGCATGTGTAAGTCGGTTAATATGAGCGAGTAATTGTTTTGACGCCACATATCTAAGCCTTCTTCACCATTGTTAGCTACTTCCACGCCATAGCCTAAAATGTGCAGTTGATCAGTTAACACTTGCTGGTTTAGTAGGTTGTCTTCTACTAGTAAAATGAGTTTATTTGCATCGCGTGCTTGTTCAACATTTAAATAATTGTTGAGTGTTTTTGTTTTTTTGACTTGCTTAGGCTGATGCAAACCAGCTGACACCAAAATCGACATCATAAAGTTAGACTTACAAAGCGGGGAAGCATTTATATAAAATACATTTTTATGGTTTATAGCAGCTTCATCAAGCTTACTTAACACCACAACTTGCTGGTTGTTATCTTCAAGCGAGTATATAAGACGACGTAATAAAGAGTTAACCCTTTCCATATCGTCTATGCCATCAACAACCCATATAATATCGCGGTGCTCTTGTTGTGCTTCTATTTCTTGTTGATCGTGCACGTAAGTAATTTTAGCGCCCATAAACGATAAATAGCGGTACATCGCTTTTTCACGTTCTAAATGGTTACTTACAACCACAACGTGTTTACCATTGAGTGCATTTTTATGTGCGTATTTAATTTTTCCAGAGGTACCAAATGGCAGCTCAACGGTAAACTCGCTACCAATACCCGCATGGCTCGTTACATTAATAGTACCGAGCATAAGCTCTGTTAAACTTTTACAAATCGAAAGCCCTAAACCTGTCCCACCGTATTCGCGGGTAATTGAGTTTTCTGCTTGTACAAACGGATTAAATATTTCTCGCAGCTGCGCCTGGGTCATGCCCTTGCCGTTATCGGTTACACAAAAACGTAGCGTAAAATGATCCGCTGTATTATGAGCGACCTCTACCGATATTTTTACATGACCTTGGCGTTTGTCATCGGTGCTGGTGAACTTAATTGCATTACTGCATAGGTTATACAGCACTTGGCGAACTCGGATTGTATCGCCAGTTAGATTGGTAGGAATATCTGGTGCAATAGAAAGCTCTAAATCTAATTGACGTTTTTTAGCAACAGATGAAAGTACCCGAGCTACCTCTTCAATTGTATCGGTAACAGAAAAAGGCGTAGGGTCGATATTTAGTTTACCCGCTTCAATTTTTGAAAAGTCTAAAATGTCATCCAAAATACTCAGTAATGAAAACGCTGACTCACGGATAATGGTACTTAAGCGATGCTGCGCACCATCAAGCTCTGTTTGTCTTAATAAATCAATAGTGCCAATTACGCCGTTCATAGGCGTGCGGATTTCATGGCTCATAGTGGCTAAAAAGGTGGTTTTGGTTTCGCTAGCGCGCTGTGCCTTTAATGTAGCTTGCTCTAATGCAATCGTTCTTTGCTGTACTTCACTCTCAAGGCCAGTTTGTAATTTTTGTAGCTCCTTTTGCGCAGCCTCTTTTTCAGACATTACTGAGTTAACTTTACCAAGCAGTAAATTAATGTTTTTAGCAACGCCAGATAAGCCTAAATCTAGTTTTTCACTTACTTTACTTTCGTAATTGCCATTTTCAGTAATTGCTTGCAGTTCTTCATTTAATAAATGGCTGCTTTTACGCAAGCGGGTATTTATATAGGTATTAAATAGTAAGGCTAATGCAAATAAGGCAAACACGCTCACAATTGCAATAATATAGGCTATTACTTGCGAGTCTTGCTGCGTTAAAGGCACCGCTGGTAACTGCTGTTTTATTATTAGTTCACCAATGGGTTGGTCGTTTAATAGTAATATATGGTGTAATACGCCTTGCTCAGTTAAATGCTCATTTACTTTTTTAGACTCGATAGCGGGTTTAGTGCTGCTATATACAAGTTGGGTTTCTGAGGTGGCATTAAAGCGATAAAGCGTATATTCAAACTCATCATCTAATATTGAGGTAAGTTCAAGTAGCTGACGAACCTTACCTTGCCCATACATAGTAAGTGCATCTACCATTGGTAAATCAAGTTGCTGTGCAAGTTGCGTAATACTTACTTTTTGTTTGGCTGCTGGTGTAGGTTGTGTGTTTTGCGAATAAAACGCGAAGGCAACAATAGCAAGCGCTGTTACTGCAATATTAATTATTAAAAAAAGCGGCAGTAAGCCTTTCACAGGCGAAGAGAATTTACTCTGCATTGATTGTTCCCATTGGTATTTGTTATTACGATAAGCCCTTACCGCATTTCCAAAGTAATCGTATCATTTACGTAAAATAATTCACTACGTTTTTAGTCTGGTTTAATTGATTAAATTAAGGTTTTTCGTAATTTTTTGCTGGATAAATAAACATTAGTATATAAAAACTTGCATTGTTGTGTGAAAACCGTTCAAACAGTTATAAAGAGTAAAAAAAAAGTTGACTTGTAAGGGCAAAACTCGTTTAATACGCCGCACGCCCAAATGGCTCAGTCGATAACGCTGAGTGGGAATTGCATTAAAAATACTTTGTTATTTTTAATCAGCACTGTATAAGTGCCTCGATAGCTCAGTTGGTAGAGCAGAGGATTGAAAATCCTCGTGTCCCTGGTTCGATTCCGGGTCGAGGCACCATTTTACTTTAAGTTCTCAATCTTTAAAATTGAACGTGCCTTAGTACACGCTTTAGTGTGCCGACTTAGCTCAGCTGGTAGAGCAACTGACTTGTAATCAGTAGGTCAACCGTTCGACTCGGTTAGTCGGCACCATTTATTTAAATTAAATGTTTTAAATGTTTAATTGCACAGTTTATGTGCCTCGATAGCTCAGTTGGTAGAGCAGAGGATTGAAAATCCTCGTGTCCCTGGTTCGATTCCGGGTCGAGGCACCATTTACTTTAAGTTCTCAATCTTTAAAATTGAACGTGCCTTAGCACACACTTTAGTGTGCCGACTTAGCTCAGCTGGTAGAGCAACTGACTTGTAATCAGTAGGTCAACCGTTCGACTCGGTTAGTCGGCACCATTTATTTAAATTAAATGTTTTAAATGTTTAATTGCACTGTTTAAGTGCCTCGATAGCTCAGTTGGTAGAGCAGAGGATTGAAAATCCTCGTGTCCCTGGTTCGATTCCGGGTCGAGGCACCATTTATATTAAAGCCCTGCATACACTTGCAGGGCTTTTTTTTGCTTAAAATTTATTATGGATAAAACAGTCCATATTAATTGGGCTTATCCTCTCTTTTTCTCCCTTGTTTGCATGCGCATAATTGCCTCATTAAAAGGTTAGGTGCTGTTATTACTTACTCCATTTATTTACTCATCAATATGATTGATTTTAGTAATAAAATGCAGGGCACTTTTAGCCTAAATAATACTAATCCGCAAAATAGATCACTTAATTAAGCGTATTGGTATAAGTCATTTAAAGCTGGAGCTAATTATGATCACGCAAATTGTTAAGTTTGATATTAAAGACGAGCACATCGCACAATTTAAAGTGCTACTAGAAGAAGACAAGCAAGGCGCTAAGGCCGAAACAGGTCTTTTAGAGATGCGTTTATATCAAGATAAAAACGAGCCAGGCGTCTTTTTTGCTTATGAGCGTTTTGAAGATCAAAATGCAGTTGATTACCATGGCGCACAGGATTACACGCAAACCTTGTTAAATGCGTTGCCTGAAATTAGCCAATCGGCGCCACAGGTCATGTTATTAGAAAATACAGTGCCAGCTCCGCTGCATGAGCGTAATACAAAAGTTATTAACCCTGAAGACGATATATGTATTGTGTTTTTTATTTTTAAAATTAAGCCAAGTTTTAAAAATAAAGTTACTGAGCGTTTCGCAACTCACGTCGCGCAAACGCGCAGTCAGGAGCCTGGTAACCTAGTGTTTGATTTATATAGTATCGAAAATAACGACGATACATTAGTTGTTTATGAACATTGGCGCAATGAATCTGCGTTGTGGGATATTCACTTTAAGCAGCCGTACGCAGTAAAAACAAGCGAATTATTAGCGCAAGCAGTTGTTGGCGATATGCAGCAATACATGAGTTTTGTTAAAGAAATTTAAAGCTTGTATTTAACAACATTACATATCCCGTTTAGCAAATAGTGTATTACACGCTATTTGCTTTTTTGTATAAATACCCTCCAAATTTCCTGCCGGTTTTTATAATAACTGACTATTATGTTAATTCATCTCAACGTATGTAATGTTATGTAAAGTAAGTTGAGCAAAATTTGCCAAAGTGCTTGAATTACATTCATAAATGGCAGTAATTTAGGTTTAAATATGATTTGGCAATACAAGCCAACTTTATTGGCAATTAGCGTGATGCTGCTTAGCGGCTGTGCGAGTAGTTTAAACTCGTCTCAGCGTTTAGAACAGCCCGATGATGTACCAAAGCAGTGGCAAAAAAAAGCATCAAATTCAGTATTAGCAGTAAAAAACGATTGGCTTACACAATTACAAAACCCTACGCTTGATAAGTTTGTAAAACAAGCGCTTAAAAACAACCAGCAACTTTTACAAACAAGCTATGATGTTGAAATTCAAAAGCAGCAGCTAATAGTATCTGGCGCAGCACTTTGGCCAAGCCTAGATTTATCTGCCCGCACAAGTCGAAGTAAAGATAATCGCCCTGTTAGTTACGATAACGCAAGTTCAGTCAGTTTAGATTTATCTTATGAAGTTGATTTGTGGGGTAAATTGTCTGATTCTAAGCGTGAGGCTAATCTTAACTATTTAGCTCAACAAGCGCGCTTTGAGCAAGCTAAGCAGCAACTGGTCGCAGATGTTGTTACCAGTTGGTTTGATGTCGTTTCAGCGCAGCAGTTGCTAGATCTGTTTAAACGCAGAGAAGAAAACGCCCAACAAAGGCTCGAAATAATTGAATCAGGCTATCGTCAGGGTATTAATGAAGCACTTGATGTGTACCTTGCTCGAAACGAGCTTAACACTGAGCGCACTCGCATAGCGACGCAGCAAGCCAATTTATCGGCTTCATCGCGTATTCTTGAACGCCTGCTAGGCGAATATCCAAAAGGTGCTATTAGCGCTAATAGTGACCTACCCGTTATTAATACCGATATACCTTTAGGTTTACCATCAGAACTTATAACGCGCAAACCCACATTACGTGCTAGCTGGTATGATCTTTTAGCTACCGACGCAGCTTTAGCTTATGCACACAAACTGCGTTTTCCTAGTTTAAATTTAACGGCTTCTTTGAGTGATAGCACTGACAGAGTAAGCGATTTATTTTCTCCTTCAAGCCTCGCGTGGTCGTTATTAGGTAGTATTTCAGCACCGCTTTTTGAAGGCGGGCGCTTAAAAGCAAATGAAGAAATAGCGCGCCTTAATACTCAAAAGCAAGAGCAGCTTTATTTACAAACGCTTTATGACGCTTTTGGCGATGTTGAAAATGCAATTTCGCAGCAGCAGTCCCTTAAAGCTCAATATAAGAGCACATTAGAGGCACAAGAAAACGCCCTCGCAGCAGAGCAGCTTTCGTTTGAGCAGTATCAAAGTGGTTTGGTGACTTATACAACGGTACTTGATGCCCAAGACCGATCCTTTGACGCGCAAAGCTCTTTAATTGAGATCAAAAATCAATTAATAGCTAACAGAATTAACTTACACATTGCCCTTGGTGGTGATTTTGCAAACCCCTCAAGTGAACTAAAGAGCAATAACGATGAAAACTAAAACTGCAAAAATTTTAATTCCTGCCGTAGTTATTGTGGCGACTTTATTAATTGTTATGTTTATTAAAGGTAATCCACCTGAAGCTAGGCGTTCAGGTAAGCCACCTAAAGCAATAATAAGTGTTTCGGCTCTAGAGCTAAAACCGCAAAACTATCAAATTATGATAGACAGCTATGGCACGGTAAAACCGCGTACGCAAAGCTTATTGGTAGCCCAGGCTTCGGGGCAAATAATTGACGTAAGCGATGATTTTAGAGAAGGCGGTTTTTTTGAAAAAGGCGATGTGCTTTTAAAATTAGATGATAGAGATCATCAAGCTGAAGTAAAGTCGGCACAAGCCAATTTATTAAGTGCAGAGCAAAGTTTACTTGAAGAAAAAGCCCGAGGACAGCAAGCCATAGCTGATTGGCAACGTTTAGGTGGCTCTGAAAAAGCAAGTAGCTTAGTGCTACGTGAACCACAATTGGCAGCCGCTGAGGCAGAAGTTTTATCAGCACAGGCTGCACTTGAAAAAGCACAGCTTGATTTAGAGCGTACAAAAGTAACAGCGCCTTACGCTGGACGTATACTTAGTCGCAGTGTTGACTTAGGACAAGTGGTGAGTAATAACACGCAACTTGCCACAATTTATGCAATCGACAGTGTTGAGATCCGCCTGCCTATTAAAAATAAAGATTTGTCGTTTGTTAATTTACCAGAGCAGTACCGTGATGGCGCTAAAAACCAAGCCGGTTCTTTAGTTGAGTTTACCTCTGATTTAGTAGGAGAGCAGCAATGGCAAGGGCAGCTTACACGCACCGAAGGTGCTATAGATGAAAATGCACAGCAACTTTATGTTGTTGCTAAAATTGATGATCCATACAAAGCGACAGCTAATAATCAATACCCTATCAAAATAGGTCAATACGTAAAGGCGCAAATTACAGGTAAAACAGTGTCTAATGCACTCATAATTCCTAATAGCACAATTTACCAAGGCACTTACGTTTACATAGTGCAAGAGGGTGTACTTAAACGCAAAGACATCACGCTTGCTTGGCAAAACGCGACAGAGGCAATGATCAAAACAGGCCTAACTGCTGGTGATAAATTGGTGTTAACACCACTTGGACAAGTGAGTTCAGGTACTCAAGTGAGTATTTTAGGTGAGCAAAATGCAGAGCAAACTAAAGAAAAAAGTGCGCGGGGGCAAGGCAGAGGCAAGCGCATGTCACCAGAGCAGCTTGAGGAAAAAGCAATAGAGCTTGGTATTAGCGTTGAAGAGTTAATGAAAAAACGCCGCGCTGAAAAACAAGGAGGCAGACCATGATAGCTTGGTTTACTAAAAACCATGTTGCTGCCAATTTATTATTAGTAACATTATTATTGTCGGGGCTTTTTAGTTTATCAAATAAGATACCGCTTGAAGTTTTTCCGTCTTTTGAAACTGATATGATAAGCGTAAATGTAAGCTTGTTAGGCTCAACGCCAGAAGATGTAGAGCAAGGGGTGACTATACGTATAGAAGAAGCAGTTCAAGACTTAGAGGGCATTAAACAAATATTTAGTCGCTCATCAGAAGGGTCTGGTTCTGTTACTATCGAAGTAGAAAGCGGCTACGACCCTCGTGAGTTACTCGCTGATATAAAAAGTCGCGTAGATGCCATTAATACCTTTCCCGCTGATGCTGAAAAGCCTGTAGTGGCTCTTGCTGAGCGCATTAGAGATGTAATTGCTGTTACTGTATCAAGTGTTTATGGCGAAAAAGAAACCCTTGAATACGCCGAAAAGGTTCGCGATGATATTTTGCGTCTACCCAATGTAACGCAAGTAGAATTAAGCGGTGTGCGTGATTACGAAATTGCTATAGAAGTAAGCCAAGATACCCTTCGTCAGTACGATTTGAGCCTTGCTGAGATATCCAGCGCTGTCGCTAATTCGAGTAAAGATATTTCTGCCGGGAACTTAAAAACGCAAGGGGGAGATGTACTTATTAGCTCCAAAGGGCAAGCTTATCGTAAAGATGAATTTGCCAGCATCGTGGTAAAAAACCAAGCTGATGGCACCATTATTCGCCTAGGAGATATTGCATTAATCAAAGATGACTTTGAAGAAACCCCAGTGCGTACTCGCTTTAATGGTAAGCAAGCGGCCTTTATTGATGTGTATCGAATTGGTCCGCAAAGCGCGATTGCAGTTGCGGATGATGTAAAAAATTACATTAAAGAGGAGCAAAGTTCGCTTCCTCAAGGATTCGAACTTAGTTACTGGGATGATGACTCGGAGCTTGTAAAAAGCCGTATTTCAACCTTAACGACTAATGCGCTACAAGGCGGTATTTTAGTCCTTGCTTTACTTACTTTATTTTTACGCCCGGCGATTGCATTTTGGGTGTTTATTGGTATTCCCGTATCGTTTATGGGCGCATTTATTGCGATGCCTATTTTTGGTGTAACCCTTAATATTATGAGCTTATTTGGCTTTATATTAGTGCTAGGTATTGTAGTGGACGACGCCATAGTAACGGGGGAGAACGTTTATACTCATTTAAAAACAGCCAAGTCTGGCGAACAAGCTGCCATTATGGGTACTCAAGAGGTCGCAACTCCCGTCACTTTTGGTGTATTAACAACCGTTGCCGCATTCCTACCTTTAGCCTTTATTGAAGGCGCGCGGGGTGCCTTATTTGCTCAAATTCCGGTAGTGGTTATTCCGGTATTACTGTTCTCATTGATTGAATCTAAGTTTGTGCTGCCAGCTCATTTAAAATATATAAAACTGCGTCATGAACAAAGTAAGCCTTCAAAATTTGATGTTCTTCAACAGC
Source organism: Pseudoalteromonas sp. S3776 (assembly GCF_005886915.1). Lineage (NCBI taxonomy): Bacteria > Pseudomonadati > Pseudomonadota > Gammaproteobacteria > Alteromonadales > Pseudoalteromonadaceae > Pseudoalteromonas > Pseudoalteromonas sp. S3776. Next base: position 33,164 of record NZ_PNCU01000042.1, on the reverse strand, counting down.
GTTTTGCAGATGGATTTGAAAACGCTATCTTGAAGTATTACCAACCAATATTAAATTTAGCGCTACGCCATAAGCTGGCATCAGTTAGCTTATTTATCGGCGTGTTTTGTATCATATTAACGATGATCACCAGTGGTTGGACAAAGTTTGTATTTTTCCCACGCATCCCAAGCGAAACGATAAAAGTAGAGCTTACGCTACCTACCGGCACTCCGTTTGAAGTGACTAATAAATACGTGATTGATATGTCGCAAAAAGCGCAGCAATTACAAGAGAAATACCGCGACCCAGATACCGGCGAGAGCGTTATTTTAAATATATTAGCAACAACTGGCGGGCGTGGAGGCGTTTCAAATTCAGGCTCTGTGCGCTTTGAAATTACACCTGCTGAAGAGCGCGAATCAGACATAGGTTCAAGTGAGCTTGCAAGTGAGTGGCGTGATTTAATTGGGATTATACCTGGGGCAGAAAGCCTCACGTTCAGAGCTGAAATAGGACGCAGTTCAGATCCAATAGATGTGCAGCTAAGCGGTACCTCGTTAACTATTTTACAAGATGTAGCTGATCATATTAAAACACGCTTGGCGACTTACCCAACGGTATTTGATATTGCAGATAGTATGTCTGACGGTAAAGAAGAGTTACGCATAGAGCTTACCGATCAAGGTTTAGCGCTTGGATTAAATAGATCCGATGTTGCAGGACAGGTACGCAGCTCGTTTTATGGCTCTCAGGTACAGCGTATTCAACGTGGTCGCGATGATGTACGTGTAATGGTGCGTTTACCTATTGATGAACGTCGCTCAGTTGCTGATTTGAAAAACATACTAATAGACACCCCCTCAGGTGGCTCAGTACCGTTATCACATGTAGCTACGCTAAGTGCAGGGCAAAGCCCATCAACAATTAATCGAATTGATCGTTATCGTACTTTAAATATTACCGCTGATATTGAAAAAGATAATACCAACATGACGGTGCTTCAGGCAGATCTAGCTGAGTATTTAGATGGTTTAATGCAGCAATACCCAGGTGTTGATTACAAACTCGAAGGTGAAGCTAAAGAGCAAAGAGAGTCGTTTGGCTCACTTGGCTGGGCGCTCATTTTTGTGTTCTTTATAATTTATGCATTATTGGCTATTCCGCTTAAATCGTACATGCAGCCAATTATTGTAATGAGCGTTATACCATTTGGAATGATTGGTGCCGTGGTTGGGCATTGGATCATGGGCATGGATTTAACCATTATGAGTTTGTTAGGTATGCTTGCACTCATTGGTGTTGTGGTAAATGACTCGCTGGTTTTAGTTGATTTTATTAATAAAAAACGCAGTGAAGGCGGAAAAATTATTGATGCGGTTAAACTTGCAGGGGCTGCACGTTTTCGCCCAGTAATGCTAACCAGTTTAACCACCTTTATTGGTTTAATGCCGCTACTATTTGAAAAGGCGACACAAGCACAGTTTTTAATTCCAATGGCAGTAAGCCTTGGCTTTGGTATTGTGTTTGCTACGTTTATTACACTTATATTAGTGCCAGTAAACTATATGCTGATGGAGCGCTTTCAAAGTTGGTTTAGATAAATACCGAAATGTGTTCTAGGGCTAAGCTGTGGTTGATTAATGTCAATTGCAGCTTTTTTTTGCCAAAAAATTATAAAAATAATGTACGAAGGTATAGCAAAAAAATGATTAGGTAATAAGAGGGAGTATAAAAATAAGAAGGTGTTCCCCAAGCGTGTGGTGTCCGGCGTCAGTCCTGAAACCAGAAGGTTTCAGGGCGGAAAGCTGCGGTCTACCGTAGGCTTCTCGGTACATGCCGAGCTTGCACAATAGTAGACGAACAGAAATCCTGGTATAAAATTTATCGGCTCAGGGACTTAACCAAACTCCGACACCCCAGGGAACAAGTTCAGTATATAAGACATAATCCATTCCTTAAACCCCAAACGAAAAAAATTCAATCGTTCGAGCAGTTTTTGCCCGCTGGTAACGCGCTATTTACTTATCGTACTACTTTTTGAGCGGGATCATACAATTAATTGGAGTTGCTTTTTATCGAGTGGTAGCATTGCCATAACTTGCAAAGCGAAGATATAAACATGAGCGACTTACCAGATTACCAAAAAGCCCAGCTGCTTTTAGAAAAAAACGAAATTTTTGTCTCACCGGCAGAAGCGCACGGTGTAATTAGCGGACTACTGGCCTGTGGTTTAAGTATTGATGATAAAGAATACTTAGGTCTATTAAGTGATGTATTTAATGATGGCCAAGCGTTTAGTAACGACTTAAAGCAATTTTTTGGCACCATTTATAAGCAAGTCGTGGCTAGCTTTAACGATGAAGCTTTTGCGTTTGATTTATTTTTACCAAGCGATGATGAAACTCTCATCGATCAAGCCAATGGTCTCGTATCATGGGTTGCAGGGTTTATGCTTGGATTTGGTTTAAAACAAAAAGATTACGGTAAGTTATCGGCGGATGTAAAAGAAGTGATTAGCGATTTTAGCGAAATTACACGCCTAGATACTATGTTTGACGAAACCGAAGAAGACAGCCAAGCCCTTCATGAAGTGATTGAATATGTACGTGTATCGGCATTGCTTTGTTTTGCCGAGCTAGGTAAAGAAAAAGCACCTAAAAAAACACTACATTAATTTAAAATATAACGGGTTGTTAAAGCATGGTTGAAATACAAAAGTCAGAATTTAAAGCACGCCGTGAGCGCTTACTTTCACAAATGGACGCAAACAGTGTGGCTATTATACCTGCGGCCAGTGAAGTAACGCGTAGTCGCGATACTGAATATGCCTTTAGGCAAGACAGTGACTTTTTTTACTTAACCGGTTTTAACGAGCCCGATGCTGTTTTAGTGCTGTGTAATAACAGCGACACACCTAGTACGCTATTTTGCCTTGATAAAGACAAACAAGCCGAAATTTGGCATGGCCGCAGAATTGGCTTCGAAAAAGCTAAAACTGAGTACTTATTCGACGAAACTTACGCATTAAGTGAGCTAACTGAACAATTATTAGATTTGGTTAACGGTCAGCAGATTTTATTTTATGCACAAGGCGCTTACCCACACTTTGATACCAAAGTATTTACCTTGTTAAACACACTTCGCAGCGCGCCTAAAAAAGGCTATCAGGCACCGAGTACTATAAAAGATGTGCGTGGTCTTATTCACGAAATGCGTTTGTTTAAATCGCCAAGCGAGGTAAACATTATGCGCGAAGGCTGCGAGCTAAGTGCCCGCGGACATATGCGCGCAATGCGCTATTCACACCCCGGCGCTACTGAATTTCAGCTAGAGGCTGAGCTGCATCATCATTATGCAATGCACGGTGCCCGTCACCCAGCGTACGGCACCATTGTGGGTAGTGGCGATAACGCTAATATTTTGCATTACACACAAAATAGCGATGTGTTAAAAGCGGGCGATTTAGTATTGATTGACTCTGGTTGTGAGCTACAAGGCTACGCCGCCGATATTACACGTACTTTTCCGGTTAATGGCAAATTTAGCGAGACGCAAGCCGCACTTTATAACATTGTACTTAAAGCGCAAGAAGTGGCTTTTGAAGAAGTTAAATCCGGCGGTTTCATGTCGCACGCCAATAAACGAGCCATGGAAGTAATGACCCAAGGGTTACTCGATTTAGGTATTTTAACCGGCAACTTTGATGAACTAATGGCACAGCAGGCGTGTAAAGAATATTACATGCACGGCCTTGGCCACTGGTTAGGCCTTGATGTTCATGATGTAGGCGATTACAAGCAAAATAACGTTGAGCGCGCATTTGAGCCAGGCATGGTTTTAACCATAGAGCCTGGGCTTTATATAAGTGAAGATTCAAACGCACCGCAGCAATATAAAGGCATTGGTATTCGTATTGAAGATAACCTTTTGATCACCGAATCAGGGCACGAAAACCTCACTCAAAGTGTGCCTAAAACCATAAACGATATAGAAGCGCTAATGCAAAGCGCTAAAAGCGCATAAGCTTGGAGAGTAAAGTGGCTAAGCAGTTTGATGTCGTTGTTATTGGGGGAGGGCTTGCAGGGGCAAGTTGTGCGCTAAGCATTGCTAAAACAAATCCTTCACTGACTATTGCGGTGGTAGAGGCAAACCAAGTCTCGGGCGATTACCACCCAAGTTTTGATGACAGAAGTATTGCCCTTGCACAGCAATCGGTTGAATATTTACAGCAGTTAAATTTATTTGAGCCAAGTGCGCCATACACAGCAGCAATAAAAAAAGTAAGCGTGTCGGATCGTGGTCACTTTGGTAAAGCACATATACATTGCGACGAATTTGCTAAACCTTCATTAGGTTATGTAGTTGAAGTAAACCCGTTTGGCCGCGCACAGTATCAGCGTTTAACACAAGCGAGTATTACACTTTATTGCCCCGATAGCGTAAACAGTATTAAGCAAGGCTTAAACAATAATGAAGTAAGCTTGCAAAGTGGTGAAAAATTAAACGCTAAGCTACTTGTTATTGCCGACGGCGCGCAATCACCAACCCGAAAATTACTTGGTTTACGTTTTAATACTCAGCCTTATGAGCAAGGCGCTATTATTGCCAATGTTGAAGTTGCAGGTGGGCACAACAACCATGCCTACGAGCGCTTTACCGAGCACGGCCCTATGGCGTTTTTACCGATGAGCAATAACCGTTATTCATTAGTATGGTGCATGGCAAAGCCGCAAGTTGAGCTGCATACAGCCTTAAACGAAAGCGATTTTTTAAATACGTTACAAAGTGCATTTGGTTACCGAGCGGGGCAATTTACAAAAGTAGGCACACGTACAAGCTACCCGCTTGTTTATGGCCAAGCAGAATCATTAACGGCGCATCGCACGGTAGTTATTGGTAACGCCGCGCATGCTATTCACCCCATTGCAGGGCAGGGCTTTAATTTAGGCCTGCGTGATGTGCAGGTACTTAGTCATTTAATCGCAACAAGTAAAAACGAGTTAGGCAGTTATGCGTTTACACGTGAGTATTCGCTAAAGCGCAGTAGCGATATAAAAACGGTAATGACATTAACCGATGCACTGGTAAAGCTTTTTTCAAACTCGTCACGGGTTTTAGCATTTGGGCGCAGCATTGGGCTTTTCTCAATGGATTTATTTCCCGCATTAAAAGCACCGTTGGCAAAGCAGCTAATGGGGCAAGTTAAACAAGGTACACGTTTATGAAGCAAGCACAGGTTTGTATAGTGGGTGGCGGCTGCGTAGGGTTAACCCTCGCGTTAGGACTCGCTAAAGCCAATGTAAGTGTTGTGGTGTTAGATGCCGCGCCAAAGCAATTACCGCCAAGTGATGAGTACGGATTACGCGTAAGTGCGTTGAGCATAGCAAGCCAAACTTTGTTTGAGCAATTAAACGTGTGGCCACACATCATGGCAGAGCGAGCGTGTGCTTACACGCATATGGACGTACGCGACGCCGACAGTTTTGGTAAAATAACTTTTAATAACGAGCAACTTGAGATTGATCACTTAGGTCACATAGTAGAGAACGATATTATTCGTTTTGCACTTATAAAAGAGCTAGCGCAACAATCAAGTGCCACACTCATGTTTGATACGCAGTATCAACAAATACACCAAAGTGAGTCCGACGTATTTATAACCCTTAAAAGTGGTGAGCCTATTATTGCTAAACTGCTGGTGGCGGCTGATGGCGCAAAATCGGCTATTCGTAAGCAATTTAATATGGCGCTAAGCTTTAAAGATTACGACCACCATGCACTCGTTGCTACGGTTAAAACCAAAGAGCGACATGCAAACACCGCACGCCAAGTGTTTTTACCAACAGGGCCACTGGCATTTTTACCACTAAGCGATGCCAACACCCATTCTATAGTGTGGTCTACCAGCCCCAATCATTGCGATGAATTGCTAGCAATGGACGACACCACTTTTAACAAAGCCGTAATGGCAGCCATAGATGGCCAATGTGGACTGTGCGAAGTGCAAAGTAAACGCGCAGCATTTCCACTTAAAATGCGCTACGCCCAGCAATGGGTAAGCGGCAAAGTGGTATTAATAGGCGATGCAGCTCATACCATTCACCCCCTTGCAGGACTGGGTATGAACTTAGGCCTAAAAGACGCCGCGTATTTAATTGAGCTTTTAACAAGGGACAGTAAAGAGTTTGCAAGCACCCGTACACTTCGCGATTACGAGCGCACCCGCAAGCTCGACGCGCAAAAACACATAGCCATGATGCAAGGGCTTAAAGAGTTATTTGAAGGTACAAACCCGGTTAAAAAACTGATACGTGGAGTCGGGCTGTCACTCGTTGATAACCTAGGCCCAATAAAACACCTGTTCGCCAAAGAAGCGATAGGCAAATAAGTCGGTTGGGAAGAGCGAAGCGAAACCCAACGAGAAAGTAAAGTGGTCAGTTTTTAGTTGTCAGCTTTCAGCAAAGAAAAACCGATGTTTAGTTTAAACATCGGTTTTTTGTTTTTAAGTAGTGTGAAACAGATTAAAAGCTGCGCTTTTCACGCGAGCAAGCTCTGCGTCTACAATAAATTTTAACACCCAGTTTGGTTCTAATTGTAGGCGTACAGCTTGCTGACGCGACGAGCGGGGCTCGTAATTACTATCGTTAGTTAAAGCGCTTTGCGTTAAATCAGCTACAAATTATTTTGTGCTTCATTCACCATATCTTTGAGTGCATCAATTAACAGTGGGTCTCGCGAGTTTTTTTTAGCAAGTTTTAGTGCGTGTTTCATGCTAGTAACAGCTTCTTTAAATTGTTTGTCAGCAGTGTAGCCTTGTGACAATCGCATGTGGGAGTAAGCAGCATTAGGATAATCGCGAGTAAAGCGTTTTAGCGTAGTTATCGCTTTTTTAGTGTTACCAAATTTTTGCTGGCGATGGGCAAATTCTACGTACACATCTTGTGGAATTTTAAGCTTAAATCCGTACTTATCGCTCAATGCTTGGTAGTAACCGGTAATAAGTGATACATCGGCAAACTTTCCGTGCTCGTCAGTCACTTTAAATATTAGGTCGCTAAATAAATGAATTAGGCTATCACTTAAGGCTGGTAGTATGGTGCCCATATGAGTAAATGTAGGGTAATGCTTATATTCCCATTTTAGCTGCGTAGGCATTTGTTGTTCTAAATTTACTAACGTATTTAATACGCCGGTATAAAAACGTGCGCCCTCACTTGCTACACTAATAAATAACTCTTGAGCGCCTTTAGGGTATTTAGTGTATTTAATAATATTATTTTTTAACTCTTCATCACCCCACCAACCATTTGGGCTTATAGCTATGTAGTTGTTAAATAATTCAGGCTGATTAACTAAAGTATAAAGCGCTAATGTACCTGCGTTAGAGTGACCAATTAAGGTGTTGTAGCCGTTAGTTGAGTAATTGCTATTTATATAGGGCATGAGCTCGTCAGACACAAACTTTAAAAAATTGTCGGTTTGCCCAGCATCGGGCCATTTATTTTTTACAAAGGTTTGAAACTCAGTTTTTGGCTCACCCTCTACTTTAGGTAAGTAATCACGCACGCGGTTGGTTGTATCAATAGCAACAAGCATGGCATTAGGTATTTGCTCGTAATCAACAAGGGATTTAACTACACCAGAGGCGGTATGAAAGTGCTCAACACCATCAAGTAAATAAATAACATAAAGGGGCAGATCGTCTTTTACAGTCTCAGGTATAAAAATTCTGATTGGCCTGTCTTCGTTAAGTATTGTGGATTGTAAAATGACTTTTTTACCAACGATTATGTCGGTTGTAGCGGTGTTTGCGTAGCTTAAAAAAGAGGTACTAAAGGTAAGTGCAAACACGAGTGATAGTAAGAGCTTCATAAATATCCGTATTAAATAATGTGTTGTTTAATAATTGCACGCCTTTAGGTTTGAGTAAATGTTTATATTTTAGGGGCAGGGTTAAGGCTTACTTAATAAACCCCTGCGTTTTTATGCGAAAAGATTTGGCATTTTTAAAGGCTATTGCACTTTGCACTGACTTTTTCGGTGGGGGCACCGCTTTTAGGCGCGACTAGCGCTGCTGCTAATATTTTTCTCTAAAAACTTATCTAATAAAGCTTAAAAAAACCTGCTTGCTTAATTATCAATCTAAGCGTAAAATGCGCGCTCATTTCGGCTTTTAAACTATTAATTCCTTGCCTTAAACCGACCGGCCGAAACGGTAGAAGGCTCTATTAACCGTAAGGAATATCCATGCGTCATTACGAAATCGTATTCATGGTTCACCCTGATCAGAGTGAGCAAGTATCTGGTATGATCGAACGTTATACTGGTTCTATCACTGAAGCTGGTGGTACTATTCACCGTCTTGAAGACTGGGGCCGTCGTCAACTGGCTTACCCAATCAACAAGCTTCATAAAGCTCATTATGTTCTTATGAACGTTGAAGCACCTACTGAAGTAATCAGCGAGCTAGAAACTACTTTCCGCTACAACGATGCAGTGCTTCGTAACTTAGTTATGCGTACTAAAAATGCAGTAACTGAAGCGTCTCCTCTTGCAAGAGAAGAGAAGAAAGAAGCACCAGCTGCTTAATTGTTTTGAGTCCTAGCATGGCACGTAGTCAGCAGTTAGTGTAATGGTTAGCCCATATATGAATCAGCTGGTTATATCGGGGGTTGTTTGTAAAACACCCAAGTTTAGCCAAAGCCCTGCAGGCATACCGCATTGTATTTTTGTTGTAGAACATAAATCGATGCAAACCGAGGCAGATCTTAACCGTAATAGTTACGTTAGGCTTCAGGTTGTTGCCAGTGGTAAGCAAATGCAACAACAGACTCAACATTTGCACGTTGGGCAGGCATTGCAAGTGAGTGGTTTTTTAAATCGCCACGAAGGTCGTAACGGCCTTAGCCAATTGGTTTTGCATGCTCAGCATATAGAAAGAATTATTTGAGGAATTAATCTCATGGCACGTTATTTCAGACGTCGTAAGTTCTGCCGCTTTAAAGCGGAAGGCGTACAACAAATCGATTACAAAGATCTAGCTACTCTTAGAAACTATGTTACAGAAAGTGGCAAAATCGTACCTAGCCGTATTACAGGTACTAGCGCTAAATACCAGCGCCAGCTAGCAACTGCTATTAAGCGTGCTCGCTACTTAGCCCTTCTTCCATACACTGACTTACATAAGTAAGCAGCGGATTAACAGTTTTTAAAAGGTGTAGAAACATGCAAGTTATTCTACTAGATAAGATCGCTAACCTAGGTGGCCTAGGTGACCAGGTTGTTGTTAAATCTGGCTTCGCACGTAACTTCCTTTTCCCGCAAGGTAAGGCAGTTCCTGCAACTAAAGCAAACATTGAAACGTTTGATGCTCGTCGCGCAGACTTAGAAGCGAAAATCGCTGAACAGTTAACTGCAGCACAAGCACGCGCTGACAAACTAGAAGCATTAGCAGAAGTTACTTTAGTATCTAAAGCTGGTGACGAAGGTAAGCTATTCGGTTCAATCGGTACTCGTGACATCGCTGACGCTATCTCAGCTGTTGGTGTTGAAGTTGCTAAATCAGAAGTTCGTTTACCTCACGGTACTATCCGTGAAACTGGCGAATTCGACGTTGCAATCGCAGTACACTCAGACGTAACAGCTACTATTAAAGTAATCGTTATTGCTGAAGCTTAATTTTTAATTAAGCCCAAAAAGCCGTGCTTTTAGCGCGGCTTTTTTGTATCTAACATTCCTCTTTAATACCCATCTAATCCCTCTTTATAAAATTATTAAACTATTTTTATTATTAGTTTAAACCTTTCTTGTCTGTCTTTGCGTCTTAGTAATCAATACACTCATTAATACACGTTTTTAAATAAAAATAATTAAAAGGCGACATCACGGATGTTACACACAAAACCCGAGCACACGCCCCTATGCGACCTTGCACTCATTGAGCGTGTTAAAGCGGGGGATCAAAATGCTTATAAAGCATTGTATGAGCTGCATATAAAGCGTGTTTACGGTTTATGTTTGCGCTTATTAGCTGATGAAGCGCACGCTGAAGATGCCGCTCAAGAAGTATTTGTGCAGGTGTGGCATAAAATAGCGCAGTTTGATGGACGCTCACAATTTTCTACTTGGTTATATAGCGTAGCGAGCAACATTGCCATTAGTTATGTGCGTAAGCACAAAAGCTGGTTAAACAAAGTAGTGAGCATAGAGCAAAGCGGTATGGATGAGCAAAGCGCCCAAAGCTGTAAAGGGTTAAACGGACTCGATAAATTAATAGTTCGTTTACCTGAGCGTGCCCGCATGGTGTTTGTTTTATATGCCATTGAAGGCTACCGCCACGAAGAAATAGCCAAGCAACTGAATATGGCTGTAGGGTCGAGCAAGTCACAATATCATCGCGCAAGGCAGTTATTACAAGAGTGGTACGAACATGAGTAAACAAAATTTTGATGACTACTTAAACGAGTCTTTAAACAATTTAAATAAAGACATAGCGCCCAATAAAGCACTTTGGCAGGGTATTGAGCATGCCCTCGTTACAGCTAAGCCACCTGCTACTAAAGCGCCATTATGGCCTAAATTAAGCGCTATTGCTGCGTGCAGCGCTGCGGCGTTACTAGCAATCAATATATTTATGAGCAACAACGAGCCAAGCCAAGTGGTTGCTATGAGCGATTACTTTAAAGCACAAAAGCAAAGTTTATTAGTGCAGTACAAAAACCAGGATGCGCTTACCAATAACTGGCAAGCACAGTTACAAGAGCTTGAAGAAGCAGAGCAAGCAATTAAACAGGCACTTGAAAACGAGCCACAAAATCAGGCGTTACTGACCATGTTGGCGCAAGTTTACCAGCAACAACTCGACTTAATTAACAAGGTGCATGCACCGCGTTGGCAGCAAATATAGGGGAATAACATGAAAGCAATTTTACTTGGGCTAAGCCTATTACCACTGAGCGTTTTAGCGGGCGAAAAAATAGATAAGCAAATAGAGGTGCCAAACGGCGGCACTATTTTTATTGAAAACCAACGCGGCGATGTAAACATAACTGGCTGGGATAAAAACGAGTTTAAAGTCTCCGGCGAGCTTGATGACAAGGCTGAAGGATTTGAGCTTAAAACGACAGGCGATAAAACCGAGTTTATAGTAAAAATGCCACGTAATTTGGGGTGGGGTAACAATGGAGATGGCTCTAACTTAACGATATTTATGCCAAAAAACAGTCATTTAGAATTTGCTGGCGTAAATGTGTCTGTGACTGCAAAAACTCTTGAAAAAGGCGCTGAGGTTGATGTTGTTAACGGTGAAATTACGGTAAATGACATTAGCGGCATTGTTAAATTAAGCACCGTAAATGGCGATGTAAACGCACAAAACTTAAACGGTAATATTCAATTTGAAACCGTAAACGGTGAAATAAACGATAAGCAATCAAGCGGAGAGCTGCGCTTTAGCGCCGTAAATGGTGATATTAAATCAAGCACAACCGCAAACGACGTACGATTAGAAAACGTAAATGGCGATATCGATTTTACATTATCAAGCATTAAAAGCTTACGTATCAATACTGTAAACGGCGAAGCTGAAATACACATCAGTGAGCTGCTAAAAGGGGCTGATGTACGCTATGAGTCGGTAAGTGGCGATGCGGATTTTTACTTTCCGCAAAGTGTGTCGGCTCAGTTTGAGATTAAAGCACACGCCAATGGTAAAATTATTAATAAAATTACCAGCGATAAAGTAATTAAGGCTAAATATGGCCCTGCAAGCGATTTAGAGTTTAGTGCTAATGGTGGTAGCGCAAGTGTTGAAATGGATACCATAAGCGGGCGCATTGAGCTGCGTACTAAATAACGCTTAATACCGTTAATGATTACAAAAAGCAGGAAAAGATTTCCTGCTTTGCTATTTGCACAGCCCCGCCAAGTCGATAGAATAGAGCCATTCAATTTTAGTACTGTGAAGTTATGGCCAAACCAGATAAGCAAGTCGATACCCTTAAAGTCCCTCCCCATTCAATAGAAGCTGAACAATCTGTTTTAGGTGGCTTAATGCTTGATAACCAAGCGTTTGACCGCGTAGCAGAGCTGGTTGTTGCGCAGGACTTTTATACCCGCACCCATAAGCTTATTTTTGAAGCCATGACCGCACTTGCTGAAGTGGGCGATCCGATAGATTTAATCACAATTTCAGAAAGCCTTGAAAAAAATAACCAACTGGCAGGTATTGGTGGTTTTGCGTATTTGGCAGAAATAGCCAAAAACACCCCAAGTGCTGCCAATATTGATGCGTACGCTAATATTGTGCGTGAGCGCGCGGTAGTGCGCGAAATGATTGGTGTAGCGAACGAAATAGCCGAAGCCGGTTTTAGCCCAGAAGGGCGCACCAGCCACGACTTATTAGACTTTGCCGAGAGTAAAGTATTTAAAATTGCTGAGCAACGTACAAAAAGTACAGAGGGCCCGCAAAGCATTCATAATATTCTTGAAAAAACCGTCGATAAAATCGAAGAGCTATACCAGTCGCCGCAAGACGGTGTAACCGGTGTTAGCACCGGGTATGCTGATTTAGATAAAATGACAGCAGGTATGCAACCTTCTGATTTAATTATTGTTGCAGCACGTCCTTCAATGGGTAAAACCACCTTTGCGATGAACCTTGCAGAGCACGCCGCAATGACGCAAGACAAGCCTGTGCTTATTTATTCACTAGAGATGCCCTCAGAACAAATTATGATGAGGATGCTTGCATCGCTTGGTCGTATTAACCAAACCAAGGTACGTACCGGCCAGTTAGATGATGACGACTGGGCACGCCTTTCATCAACCATGGGGTTGTTGATGGAAAAAGGCAAAATGTATGTTGATGACGCATCAGGATTAACACCTACCGATGTGCGTTCACGTGCAAGACGTATAGCGCGCGACCACGGTGGTATTAGTATGATCATGGTCGATTACCTACAGTTAATGCGCGTACCTAGCCTATCAGATAACCGTACTTTAGAGATTGCCGAAATATCACGTTCATTAAAAGCGCTCGCAAAAGAATTACAGTGCCCGGTTATAGCGCTTTCGCAGCTAAACCGTACCCTAGAGCAACGTGCCGATAAGCGCCCAATCAACTCAGATTTACGTGAGTCGGGCTCGATAGAGCAAGATGCCGATTTAATCATGTTTATATACCGTGATGAGGTATACAACGAAGACAGTACAGAAAAAGGCATCGCCGAAATTATCATAGGTAAACAGCGTAATGGCCCCATTGGTAAAGTACGTTTAACCTTCCAGGGGCAATTTTCTCGCTTTGATAATTACGCGGGGCCAGCAGTTGATGATGAATACTAATGCGCCTAGCCACAGCCGAAATTAACTTAACCGCCCTTGCGCATAACTTATCGCAGGTAAAACATTTTTCGCCAAATAGCAAAATAATGGCGGTATTAAAAGCCAATGCGTATGGGCATGGCTTAGTAAAAATTGCTCAGCACTTAAATAGTGCTGATGCTTTTGCTGTTGCCCGAATTGACGAAGCCCTTGCACTGCGCGCCGGTGGTTTAACAAAGCCAATAGTATTGCTTGAGGGGTTTTTTAATAAAGCCGACTTGCCTATTTTACTCGCGAATAATTTTCAAACCATAATTCATGATGAAAACCAATTAGCGGCACTTGAAAACGCCAAGCTTGATGCGCCAATAACATGCTGGCTAAAAGTAAATACTGGTATGCACCGTTTAGGTATAGCACCTGAGCAGTTTGAAGAATTTTATAGTCGCTTGCAGCGCACACCCAATGCTAAAAGCACCATTAATTTGATGACCCATTTTTCGTGTGCCGATGATACGCATAATACGAAAACGGCGCAGCAAATTAGCTTATTCGATACGCTTGTAAAGGGCATAGACCAAGCGCATTGTTTATCAAACTCGGCCGGTATTATAGCTTGGCCAGCAGGGCACGGTGATTGGATACGCCCAGGACTTATGCTTTATGGGGTGTCGCCAATGGCAGACTGCATAGGGCAGCAGCACAATTTAAAGCCGGTCATGCGTTTAACCACAAAAGTGATTGCAGTGCGTGATGTTGCTGCACATGAGCGAGTAGGGTACGGAGGCCGTTGGCAAAGTGACAAACCAACCCAATTAGCCGTAGTGGCTATGGGTTATGGCGATGGCTATCCGCGTCATGCCAAAGAAGGCACACCGGTTATGATTGCAGGGCAGCGCTACGGTATTGTAGGCAGTGTGTCTATGGATATGATAAGCATTGATGTAGGCGCAAACGAGCATAATGTTAAAGTAGGCGACAGCGTTACCATGTGGGGGCCGGAGCTGCCAGTTGAAGAAATAGCCCACTGCGCTGATACTATCCCTTACGAATTACTATGTAATATTACACCGCGCGTAAGTTATGAGTATCAGCGGTAGTTAATAAGTGATATTTATTCTTTAATAAAGTAAATGTCACTAAAGCCCATACGGGCAAATTCTTGATCACGAAAATTACGTACAGCGGAAGAGCCTTTTGAGGTCATTTCTATTTGGCGTACCATGTTTAAGTAGTTAGTTAAATCAATACCTTCGGCAGCGGCAATAGCCTGATACATGTCGTGGTATTTGTCTTTTGCGAAGTTAATTTCGCGCGGTTGGTTTTTAAATGTATAGGTTATTCTGCGTGCCATAATAAGCTCAGCTAATTGAGTGTGAGTGTAATTTTACACTGTATTGAACTGGCATTGAACGATTTGTTGAAATCAAATAATTAAAAGTAGAGTTTAAAATGAAATTATCAGTAGAGATCAGTAAATACCCACTTCATCAAGATTACATCCCGTTTATTAAAGGTTTTATTGACCGCTTAAACGAATACGACAACTTAAAAGTGATCACCAATACCCTTTCTACGCAAATTTTTGGCGATTACGATTTAGTAATGCAAGTGCTAAACACCGAGATTAAACGCTCGTACGAAGAGTTTGGTAAGGCTATTTTTGTATGTAAGTTTTTATCTGGCGATTTGTCTCCAGCGTAATCGCCTTTATTTAACGTGTATTAAAAACGGTAACCTCACACATGGATTTTTTAACACAAACCTTAAGTGGTTTTACAGCAATGTCGCATTGGGAATATATTGCGGTAGGGCTGTCTATTGCTTATTTATTACTGGCAATAAAAGAAAGCCTATGGTGCTGGCCTGCCGCTTTTTTTAGCACGCTTATTTACACCATAATGTACTGGAATGGCGCGCTGCTTATGGAGTCGCTACTCAATTTTTATTACATGTACATGGCTGTATTTGGCTGGATGGTATGGCGCAAAGGTAAAGAAGATAATATTAGTATTACCTCATGGTCTACACAACGCCACGCCATTCTGATAGCCGCTACAAGCTTAGCGGCCATTATTATTGGCTATGTAATGCAAAACTACACCCATGCCGATTTTGCCTACCTAGATAGCTTTACAACCTGTTTTGCGGTGGTAACCACGTATTTAGTTGCTAAAAAAGTGCTCGAAAACTGGCTGTATTGGATTGTTATTGATGCGGCCTCTATGTATTTGTATTACGAAAAAGGCTATTACCCAACGCTCGCGCTATTTATTTTTTACACTATTATGGCCGCGTGGGGATTTAAAACCTGGTACGAAGAGTACGAGCAAAGCCAAGCTAAGCCATTAGCGCAATTATAACGCATGCACCGTAATCCAAATATTGCCGCGTTGTGTAGTGAGTTTGTGGCACCTGAGCAGGTGCTACAAACCACTAAATTAGTGAATGGTTTAAGTAACGACAATTACCTAATAAAAACTGCACAGCAAAACTACTTATTAAAATGCTACAAATCGCATTGGCCTAAAATAGGGCTACAAGCCCAAACTGCACTTAGCCAGCATAACGTTTGCCCTAAACCCATTTGGCTCGATAAGGCTAACAGACGAGCTGCATTTCGCTATATTTGTGGTGATATTGCTACTAATAATTACAGTATTGACCTAGTTGAAAAATTGGCTCGCGTTCATAGTTACCCTCTAGCTACGCAGCCAATGGATATTGCAAAAGAGCTTATGTATTACGCTAATAGCAACATATATCAACAGTACAGCCGCTTAATTGAGGATACGTTAAATGCCATTAGTGACATGCCCTACAACAGTGGCTTTTGTCATAACGACTTAGTTAAAGATAATCTAATAGTCAATTTAAGCGGCATGTATTTGATTGACTTTGAATATGCGCAAACTAACGACGTATATTTTGACTTAGCGGCGCTTGCAGTCAGCTTAGAGTTAAATACGCACGCAGAGCAAGCCTTGCTTGAGCAATATAGCGCCCAGCAAGCAACCCCCAGTGATTTTTATAGCGCTTATGACAAGCTACGTCACTTTAAAGTGGTATTTTTGGTACTGTGTATAGGGTGGTATGAGCAGCGCGACATAAATAATAGGTCAAGCACATTACGCGCGCAGCTAAATAAATTATTGAGCGATATGCACGGTTAAAGGCCGCCAAAACGGGCAGCAAGCTCTTTGTATTTTGCTACCTCGTCAGCATCAAATTGCGGTTCACCGTTTTCATCTTCAGACTTGGCAATAAGTAAGCTCTCTCGAGCAAGACGTTTTACACGCTCGGTTTTTACACCTAAAAACTCAGCCACTTGCTCAGTCGACATTAAACTCATAATTACATCCTCTATATAATCCGTAAGCATCCAAAAGATGTTGCTAAACGGTTACTATTTTTTATCGAATACCAATAAATAGCTTGTTTTTTGCAAGTTGTGAAGTGTTTTATCAAAAACAGTTTGATTTATAGGCATATAACTCAATGAAGCTGGTATTTATTTAAAGATCTCTTTATTATTGCCAGTGTTAAAGCATTGATATCGCGAGTTAGTGTTTTAGCAACAAATGTGCTCTTGTGGTGAAATGGATATCACGTGGCCCTCCGGAGGCTAAGTTCTAGGTTCGATCCCTAGCAAGAGCGCCATTTGCTTTTTATCATTTTCCTGTTTACGCCTAATCAAATTTAGTAGTCCTTTATAGTTATATAGTATTATCCTCAACTCAAAAAGTAGACTTTTATGCTTAAATAGTGCTATTTAGTAGGCATATTTAATTGTAAAAAACGCTTTTACCATGCTCATCGCGTTACCCATTTCAGAGCTTACCCCAGGTATGTTTGTTGACAGTGTTACCAAACAGCAGGAAGGGCTCAATAGTATAAAAATAAAAACCAGTGGTTTAGTGCGAAACCAAGCAATTATAAAGCGCTTAGTAACAGAAGGCGTTTTAGAGCTGCTTATCGACTTTACTAAAGGCGATGCAGCCGTACCTGATAAGTACAGACCCAAGGCTGCTGTAGTAAAAGAGCCCGTTACTTCCAGCAGCAAAGCTAAGCCGCCAGCAGTAAAACCTGCAATTACCCTTGAGCAAGAGTTTGCTAAAGCCAGCATTAGTTTTGAGCAACATAATCGTAAGCTACAAGCGTTATATGGCGATATTACTACTGGGCTTTCGGTTAATTTAAACCTTATTGATGAAATGGCTAACGATATAGTCAGCTCGGTATTTAGAAATACTAGCGCAATGACCATTTTAACCCGCATAAAAGACAAACATAGTTACAATTGGCGCCACATGGTTAACTGCGCTATTTTCACCGCTGTGTTCGCTAAATATTTAGGGTACAAAGAAGAAGCCGTACAGCAGCTTGCTATGGGCGCGCTACTTCACGATTTAGGGCAGGCTAAACTCCCGCAGGGGATTATTTCTAGACCAAGTAAGCTCACTAGCAGTGAAATGGATATTATTAAACGTCATGTCGCCCAAGGTTTAGGCCTGGTCAAAGGTGAAAAGGGCATTACCCCTCTAATACTCGACATGATAGTTAACCACCATGAACGATTAGATGGCTCAGGCTATCCGCGTGGTATTACAGCTGAAAAGCTTAGTCGCCCAGCGCGCATTATGGCAATTGTTGATGTGTACGATGCGCTAACAGCCGACAGACCTCATCAGGAGGGAGATGAACCCATTAATGCGTTACGTTATTTGTTAGCGCATAAAGAGCTATTTGATGCAGAGCTTGTTCAACATTTTATAAAATGCTTAGGTGTACATCCGGTAGGTACTATAGTCAAATTAACCAATGAGCGTTTAGCCTTGGTACTTGAGGGTAATAAGCTAAACCCAATAAAGCCAAAGGTTAAACTATTTTATAATGCAAAGCATGGCCATCACGTCACCCCTAAAGATCTCGATTTAAGCGAGCCAGATCAAAGTATAAAAATTGTATCGAGCATTAAGCCCCATGATTATCAAATTAATTTGGCTCGTTTGTTAAAAGAGCATTTGTTGAATTAGCTTTTTTACAGCGTTTAAGTTTTTCGCGCTTGGCAGAAATGTAAGCGCCTAAAAAACAGCTCGCCATTAACGTAAGCCATAGTAATGTTCCTTGCTCTACATGCAGTGCAATACAGCAAAAAGCTAACGACACTAATGCATTTAGCATGGCCCCCAACCAGTAATGGTTTACGGGGTTATCGCATTGGCCGGCCTGTGTGCAAGCACAATAGTTTGCTTTATAAAAACAATACACACTGGCGCCACAAAAAATGAGCCCCGCAATAATAAGTAATATGATCACCTATTTGCTTCCTTTGTGATTTTGTAACGAGTTTAAAATGCACGGAATTACAAGTCAATCTAAATGATAATTAATTACAATTAGAGTATAAGCTCTAATAACACATTTCTGCTCCGATGAGTTTTAAATAGTTGTTAAAATGTAGTTAAAAAACGTGTTTTTTGGTGTTTTTTGTCGCTTTGTTACAGTTTTTTATAAAGAATTAAGGTAGTGTAGCCAAGTTTAAAATCCTAATAACAACACATAGATACCCAAACGCCTGTTTGGTTAAGGACACAACAATGAAATTTTCTAAAACCCTAATCGCAGCTTCGCTTGCGTTAGTATCTGCAGATACATTTGCTGCTGCGTTTCAGTTAGCTGAGCAAAACGCATCAGGCCTTGGCCGTGCATACGCCGGTGAAGCATCTATCGCTGACGACGCCTCTGTTGTTGCTCGTAACCCCGCATTAATGACTTTATTTAAAGATAAGCAATTGAGTGTTGCAGCTATTGCTGTAGTGCCAGATGTAAGCATTGAAGGTGAGTCTACTAACAATGGTATAGACCCAAGTGCGTTAGATGACGACAGCATTGCGCCAAGCGCAGTGGTACCAGCCGCTTACTTTACTATGCCTTACAACGATAAAGTATCAGTAGGTTTTGGTGCGTTTTCTAACTTTGGTTTATCTACAGAGTTTAACGATGACTACGTAGCGGGCCAAATTGCTGGTGAAACAGAAATTTTGACCGTTAACTTTAATGCAAGCGTTGCATACAAAGTAACAGAGCAATTTAGCTTTGGTGTTGGCTTAAACTACATTTATGCTGATGCAACAGTAATTCGTAAAGTAGGCGCTAATACAAGTGGTATTGATTTTGGTGCTGATGCAGTAAACCTTCAAGGGGATGACACCGGCCTAGGCTTAAATGTGGGCTTAATGTACCAATTAGACGAAAACAGCCGCTTTGGTTTTAACTACCGCAGCGAAACAGATATTACCTTCGAAGGTGATTTCTCAAATGAGCTACCAGTACAAGCAGGCGGTACAGGTGGTGCACAATTACCTGGCTCAGTAGATTTAACACTTCCAGCAATTGCTGAATTTTCTGGTTCACACCAGCTAGATGAAAAACTTGGATTACACTACAGCGTATTATGGACAGGCTGGAGCAGCTTTGAGTCACTAGAAGCACAAGTAACGTTACCAACAGGCGACAAGTTTATTGCATTTGAAAAGCAAGAGCAGTTTGATGATGCATTCCGTTACTCTATCGGTGCTGATTACCAATACAACGAAGACTTACTTCTTCGTGCAGGTGTAGCGTTTGATGAGTCGCCAGTATCACAAACTCACCTTTCTATCTCTATTCCAGATACTGACCGTTTTTGGTTCTCGGTAGGTGGTAACTACGCAATCGATAAGCAATCAAATGTCGATTTAGGTGTAAGTGTTGTTCGCGGTAAAACACAAAACTTTACTGAAACTGATGATTCAGGCAGCCAGTGGGGCTTTGAATCAAAAGGCCATGCCGTTGTTATTGGCGCTCAGTACAACTACAAGTTTTAATGTAGAAATGCCTTGTGGTTATTCGCAGGGCACAAAAAAAGCCGCTCACTTTAACAGTGAGCGGCTTTTTTAATGCCTATTAAATGATGTTAATAGGCATTTTATGAAAGTTTATAAGCTCTCTATTTTAGTTTTTTGCTCAAGAAGCTTGGTTTTAGCATCAGTGAACTCAGCTAATTTAGCATTTTCTTTTGCAAGTACGGCTTCAGGTGCGTTGTTAACAAACTTTTCGTTAGCTAGTTTGTTTTGCACTTGCGCTAAGCCTTTTTCTGCTTTTTCGAGTTGCTTGTTAATACGAGCAAGCTCGGCTTCAACGTCAATTAAGCCCGCCATAGGGATCATA
Organism: Pseudoalteromonas sp. S3776; assembly: GCF_005886915.1. Classification (NCBI taxonomy): domain Bacteria; kingdom Pseudomonadati; phylum Pseudomonadota; class Gammaproteobacteria; order Alteromonadales; family Pseudoalteromonadaceae; genus Pseudoalteromonas; species Pseudoalteromonas sp. S3776. Next base: position 12,644 of record NZ_PNCU01000042.1, on the reverse strand, counting down.
ATTTCAAGGTTGCCAACATATGATGTTGCACACGCGGGTGCATCGTCTTTGTTTTCAAGCAGGGTGAACGATTCAAGTTTAGCAAGCGAGGCAATAAATGACTCGTTCTCGTTAATACGGCGCACATCATCGCTTGATGCGTTAGCCAGTAACACGTTAAGTGGCTTACTTGGGCTAATGTCCATCTCACCACGAATAACACGAATTGCTAAAATAAACTGTTTAACCCACTCTAAGTCGTCCATAGCTTGGGCATCAACGTTTGCTTCATTATAAACAGGGAAGCCTTGTACCATGATGCTGGTGCCTGCTGTTTCAAGCCCTGCAAGTGGTGCAACGCGCTGCCAAATAGTTTCGGTAATGTATGGCATCATTGGGTGCATTAAGCGCAGTAAGCTTTCAAGCACGGTTATTAGCGTGTTACGAGTACCGCGTTGCTGTGCTTCATTGCCTTTAAATAATACCGGCTTAGTGAGCTCTAAATACCAATCACAGAACTGGTTCCAAGTGAATTCGTAAAGCGTGTTAGCGGCTAAATCAAAGCGGTAGTTATCAAGGTGCTCAGTGTAGGTTTTAACTGTTGATTCAAATTGGCCTAAGATCCAACGATCAGCAAGTGAAAACTCTTTTTCAGCATCGCTTGCAAAACCACAATCTTGCTCTTCTGTGTTCATTAATACGTAACGGCTTGCGTTCCATAGTTTATTACAGAAGTTACGGTAACCTTCTAGACGGTTCATGTCCCAGTTAATATCACGGCCGGTAGAGGCCATTGCAGCAAGAGTAAAGCGAAGCGCATCGGTACCGTGAGCTTCAATACCATTTGCAAATACTTTACGGGTGTCTTTTTCGATTTTAGCGGCAAGTTTTGGCTGCATCATGTTGCCAGTACGCTTTTGTACTAAGTCTTCAAGCTCAATGCCGTCAATCATGTCTAGTGGGTCAAGTACGTTACCTTTTGACTTAGACATTTTATCGCCGTTGTCGTCACGTATTAAGCCCGTTACATATACGGTTTTAAACGGAACTTGTGGTTTGCCATTTTCGTCTTTTATAAAGTGCAGCGTCATCATAATCATGCGCGCAACCCAGAAGAAAATAATATCAAAACCCGTTACCAATACGTCAGATGGGTGGAAGGTTTTTAAATCATCGGTGTTTTCAGGCCAGCCTTGCGTTGAGAAAGTCCAAAGTGCAGATGAGAACCAGGTATCAAGTACGTCTTCGTCTTGGCTTAGCGTAACATCATCGGCAATGTTGTTGTCGCGGCGTACTTCAGCTTCATCGCGGCCAACGTAAACGTTGCCTTCGCTGTCGTACCAAGCCGGGATACGGTGACCCCACCAAAGCTGGCGTGAAATACACCAATCTTGTACGTCGTTCATCCACGAGAAGTACATGTTTTCATACTGTTTAGGTACAAATTGAATGTCGCCATTTTTAACGGCATCTTTAGCAGGCTCTGCAAGTGGCGCAACACGTACATACCATTGGTCGGTAAGTAGTGGCTCAATGACCACACCAGAGCGGTCGCCGTAAGGTACAGTTAACGCATGGTCTTCGATTTTTTCGAGTAAACCAAGTTCTTCAAATTCTGCGATAATCGCTTTACGCGCAGCAAAACGGTCTAGACCGTGTAAGCGCTCAGGAATTGGTGCATCAAATTCAAGCTCTTTACCGTCAAAGGTGTATGTTTCACCTTGGCTAAGAATGGCAGCGTTTTTATCGAAAATATTGATCATTGGCATTTTGTGACGCTTGCCAACTTCGTTATCGTTAAAGTCGTGTGCAGGGGTGATTTTTACACAACCTGTGCCTTTGTCTTTATCAGCGTGCTCATCTGCAACAATGGTGATACGACGATTTACGATAGGCAGTAAAATCTCTTTACCAATTAAATCTTGGTAGCGCTCGTCATCTGGATTAACCGCAACACCTGAGTCACCTAGCATGGTTTCAGGGCGAGTTGTTGCTACGACAATGTAATCTTTGCCGTCTTGTGTTTTAACGCCATCGGCAAGTGGATAGCGCAGGTTCCACATGTGGCCTTGTTTGTCTTTGTTTTCAACTTCAAGGTCTGAGATAGCCGTGTGTAATTTTGGATCCCAGTTTACTAGGCGCTTACCGCGGTAAATTAGGTTTTCTTTGTGAAGACGTACAAAGACTTCTTTAACTGCTTCAGATAAGCCATCGTCCATCGTAAAGCGTTCACGGTCCCAATCAACCGATGCGCCAAGACGGCGAAGCTGTTTAGTGATAGTACCGCCAGATTCGTTTTTCCATTCCCAAATTTTATTAATAAAATCTTCGCGGCCTAAATCGTGACGTGTTTTACCTTCTTCAGCGTGTAGTTTACGCTCAACCAACATTTGCGTTGCAATACCCGCGTGGTCAGTACCTACTTGCCATAATGTGTTGTTACCTTGCATACGCTTAAAACGCGTAAGGGTATCCATTATTGTATCTTGGAAGGCGTGGCCCATGTGCAAGCTACCGGTGACATTTGGCGGCGGGATCATAATTGAATACGGTACGCCTTGGCCAGATGGCTTAAAGTAGCCTTTTTGTTCCCAGTCTTGGTATAGCGACTGTTCAATATCTTGCGGATTGTAGGTTTTATCCATTACACAGAACCTTAAATAAGTACTTAAATTAGTTGGTTAGCTTTATCCTAAACGGCTAGCTATTAATCTCTTGCGTGCTGATATTGGCACCAAGTTGGCGCAGCTTTTTAAAGCGCTCACGAGCGGCTTGTTTAGCTACAGACTCTACTGGTACAAAATCAAAAACTTGGCTAAAGCGCCTAATAAAATCGGGCAGGTTATTAGCTAAGTTAATTAAAACGTTACGTTTGCCAACAGGAGGCGTGGTGCCTATTTCTACAGGCGCACCGGCTTTTGGGCCTTCGCCTTGCAGGTTATGCGGCACAAAACTGTCGGGATCAAATGCCCAAATGGTTTCGTCAATGGCATAGGCGGTGTGTTCGTTATCAACAAAAATAAACACACGGTTCCCTAAACGATACTGCTCTGCGGCAATTTGAGCTGCTAAAGCAAAATGATCATCAGCCTGCGCTTTAGATTCATCTTGTTGCTTTAGAACGAAAAATTGGGCATTCATGTTCATTGTATCGGGGTTTCCCATGACATTGAATGTGCACATAGTTGATACACATAAATTAAGAGGCAGATTTTGCCATATAACGGGGTTTGCTTCAATTAATACACAGATAATTAAGGCAATAAAAAGGCGCCAAATGGCGCCTTAAAACAAGCTAAGCAGATTATTAATCGTGTGCAGCTTCGCTTACTCCAGCTCGGTTTAATAAATACTGAGTAAGCATAGGAACAGGACGCCCCGTTGCGCCTTTTTTAGCACCACTGCGCCACGCTGTACCGGCGACATCTAAATGTGCCCAGTTATACTTTTTAGTAAACTTAGATAAGAAACACGCTGCGGTAATAGTACCTGCAGAGCGCCCGCCTAAGTTTGTAAAATCGGCAAATGGGCTATCGAGTTGATCTTGATAGTCATCCCACAGTGGTAACTGCCATGCGCGGTCGCCACTTTGCTCAGACGCTTTTAATAAATCATGCGCCAGTGGGTTGTGATTTGAAAGTAAACCTGTTGCGTGTGCGCCAAGGGCAACAATACACGCACCGGTAAGTGTTGCTACGTCAATGACTGTATCTGGGTCAAAACGCTCAACATAAGTGAGTGCATCACATAATACTAAGCGGCCTTCAGCATCAGTATTAAGCACTTCAACTGTTTGTCCCGACATGGTTGTTAAAATATCACCAGGGCGATACGCATTAGAGCTTGGCATGTTTTCACAGCCAGCTAACACACCAATCACGTTAATAGGCAGCTGCATTTGGGCCAGTGCACGCATAGCACCAATTACACCGGCTGCACCGCCCATGTCGTATTTCATTTCATCCATGGCTTCGCCTGGCTTAATTGAAATACCGCCTGAGTCAAACGTTAAACCCTTACCTACTAGCACAATCGGGGCTTGCTCATCGCTTGCACCTTTGTAGTTAATAACCGACATAACCGATTCGTTATCACTGCCGCGACCAACTGCTAAGTACGAGTTCATACTTAGCTCGGCCATTTTTTCTTCGCCAATAATATCAACGGTGATGTTGTCAAAATTGCTAGCCAGCTCTTGCGCTTGTTCGCCTAAATAAGCAGGGTTACAAATGTTGGGTGGCATGTTGGCTACGTCTTTACATAGCTTACTACCTGCGGCAATGGCTAAACCATGCTCAATAGCGCTTTCACCAATGGTCAGCTCGCGACGCGTTGGTACGTTAAACACAATTTTACGAAGTGGACGACGAGGGTCTACTTTTTTACTTTTTAGCTGGTTAAATGTGTATAAACAATCTTGTGTTGTTTCTACCGCTTGGCGAACCTTCCAGTAGGTATCACGTCCTTTAACGTGTTGCTCTGTTAAAAAGCACACTGCTTCCATAGAGCCGGTTTCGTTTAAGGTATTAATTGTTTTAGAAATTATTTGCTTATATTGCTTATCATCAAGCTCGCGCTCTTTACCACAGCCAACAAGCAATACGCGCTCGCTTAAAACGTTAGGTACATGATGCAATAATAAAACTTGCCCCGGCTTACCTTCTAAATCGCCACGGCGTAGTAAATTTGAAATATAACCATCGCTGATTTTATCGAGTTGTTCACCAATGGGGGATAACCTACGTGGTTCGTAAACACCAACGACAATACACGCGCTGCGCTGTTTTTCTGGGCTACCACTTTTTACGTTAAATTCCATTGTTACTCCTGGTTGTGAGTCATATACGTTATTAATAGGGGCTAAAAAAATAAAATCTAGTCTTAGCTACGTAACTTATGTAGGGATAATCTTAATTTTAGCTGATTTTTTCTGACTCTTACTGTGTAATTGAACTTTATATGTTTAAGGGCTACTAATGCAACAATATATCGTGCACTTAGGTAGGATAATTAATTTTGTTAGCTTATAATAACGACTTATTTACCAGATAAAACTGGGTAAAATAGCTACTTTATTATCAAATTATCACTATTGTAGTGAAATTCTATGTTTAACAGGGGCGAGCATTGCTTATTTTTCGTTATTTGACCGCTGAGGTTTTAAAATCGCAGGTCGCCGTATTTTTAACTTTAATGACCATTTTTGTGTCACAAAAGTTTGTGGTTATTTTAGGTGATGCCTCAGAAGGGAGCATTCCTGCCAAATTAGTATTATCGATGATTGCGCTTAAATTGCCGCAACTAGCCTCGCTGATCCTGCCATTAAGTATATTTTTGGGCATAATTTTAGCCTACAGCCGCATTTACGCCGACAGCGAAATGACTGTGCTCAAAGCGTGTGGAGTGAGCGAATGGTACGTGGTACGTGTTACGCTTATTTCGAGCGTGGGTTTGGCTATATTAGCAGCCTCACTGACCATGTACCTTGCGCCATGGGCCAGCGAGCAAGAGTACCAATTAAAAGAACAAGCTAAGGCCGATGCGGGTTTATCAGCCTTAAGAGCGGGGCGGTTTCAACAAACCGGTAACGAAAAAGCCGTGGTGTTTATTCATAACATTGAAAACGGCGGTAAAGAACTTAATAAAGTATTTGTAGCGCAGCTTCCCGATACTGAAAAAGATGACCTTGCACGTTTAGTATATGCCGAGCAAGGTGTGGTGGTAGAGGCTGTAAACGGCGAGCAGCAATTAGTGCTAACTGATGGCAAACGCTACGAAACCGATGGCCAAACACCGGCCCTTAATTTAACGCAGTTTGATGGCTACAGCGTACAAATACGCGAGCAAGAAATAGAGCATCAGCGCCGTAAATTAGAAGCGATACCTACTAATCAGTTATTACCACTTAACACCTCTGAGTCAATTGCTCAGTGGCAGTGGCGCATTGCCATACCGCTTTCTATTCCGTTACTTACCTTAATAGCAGTACCGCTAAGTGTGGTTAATCCGCGCCAAGGTAAGTTTGCTAAATTAGTGCCAGCCATTAGCTTGTACTTGGGTTATTTTATCTTACTCAATGCCGCAAAATTTGCTGTAGAAGATGGCAAAATACCGCCTTCAATCGGCTTGTGGTGGATTCACTTAAGTGCTTTGTTTATAGGCAGTTTATTAATTATAAAAGGTCGCCCACTAGGGGCCTGGCTTAAAGCCGTTGTAACAAAACGGGAGTTAAGCGCATGATGAAAACACTCGATTGGTACTTAGGCCGCAGCATTTTACAAACCACTGGATTTGCTTTGTTGGTGCTAGTAGGGATTAGTACATTAATTAAATTTATTGATCAGCTAAAGTCGGTAGGTCGTGGCAGTTACGATTTAATGACCGCTACTTTGTATACTTTTTACAGTATGCCAGGCGACTTAGTTATATTTTTCCCGATGGCTGCGCTTATTGGTGGCTTAACTGGGCTTGGTGCACTGGCTTCAAATAGTGAGTTAGTGGTTATGCAAGCTGCAGGTATGTCGCGCTTACAAATTATAGGCTCGGTAATGAAAACCGCCGTGTTTATGGCTGTGTGCATGATGGCCCTTGGTGAGTGGGGAGCACCCGAGGCGCAACAACACGCCAAAGAAATGCGTAATCAGGCAATACATGGTGGCGACGTGTTTAATGCACAAAAAGGTGTATGGGCAAAAGATGGCAATAACTTTATTAATATTGAAGATGTAGATCAAAGTGGCCGCTTAAACGGTGTACATATGTATCACTTTGACAAGTCACTCGATTTAACTCAAATCACTAAAGCTAAAGTTGCTATTGGCCGTGACGAAGGTTGGCTATTACGCGATGTAAATAAGGTTCATATTAGTGATGAGCAAATAAGCAGTGAGCATATAGATGAAGAGTTTTACCCATCGCAATTAACGGGCGAAAAGCTTGGGGTGGTATCGGTGAAACCTGAGTCGCTTTCGTTTACAGGGCTTTGGTCATACTTAGGGTACTTACAGCAAAATGAGCAAGATACCAGTACCTATGAGTTGGCTTTGTGGCGTAAGCTGATGCAGCCAGTCTCTGTTGCCGTTATGCTACTAGTTGCACTGTCGTTTATATTTGGCCCTTTACGTACCGTAACTATGGGCGCGCGTATCATTATGGGTGTAGTAACGGGGATTGTATTTCACTTAACAAATGAGATATTTGGTCCAGTCGTAATGGTTTATCAAATACCCGCAATTATAGGCGCGGTATTGCCAAGTGTACTGTTTATAGGCTTTGCTACATATTTAATGAATAAACGGGTATAGCCGTTTATACATTGCATTAAAAAGGGTGACCAAGAGTCACCTTTTTTGCTTTTACTAATCTAGCTCGCGGTAAATACGCTTGTTTTCTTCTTTTGTAAGGGTAACGACCTCTGTTTTTGAAATATAGTCTTGTAGCGCTTTTTTGCTTTTGAAATCAATTAATACCACCAGATTACCTAAGCCAAGCAGGGCACTTAGGCTGCGAACAATAGACTGCGGCCAACTAATTAAACATCCTTCGTTAGTTTGTACTTTTAAACGCCATGCGCGCATGCCAATAGTTTGCCCGCTTTTAGTCCAAAAGTAGCCAAAAAATACCAAGGCAACTGTAACAAGTAAGGCGCTGCGAATGCTTGAGAGCAATAACGATTCTTGAATAAGTGCCGATACATCCTCAGCTCCATTTAAGCTAATCACATCAAGAATAATAAGCCCTTGTACGGCAAATAAATAGAGCACAACCGTTAACATAGCAAACGCAATAATGGCTAACGTATCGTAAACTAAGGACGCAAAGCGGCGCCAAAACCCAGCACGTGGAAACTCACCCGACATAAATATACTCTCACTATTAATATGCGCGCTAGTTTAGCAAAAAAGCATCTAAATACTAAGTGCTATAGTTTAGCCTAACTGTTTTGTGTATTTAGGGGGGATGGAGCTAATCTTATTTATTGTGGGCTGCCTAAATGTTAAGCGATTGATCAGGCTAATGTCATAAAACGCTTGCTGCCACCCCTATTGTTTGTATAATGCTTGGCATAGAGACGAAGGCACATAAATAATCCTTAGCTCTAAAGTGGTTTTTCTTTATCTTCTCGTGTTTAGAAGGTTAAAGAAAAATGATGCCAGCGTGATGAAATTGGTAGACATGGGGGATTCAAAATCCCCTGCAGCAATGCGTGGCGGTTCGAGTCCGCCCGCTGGTACCACTTTTTATGACCCTAACCAAATTGGTTAGGGTTTTTTTATGCCTGAAATTTGAGTGGGGCGGACTCGAGCGCCACTCAAGGTGGCGCTAGTATTAGTTATAGCCCGCCTGCTGGGTGAGAGTGAACCGAAACGAAGTTTCGCAGTTACTTGAAGTGAGTTCATGGATGAACGATGGATGCTGCTTCAGGGATGAATTAAGTATTCGTAATAAAATTTGAGTAGGGGCGGACTCGAGCGCCACTCAAGGTGGCGCTAGTATTCGTTACAATTAAAAACTCTGCCTCTAAATCTATTGCTTCACCTTGGTATTGCAAGTTAGTAATGCGCGAATTGTTTTCACTTATTAATACGCCATCGTTGTCGTATCGTTTTGGCTGCGTTACGTCTATTTCAAAGGTAACGCCGTCAATAATGTCAAAGTTAAAAGTGGGAAAAGTGGTATCGAGTAGGTTTTGCTCAGCGCTGCTGTTTACATCAATCTGATTAAACTGACCCGCAGAGCGTTCAAGCCACTCTTTAACATCGCTACCTGTTACTTTTACCATACGAATAGTGTTTGGAAACACATATAAACTAACGGTATCTAGTAGGGTGATATCGCCTGCTTTTACATTGGTGTAATCTTCAATACCATTGCGGCCAACTCTAAAAGGGGCTGCTGCCGAAAGCACAGGTAAGCCATCAAGCTCAGTGCCTTGAATAAACGCTTTACCCCACGCTATTTGTGCATCTGATACTATTTGAATTGACGGATCGTCTTGCACCAAAGCAAAAAAGCTATAAATAGGGTTTGAAATTTCAGCAAGTGGTTCGCTTACCCAATCAATCGTTGCTTGGTGTTCAAGCTCAATGGCGGCAGCTACATCGGTATCTACAGCAGCTAAATCAAGAAAGTCGCCGTTTTCATCTGTACCACTAATGGCGCGGGTTTCTACTTATGGGCTGGCCACTTCCCAGCCGCCTTCATCGTTTGGCTCAATAATTAAATCTATAACCCCTAAGTTATTGCCAAAAAATCCAGGCATAACAGCGGGTACGCCATTAAGTTTTCCGTTTACGTTATCAATACCCGCCGACTCATAGCCATCGTACGACGCATCACCGGGAAACAAACGGTGGTTATGACCAAACAATATGGCGTCTACGTCATCTACTTTAGACAGGTAAAGGGCCGTATTTTCAGCGAGGTCTTCTTAGGCGCTGGCTGTTAACCCAGAGTGCGGAATGGCAATAATAATATCGGCGCCTTGTGCTTTCATTTGTGGAATGAACTTTTCAGCAGTAGCAACAATATCTTTTGCAATAACCTTACCTTGTAAGTGTGCGCTATCCCACTGCATAATTTGCGGTGGGGTAAGGCCTAAGTAACCAATTTTAATTGTTTGTTCGTTACCGTTTATATCAAGTACTGCTTTGTCTTGAATGTAATACGGGGTGTAACGGTTTCCATCGTTGTTGTCGTCATCATCCCCATCATCAACGTATACATTGGCATTAATATACGGGAAGTCGGCACCACTTAATGTGGCATCTAAAAACTCTAAGCCAAAATTAAATTCATGGTTTCCTAAGTTAGCTACATCGTAATCAAGTAAGTTCATCGCTTTAAAGGCCACATGGGTTGCGCCATTTAAAATATCGTCTTTACGTACAATCGCTTCGTAATCGCCAAGCGGGCTGTTTTGAATTAAATCACCATTATCAACCAGTACACTGTTTTGCACTTCATTTCAGGCTTCTTTTATAAGGGTAGCAGTATTAACAAACCCTAAGGTTTCTGATGGGGCTTGTGCAAAGTAATCGTAGTTAGATAAATACATGTGTATGTCGGTTGTTTCCATTATACGCAAAGTAACTGGTGCAGGCTCTGGTGTTTCTACAACGACAGGGTCGTTATTATCGTCATCATCAATGTCGCAGCCACTCAATGCGAGTGCAATAGTCAGTGCCAATGTTGATTTTAAAACGTGCTTTTTAGTGATTCGATTTTTCATGGTCATTCCGTGTAATTTAAAAAGAGTACAGTAAAAAAGGTTTATTAAAGTATGATGAACTAAAATGTGAATCCATATTTACATTTTTAGGTGGTGCTATTACAGTAAACAGTGTTTTAGTATTACTTTCAAACTTGTGTGCCTTAGCGCTCGCAGTAAAAAATAAATTTAAAAATGGTGTAGGCTATAACTTGTCAGCACTTTTCGATAACACTAAATCGGTTGTTGGGCTTTATACCAATCCGAAAAAATACTTAATCATTTTGAGGGGCTAAACGTGTCGCTATCTGCGTTAAAAAACTCTTATTTAGAACAACTAAATAGCGAATTTTTTGCCTTGCTATCAACACGTTTATCCATCCTCAAAATAGGTCACTTAATTATGCGGATTGATATTATAAAATAATAAAGGTAAACAGGATGAAAAAATCACTACTTTCAGTGGCATTAGGTTTTGCTGCACTTAGTGCGTTTAACGCACAGGCAAACCTTGATCAGCACGTTAAAAGTGTAGAGCAGCAGGTAATTGAATGGCGACGCGACTTTCACCAAAATCCTGAACTGGGTAATCGCGAAACGCGTACCGCAGGCATTGTGGCTAAACACTTAAAGTCGTTAGGTATGCAAGTACAAACCGATATTGCTTACACTGGTGTTGTTGGTATTTTAAAAGGTGCAAAGCCCGGTCCTACAGTCATGCTTCGCGCTGATATGGATGCACTACCGGTAACAGAAAAAACAGATGTGCCATTTAAATCAACCAAAACCACAAATTTCCGTGGCGTTGATGTAGGTATAATGCATGCCTGTGGTCATGATACGCACGTAGCTATGCTAATGGGCGCTGCACAGGTACTGGTAAACATGAAAGATGAGCTGCATGGCAACATTATGTTTGTGTTTCAGCCTGCTGAAGAGGGCGCACCTTTAGGCGAAGAAGGCGGTGCAGAGCTAATGCTTAAAGAAGGCATTTTTACCAAATATAAGCCAGATGTTGCCTTTGGCTTGCATATCACTTCAAGCCTGCATACGGGTAAAATTGGCTATCGAAGTGGGCCGTTTATGGCCAGTGCCGATCGCTTTGAAATAACCGTACACGGTCGCCAAGCACATGGCTCAGCACCATGGACAGGCGTTGACCCTATTGCTGCCGCTGCGCAAATTGTAACGGGCGTTAACCATATTGTGAGCCGCCAAGTAAATATAACCAAAGAGCCGGCTATTGTGTCGTTTGGTAAAATTGCCGGTGGTGTGCGTAATAACATTATTCCTGAAGAAGTTGAAATGGTTGGTACTATTCGTAATTTTGATATGGATAATCGCGCGCAAATCTTTGAAAATATTAAAACAACCGCTACGCATATTGCCAAGTCGTCGGGGGCAACGGCCGATGTGCATATACACGAAGGTTACCCTGTAACGGTTAATAACCCTGAGCTTACTGCGCAAATGTTACCGAGTCTTGAAAAAGCAGCTGGTAAACAAAACGTGCAAGAAATGGGTAAAATAACCGGCGCAGAAGACTTTTCGTTTTATGCCTTAGAAATACCCAGTGTATTTGTATTTTTAGGTGGTACACCTGCAAACCAAGACTTAAAAACGGTAGCAAGTAACCACTCACCGTATTTTTACGCCGATGAATCGTCGTTTAAAGTGGGGACCAAAGCGCTTAGCCAATTAGCGGTAGATTATTTAAATAGCCAAAAATAACGACATAGCTACCCAGCGAGTTAAGTAATTGCTAGCTGGGTTTTACTATTTATATTTACAAGCTGCACAGTGCGTGCGCTTTAAACCAACATGGTTGAATGTATGTCTGAACACCCTTTTTTGGTGCCCAAGCAACAACGTAGCCAACACACCAAAAAAAAACTATTAAAAGCGCTAAATCACAGTTTAAAAAGTAAGTTTTTTGAACACATAAGTATAAAAGAGCTGGCTGATTACGCCGAGGTGTCGGTTGGTACGTTTTACCGTCGCTTTAAAAATAAAGAGTCGCTGTTGCCTATGCTGTATCAAGACTTTGGTATTGCATTAGATAATTGGGTAACCGAGCTTGAGGCACAGCACTATGAAAACTTAGATGCTGTAGTTAACACTTTATGCCATAAAACGTATGTGTTTTTATTATCACAACAGGGAGTATTTAGAACGCTGCATTTAAATTCGCGTTTACACAGTGAGTTATTAGGCACTGATAAACACATAAACAGACGAGTTATTTATCAGCGTTTAGCACAATTAATTAGCCAAACCGATACCAAAGTGAGCGAAACGGCGGCAGGTACAGCAGTATTTTTAATTGTTAGCTCATTGCTTGATAAAGTACTTTACCACGATTTAACCCCTGCGATTGCGTGTGATTTATCGGCGCAGCAATACGCGCAAGAGCTGCCTAAAATTATTTTAGCTTATTTAGGGCGTGTTGATCTTT